>VBOX01000104.1 GCA_005893265.1 Candidatus Eiseniibacteriota bacterium | reverse complement strand
AAGAAGCCCGACTTGGACGCGATCCTGGTCTCGGAGCACGTGGCCCGGCAACTCGAGCAGCGGGTCTCCTTCCGGCGCGCGATGAAGAAGGCGATCGCTTCGACGATGCGCTCGGGCGCGGGGGGCATCCGCATCGTGTGCTCCGGCCGCCTGGGGGGCGCCGAGATGGCGCGGACCGAGGGATACCGCGAGGGGCGGGTGCCGCTTCATACGCTGCGCGCCGATATCGATTTCGCGCGCGCCACGGCCCGGACCATCTACGGGACGGTGGGCGTGAAGGTATGGATCTTCAAGGGCGAGGTGCTGGAGAAGAAGGAGCAGCCGCCGGTCCTCCCGCCCAGCCAGACCCGCACCGCGACGCCGGCGGTGGGATAAAGCGGCATGCTCGTACCGAAGCGGGTCAAGCACCGGAAGCAGATGCGGGGCCGGCGGAAGGGCATGGCCTACCGCGGCGCCACCGTATCCTTCGGCGAGTTCGGGCTGCAGGCGCTCGAGGCGGCGTGGGTCACGAACCGCCAGATCGAGGCGGCCCGCGTCGCGATCACGCGCTTCATCAAGCGCGGCGGCAAGATGTGGATCCGCATCTTTCCGGACAAGCCGGTGACGGTGAAGCCGGCCGAGACGCGAATGGGGAAGGGCAAGGGCTCGCCCGAGTTCTGGGTGGCGGTGGTGAAGCCGGGGCGCGTTCTTTTCGAGCTCGAGGGAATCAGCGCCGAGCTGGCGAAGAAGGCGATGAAGCTGGGCGCAAGCAAGCTGCCGATGAAGACGAAGTTCGTCGAGCGGCAGGATCTGGCGGGGAGCTGAGATGAGAGAGCTCAAGGCGGAGAAGATCCGCGACATGACCGAGGACGAGATCCAGCACAGGATCGGCGAGCTGCATGAGGAGCTTTTCAACCTGCGCTTCCGGAACGGGATGCGCCAGCTCCAGAACCCTCTCCTGATTCGAGAGCGGCGGCGGGACATCGCCCGCCTCCAGACGATTTTGGCGGAACACCGGACGGGCGTTCGCAAGCTCTCCGGCCATGGGGAGCCCAAGGCGTGACGGAACAGGACGTGAAGAATCGAGGCCGGAGGAAGGTGATGACCGGCAAGGTCGTCAGCGCGGCCATGCAGAAGACCGTGGTGGCTACGATCGAGCGGCTCGTCAAGGATCCGGACTACGGCAAGTACGTTCGTCGCCGGAGCCGTTTCAAGATCCACGACGAGAAAAACGAGTGCAAGGTGGGGGACGTGATCCGTTTCATGGAAACGCGTCCGTTGAGCAAGGACAAGTGTTGGCGCCTTCTCGACTTCGTCAAGCGCGTCGAACGCTGAGCGGGCCGGGAGGAGGAGAGCGCGGATGGTTCAGCCACGCAGCATCATCACGATATCGGATAACTCCGGAGCGCGGGTCGCCCGCGTGGTGAAAGTGCTCGGAGGCACCCGAAAGCGTTACGGCCGGTTGGGCGACGTGATCGTCGTCTCGATCCAGGACGCGCTTCCGGGCGCGCAGATCAAGAAGGGGGACGTCCACAAGGCGGTGCTCATTCGGACCGTCAAGGAAGTCCGACGGAAGGACGGCTCCTACATCCGATTCGACCAGAATGCGGCGGTGCTGATCGACGACCAGAAGGAGCCCAAGGGGACGCGCATCTTCGGTCCCGTGGCTCGTGAGCTGCGCGAGCGTGAGTTCATGAAGATCATCTCGCTGGCACCTGAAGTGATTTGAGGTAACCGTGTCCCATTTCGCGAGAAACGACCAAGTGGTGGTGATCGCCGGCGACGACCGGGGCAAGTCCGGGCGAGTGCTCAAGGTCCTGATCGATGAAGACCGGCTGATCGTCGAGAAAGTCAATTTCATCAAGCGGCACACGAAGCCGCGCGGACAAAAGGTCCAGGGCGGGATTCTCGAGCGTGAAGCCCCGGTCCACATCTCCAACGTGATGCATCTCTGCCCCAAGTGCCAGATGGGCGTTCGCGTGACGATGAAGCGGACGGCCGACGGCAAGCGCGAGCGCTATTGCGCGCGTTGCGGCGAGACGATCCCGAGAGTGCGCTGATGGCGGACGAGAAAGAGCCAAAAGAGAAGAAGCAGGCGAAGCCCAAGCCGGAAGGCGCGGCCGAAGCCAATGCCGACGCCAAGCCCAAAGGAGAGGCGAAACCGAAAGGGGACGCAAAGCCGAAGGGCGAGGCGAAGGCGAAAGGCGAGGGCAAGGCCAAAGGGGATTCGAGAAGGAAGGGGGGCAAGGATGCTCCCTCCGGTCCGGCCATCGGCGAAGCCGAGCCGCCGGCGCGGGTCCCCCGGCTGAGGGAGCATTTCGAGCAGAAGGTACTCCCCGAGCTGATGAAACGTTTCCAGTACAAGAACCCCATGCAGGTGCCGCGGCTCAAGAAGATCGTGGTGAACATGGGCGTGGGGGATGCGCTTCTGAACATCAAGATGCTGGACGCGGCGGTGGCGGAGCTGACCACGATCACGGGCCAGAAGCCTTCGATCCGCAAGGCGAAGAAGTCGATCGCCAACTTCAAGCTGCGCGAGGGGCAGCCCATCGGCTGCATGGTGACCCTGCGCGGCCCGAGGATGTACGAGTTTTACGACCGGCTGATCAATGTCGCGCTGCCCCGAATCCGCGACTTCCGCGGCGTGCCGATGAAGTCGTTCGACGGGCAAGGGAACTACACGCTCGGGATCACCGAGCAGATCATCTTCCCGGAGATCAACTATGACAAGGTCGAGAAGATCCGGGGGATGGACGTCACGTTCGTCACGTCGGCCGAGAACGACGAGCAAGGGCAGGAGCTTTTGAGGCTCATGAACATGCCGTTCCGGCAGCGCCAGGCGTAACGGCGAAGGAGCGAAGTTGGCCAAGAAATCGCTGATGGAGAAGTGGAGGCGGACACCCAAGTTCAAGGTCCGCCGCTACAACCGCTGCCACCGCTGCGGCCGGTCGCGCGCGTTCCTGCGCGACTTCGGACTCTGCCGCATTTGCTTCCGGGAGCTTGCCCTGATGGGCCAGATCCCGGGCGTGGTCAAGGCGAGCTGGTAATCCGGGCCGCGCGCCCGAAATCCGGGCCGAGCGCCCGCGGCTGAAAGGGGACTATGTCGGTTACCGATCCGGTTGCGGATCTCTTGACGTGCATCCGCAACGCCTGCAAGGCGAAGCACAAGAAGGTGGACGTTCCGGCTTCGAACTTGAAGACGGAGCTGGTGCGGCTGCTGCTCAAGGAGAAGTTCATCAACAACTACAAGTCGATCGACGACAAGAAGCAGGGCCTTCTCCGCATCTATCTCAAGTACGACGCCAAGGAAAAGAGCGTCATCCAGGGGATCGAGCGCGTGAGCAAGCCCGGCCGCCGCGTGTATCTGCGCCGCCACGAGATTCCGAAAGTCCAAGGCGGGATGGGGACGGCCGTTGTGTCCACGCCGAGCGGGGTCATGACCGATATCGAAGCGCGCGATGAGGGGCTCGGTGGCGAGTACCTCTTCCGCGTCTGGTAGGAGCGAACGATGCCGTCGCGAGTAGGAAAGATGCCGATCCAGATTCCCGCCGGGGTGCAGGTGAAGCGGGACGCTCTCGCGATCCACGTCAAGGGACCGAAGGGGGAGATGGAATTCCACCTCGCCCACGGCGTCGACGTGAAGATCGAGCCGAGCGAGATCCTGGTCGCCCAGGTGGGGGGCGGCAAGCAGGCGCTCGCGCTGCACGGCACGACGCGGGCGGTGCTCGCGAATATGGTCGAAGGCGTCACGAAGGGCTTCTCCAAGGCGCTCGAGATCCAGGGTACGGGCTACCGCGCCCAGATGAGCGGCAAGAAGCTCACGATGCAGCTTGGGTATTCGCACCCGATCGAGTACGAGCCCCCCGCGGGCATCACGATCGCGACCGAATCCCAAACCAAGGTCGTCGTGAGCGGATACAACAAGGAGCTCGTCGGACAGGTAGCGGCGATCATCCGCGACTTCAGGCCGCCCGAGCCCTACAAGGGCAAAGGGATCCGCTACGCCGGCGAGTACGTCCGCCGCAAGGCGGGTAAGGCCGCGGGCGGCAAGACCGCCGCCTAGGACCGCGCCGCGCTCGGCGCCACCTGAGGCAGGAACGGAACGATGAAATCGAAAGCGACACCCCGGCTCACGGGCCGGACCCGGCGTCACATTAGAATCCGGAAGAAGGTCATGGGAACGGCCGAACGGCCGCGCCTCACCGTGTTCCGGAGCTTGAACCATATCTACGCCCAGCTGGTCGACGATCTCACGGGCCGGACGATCCTCACCGTTTCTTCGATGGACAAAGAGGTGGCGCCGAGGCTCAAGGAGACGAAGGGGAAGATCGAAGCAGGCAAGCTCGTCGGAAAGCAGATCGCGGCGCGGGCGAAGGAGAAGGGCATCGAACGTGTGTGTTTCGACCGCAGCGGCTATCTCTATCACGGCCGGGTCAAGGCGGTCGCTGAGGGCGCCCGCGAGGGCGGCCTGAACTTCTAGGAGATTTCATGGCCTATCCAGGAATGCGCGGACGCATGCAGTCCCAGCAGGACTCCGAGTTCATCGAGCGCGTGATCCACGTAAATCGCGTCGCCAAGGTGGTGAAGGGCGGACGCCGGTTCAGCTTCAACGCGATCGTCGCGGTCGGAGACGGCAAGGGGCGCGTCGGCGTGGGCCTCGGCAAGGCGAACGAAGTCTCGGACGCCATCCGCAAGGCGGGCGAAGCGGCAAAGAAGGGCATGTTCGCGGTTCCGCTCAAGAAGGCGACCATTCCGCATCAGGTCACGGGTCGATTCGGAGCGGGTGTCGTGTTGATGAAGCCCGCGACGCCGGGAACAGGCGTGATCGCGGGCGGAACGGTGCGCGCGGTCCTCGAGGCGGCGGGGATCCACGACGTGCTCACGAAATCGCTCGGCTCGGGGAATCCACACAACGTGGTGAAGGCCACCGTGGCGGGTCTTCAGAGCCTGCGGCAGGCAAGCGAAGTCGCCGCGGCGCGCGGGAAGACCGTGAGCGAGCTCCTCGGGATGCGGCCGAAGGCGCCGGCGGCATAGGGCGATGCCACTCGTTAAGATCACTCAGGAGCGGAGCAAGATCCGCTGCATCGAAAAACACAAGCGCACGCTGGCGGCGCTGGGATTGCGCCGCATCAACCATTTTGTGGTCCACGAGGACACGCCCCAGATTCGCGGGATGGTCCATCTCGTCCGCTATCTGGTCCGCATGGAGCCGGCCGATGCGGTGACGACGGCAGGCGGCACGGCCGCTCCGCGGCCCAGGAAGAGGGCCGCTCCGAAGAAGAGGAAGTCAGCCGCCGCCTTGGACGCCAGGTCGAAGGCTCGGGCCGCTTCAGGAGCCAGAAGGAAGGCTCGGGGTGCTTCGGGTCTCAATATCAAGGGGAAGAAGAGGGTGCCTAGGTCATGAAGATCGGTCAGCTGAAGCCGGCGCGCGGGGCGACTCACGCGAAGAAGCGCCGTGGATTGGGCACGGCCTCGGGGCTGGGCGGAACCGCCGGGCGCGGCCACAAGGGGCAGAGGGCGCGGGCGGGCAAGGGCGCCAAGGTGCCGCGGTGGTTCGAAGGTGGGCAGATGCCGATTCAGCGCCGGATCCCCAAGCGGGGGTTCGTGAACCCCAGCCGGGTGAGCTTCCAGGTGGTGAACGTGGGGTCGCTCGAGCGTTTTTCCTCCGGCGAGGCTGTGAACCGCGAAACGCTGACGGCGAAACGGCTCGTCGCTCGCGGCGACCGGCCGGTCAAGCTCCTGGGTGAGGGTGAGGTCAAGGCGGCGTTTCAGATCACGGTCGACGCGGCGAGCGCCACGGCGCGCGCCAAGGTCGAAGCCGCGGGCGGGACGATCACGCTTCCCGCGCCCAAGACGCGTCGCGCGCGGGGCGAGCGCAAGACGAGAACCCAGGGCTGATCGAGGGCAATGCTCGAGAGTTTCCAGAACGTATTTCGAATCCCGGAGCTGAAGCGCCGGGTTTTGTTCACGATCGCGCTTCTCTGCGTCTACCGTCTGGGCGGGCACGTCCCCACCCCGGGCGTGAACAGCGAGGCGCTGGTCACGGCGTTCGCGAGCCAGGCCAACTCGCTCTTCGGCCTGTACGACCTCTTCGTCGGCGGAAGCTTCGCCAAGGCGACGGTCTTCGCGCTCGGGATCATGCCGTACATCTCGGCCTCGATCATTCTCCAGCTCCTCGGAGCGGTCGTGCCGTACTTCGAGAAGCTCCAGAAGGAGGGAGAGGAAGGCCGGAAGAAGATAACCCAGTACACGCGCCTCGGGACCGTGGGCCTCTCTGCGGTCCAGTCGATCGCGTTCGCGAAGTTCCTGGCATCCCTAGGCGCCCAGGGCGTGCCGGTCGTGCCGCACCCGGGCCCTGCGTTCGAGCTCATGACGATGATCACCCAGACGGCCGGGACGATCCTCATCATGTGGTTGGGCGAGCAGATCACGGAGCGCGGGATCGGAAACGGGATCTCGCTTATCATCTTTACCGGGATCGTGGCGCGTTTCCCGGCCGACATCGTGAACAGCGTCCGGGCCCTGCGGGTGGGGACGCTCTCGCCGATCGTCGCGATCCTCATGATCGCGATCATGGTGGGCGTGATCGCCGCGGTCGTCGCGATGACTCAGGCGCAGCGGAAGATTCCCGTCCAGTACGCGAAGCGGGTCGTGGGCCGGAAGATGTACGGCGGCCAGAGCACGCACATCCCGCTCCGGGTGAACACGGCGGGCGTGATCCCGATCATCTTCGCGCAGTCGGTGATCATGCTTCCGAGCACGCTCGCGCTCTATTTTCACGGGAATTCGATGATCCAGGGGCTCGCGCACCTCTTCTCGGTCGGGAGCATCATTTACATCGGGATCTACTCGGTCACGATCATTTTCTTCACGTATTTCTACACCGCCATCGTGCTCAATCCGACGGACATGGCGGACAACATGAAAAAGTACGGCGGTTTCATCCCGGGGATCCGTCCCGGGAGGAAGACCACCGAGTACATCGACCGGGTCCTTTCGCGCATCACGCTGCCTGGGGCCGTGTTCCTGGCGCTGATCGCGGTGCTCCCGGACATCCTGATTCGCCGATTCAACGTTCCGTTCTATTTCGGCGGAACCAGCGTCCTGATCGTGGTCGGCGTGGCGCTCGACACCTTGCAGCAGATGGAATCGCATCTGCTCATGCGGCACTACGAAGGCTTCGTCAAGAGCGGCAAGCTTCGGGGCCGCCGATGAGAGTGGTGCTCCTCGGACCGCCGGGGAGCGGCAAAGGCACGCACGGCAAGCGGCTCTCGGAGTCGCTCGGGGTGCCGCTCGTCGCGACCGGCGATATTTTGCGCCAGGCGATCGCGGAAGGCACCGCGCTCGGGAAGAGCGCGCAGGAGCACGTCAAGTCGGGGAGGCTCGTTCCCGATGAGACGGTGCTCGGGCTGATCGAGACGAGGCTTGGACGCCGCGACGCACAAGGGGGCTTTATCCTGGACGGATTTCCGCGCACCGTCGCCCAGGCGGAGGGGCTGAAGAGCCTGCTCGGCGGGCGGCCGCTCGACCTGGTCTTGAATCTCGTGGTCCCGACGGAAGTCGTCGTGAGCCGGCTTCGGGACCGCTGGCTCTGCGCCAAGTGCGGAGCCATTTACAATGCAAGCACGGCTCCGCCCAAGGTCGCGGGACGCTGCGATGTGTGCGGAAGCGCGCTCACACAGCGGACGGACGACGAACCCGAGACGGTGCGGAAGCGCCTCGAGGTGTACGCGCGTGAGACCGCGCCCCTCGTGGCGTACTACGAGCGGGAAGGCGCTCTCCGAAACGTGGACGCGTCGGGGCTGGCCGCGGACGTCTACGCGGCGATCCAGCGCTCCATCGGGAAGGCCGCCTGAGCCGGGCCCCGGTCGAGGAAAGAGTGATCCAGATCCACGAGCTGGGCGAAGTGGAGTTGATCCGCAAGAGCGCGCAGATCGTGGGGCGTTGTCTCTCGATGCTCTCACGTGAGATCCGCCCCGGGGTGAGCACGCTGGAGCTGGACCGGTTGGCCGAGGCGTTCATCCGTGACTCGGGCGGCGAGCCGGCGTTCAAGGGGTATCGTGGGTTTCCCGCGAGCGTCTGCGCCTCGATCAACGAGGAGGTCGTGCACGGGATCCCGAGCGCGAGCCGATTTCTCCGCGAAGGAGACATCGTCTCGCTCGATATCGGGGTGAAGCGCGAGGGTTTCTTCGGGGACGCGGCGCACACCTACGCCGTCGGGGAAGTGACGCCGGTCGCGACGAAGCTCCTCGAGGCGACGCAGCGCGGTCTCGAGGCGGGCATCGAGCAGGCAAGGCCGGGGAACCGCGTTTCGGACATCTCGGCCGCGATCGAGCGGGAAGTGACGCGCCACCGGTTCCGGGTCGTGCGCGCGCTCGTCGGGCACGGGATCGGACGGGAGCTGCACGAGGAGCCCCAGGTGCCCAATTACGGGCGCGTGGGAGAGGGGCCGAAGCTCAAGGAAGGGATGGTGCTTGCGATCGAACCGATGGTGAACGCAGGCACGGCGGAAGTGATCACCATGCCGGACCAGTGGACGGTCGTGACGGCGGACCGGAATCTTTCGGCCCATTTCGAGCACACCGTCGCGATCGGCGCCGACGGGCCGGTCATCCTCTCCAAGGTCGAGGCCGACTAGGAGAATGGCAAAAGAAGAAGGCGTCCAGGTCGAAGGAACGGTTATCGAGCCGCTTCCGAACGCGATGTTTCGGGTCGAGCTGGAAAACGGTCACAAGGTCCTGGCGCACATCTCGGGCAAGATGAGGATGAACTTCATCAAGATCCTGCCCGGGGACAAGGTCACGGTGGAGCTGTCGCCCTACGATTTGAATCGCGGGCGGATCATCTACCGGTACAAATAGCGACAGCGGGAGAGCGGCAATGAAAGTCAAAGCGTCCGTTACGAGGATTTGCGAGCACTGCAAGGTTGTCCGGCGCAAGGGCGTCGTGCGCATCATCTGCAAGAACCCGCGCCACAAGCAGCGTCAGGGTTAGGTAAGGAGGAGAGTCTTGGCTCGTATCGCCGGAGTCGATCTGCCGAACGAAAAGCGCATCGAAATCGCGCTGACGTACATTTTTGGGATTGGACGGCCGACGTCGAAGAGAATTCTCGCGATGACGGGCGTCAGCCCGGACACGCGCGTGAAGGGTCTCACGGAAGAGGAGACGGGCAAGCTGCGGCAGGTGATCGAGTCGCAGCTCAAGGTGGAAGGAGCGCGCCGCAGCGAGGTCGCGATGAACATCAAGCGACTCATGGACATCGGCGCCTACCGGGGCCTCCGGCATCGGAAGAACCTTCCCGTCCGCGGGCAGCGCACCCGAACCAATGCGCGGACCCGCAAGGGTCCCAAGAAGACGGCCGGCGCGATGAAAAGGATCGCCGCCGCACCGAAACGTCCGGCGCCGAAGCCGGCAGGCTGATGAGAGGAGAATCGAGTGGCTGAAGCGACGGCACCAGCAGCAGCGCCGGCGGCACCGGCGGCAGCCCCAAAGCCGAAGAAAAAGCGCGAGCGGAAGGTGGGCATCAACGGGATCGCCCACGTCCAATCGACGTTCAACAACACGATCGTGACGATCACCGACATGGACGGGCACACCGTGGCCTGGGCCAGCGCGGGGAAGGTCGGGTTCAAGGGCTCGCGCAAGAGCACGCCGTTCGCGGCGCAGATCTCGGCCGAGTCGGCGGCGAAAGAGGCGATTTCGCTGGGTTTGAAGAAGGTCGAAGTGTGGGTAAAGGGTCCGGGCTCGGGGCGCGAGGCGGCGATCCGATCGCTGCAGGCGGCGGGGCTCGATATTTCCGCCATCAAGGACGTCACGCCCATTCCTCACAATGGCTGCCGTCCGCCCAAAAGGCGTCGCGTCTAATGGGCGAGCGCGTCGGAACGAAGAGCGGCGAAGCGAGAAAGAAGGAGGTTTAAAGCACACCCTATGGCGACGTATCGCGCAGCAAAGTGCCGGCTCTGCCGCCGGGAGGGAGAGAAGCTCTTCCTCAAAGGAACGCGCTGCTTTACGGAGAAGTGCGCGTTCGAACGCCGCGGCTACGCGCCCGGGGAGCACGGGAAAGACCGCCGCTCCAAGGAAACGAGCTACGGTCTCCAGCTCCGCATGAAGCAAAAGACCAGGCGTATCTACGGCGTTCTGGAGCGGCAGTTCCGGAACTACTTCGCGAAAGCGGAGAGTCAGAAGGGCGTCACGGGGGAGAACCTGCTCCTGCAGCTCGAACGGCGTCTCGACAACATCGTCTTCCGGATGGGATTCGCCTCGTCCCGCTCGGCGGCCAGGCAGCTCGTCCGGCACCGGCATTTCACGGTGAACGAGCGGATCGTGGACATCCCGAGCTTCGAGGTGAAGGTCGGGGACGAGGTTCGCGTGCGTCCCAACAGCAAGAACGTGCCGTTCATTCTGGGATCGGTCGAGCAGAGCAAGGGGCGCGAGATGATGAACTGGATCTCGGTGGACTACGAAAAGTTCTCCGGCCGCATCCTCGAGTATCCGACGCGAGCCAATATCCCGACGAAAGTGTCGGAGCAGCTCATCGTGGAGCTTTACTCGAAATAACCGGAGTCTCAAGGAGGTAGGAGACCATTATGAAGTGGAAGAATCTGCAAATGCCGAAGAACGTCGAGGTGGACGACAAGGTCTCGACGAACCGTTACGGCAGGTTCACCGTCGAGCCGCTCGAGCGCGGCTTCGGGGTCACGCTGGGGAACGCGCTGCGCCGCGGGCTTCTGTCTTCGCTCCCAGGCGCGGCCGTGACGGCGGTCAAGATCGACGGCGTCCAGCACGAGTTCACGACGATGCCGGGGATCAAGGAAGACGTGCCCGAGATCCTGCTCAATCTGAAGGGGATGCGCTTCAAGATTCACAGCGAGGGGCCCAAGACCGCGACCTTCGACGCCCGCGGCGCGGGCGAGGTGAAGGCGGGAGACCTGAAGGCGGATCCCGACATCGAGCTTCTGAATCCCGAGCTTCACATCGCGACCCTGAACAAGGACGGCGAGTTCCGCGCCGAGGTCGAGATCGGGGCCGGGCGGGGCTACGTGGCCGCGGAGAATCAGCCCACGGTCGACCGCCCGATCGGTGTCGTCCCGGTGGATTCGCTCTTCTCGCCGGTCACGAAGGTCAACTTCGAGGTCGAGAACACGCGGATCGGCCAGCGCATCGACTACGACAAGCTAACTCTTGAAATCTGGACCGACGGGAGCGTTCTCCCATCGGACGCCCTCGCGTACGCGGCGAAGATCTTGAAAGACCACTTCGCCCTCTTCGTGCACTTCGAGGAAGAGATCGTCGAAGAGGTGGAAGAGGAAGTGGACGAGGAGTTCCTGCGCATCAAGACACTGCTCGAGCGGAGCGTCGAGGAGCTGGAGCTTTCCGTGCGTTCGTCCAATTGCCTGAAGGCGGCCGACATCAAGACGATCGGCGACCTGGTGCAGAAGTCGGAGCCGGAAATGCTCAAGTACCGCAATTTCGGCCGGAAGTCGCTCAAGGAGATCGCGGACATCCTGGCGGGCATGGGCCTTCACTTCGGGATGGACGTTTCGAAATACAAACTCGGGGAGAAAATCGAGGCTGCCTAATGCGCCACCGCAAAGACCATCGAAAACTCAGCCGGACACACTCGCACCGCAGGGCGCTGCTCCGGAATCTCGTGACGAGCGATCTCTCGGCCCGCCGCCACGTGGCGCGATTCGTCCACGGCGACCACAACGTCCGGAAGCTGTTCGATACGGTCGCGCCCTGGTACGAGACCCGGAACGGCGGCTATACGCGGATCTTGAAGCTGGGCCGCCGGCTCGGTGACGCGGGCGAGATGGCGCTCCTCGAGCTCGTAAAGTCCCCGGAGCTGAAGGAAAAGCTTCGGAAGGAAGAGGAAGCGGCGATCAAGGCCGCGAAAGCCGCGGGAAAACTGGCGCCGGCGCGAGGCAAAGGGGCGAAGGAAGCGGCGGCGGAAGGGGAAGGCGCGGCCGGTGGATCGACCGGAACCGCGGTCGAAGAGAAGAGGGGCCGCGCGAAGGAGAAGAGGAAGGCTGCCCCCGCGAAGCCCGAGCGTCCCGGCAAGGGTGTGGCACCCCCCAAGACCGGCAAGGCACCAACCCGCGCGCGGCAGCGAGGGAAGTCGGGCGAGTAGCGCCTGAATCGCAGCGCTGTGGCGCCGCAGACAGTAGGATCGATACGGACGGGCGGGAGACAATCCCGCCCGATCGTTTTGCTGGGTGCCGGCTGGCTGGCCGCGGGTGCCGGCTGGCTGGCCGCGGGTGGCGGCTGGCTGGCCGCGGGTGGCGACTGGCTGGCCGCGAGGGTCGGCATGCTCGCCGCCGTCGGCCTAGTCGTCCTCGCTTCCATCTCGGGCGCCGCGCTCGGCCCGCGCCCGGCCCAAGCGGCCTCACGCGACATCGGCGAGGAGACCCGCGCCCTCTGGGTCGTGCGCTACTCCCTCAACTCCATCGGTAGCGTGGATCGCGTTGTCGAGATCGCGACCCAGATGAACGTGAACACGCTGCTCGTCCAGATCCGGGGCCGCGGCGACGCCTACTATCAGTCGGATCTGGCGCCACGCGGCGAGGAGCTCGAGTCGATGCCGCGCGAATACGATCCCTTCCTGCGCATGATCGAGCGAGCCCACGCGCAGGGGCTCGAGGTGCAGGCCTGGATCAACGTGTATCTCGTGTGGTCGGCGGGACGGCCCCCGCGCTCCCAGCTCCACGTCGTGAACGCGCATCCCGAATGGATCGCCGTACGCGCGGACGGTAAGAAGCTCGTCGAGATGGTCCCCGAGGAGTTCGAGGAGGAGCGCGTCGAGGGGATGTACCTCGCGCCCGGAAACCCCGAGGTCCGCCGGCACCTGCGTGAGATCGTCCGCGAGATCGTCAACCGGTACCCCGTCGACGGGATCCATCTCGATTACGTGCGGAATCCCGAGCCCGACGTGGGCTACGACACAGGCACGCGAACCGCGTTCATGCGCGAGTTCGGGGTCGATCCGGTGCGGATCACGTCGCCCGATTCGACGATGCTCGCGGTCGTGGGTGCGGAGGGCATCGCCGATCTCCGCGCACGCTGGATGCAATGGCAGCGAGAGCAGGTGACCGCGTTCGTGCGCGACGTGAAGAACGACCTGTACTTGATCAACCCGAAGCTCAAGCTCACGGCGGCCGTGATCGCGGACCAAACGGCGGCGCTGAACCGGTACTTGCAAGAATGGCCGACCTGGCTTCGAACCGGGCTCCTGGACGCTGCGATCCCGATGGCGTACTCGCCCAACACCACCACGGTGGTGCGGCAGCTCGCCGCGGCGCGCTCGATCCCCACCGAGCATCATCTCTACGCGGGGATCGCGATCTACAACGAAGGCGCGCGCGAGGCCGCGGACAAGATTCGCCGCGCGCGCCAGCTTGGCGTCGACGGAATCGCGCTTTTCTCGTACGACGCGCTGGCGGCGCGCACCGATTACGCGCGCGCGCTCAAGACGTGGGCGTTTCGCGAGCCCGCGGAGGCGAGGCGGATGGAGTGGAAGGAGGGCCCGGGGAGCCCGCAGAAATGAAGCGGCCCCGGCGGGTGGGCCGCCGGGGCCTGTGATTCAGGCGTCGGAGGTACCCTCCTCTACTTCGCCCCCGCCATCTGCTGCTTCATGAATTCTTCTCCGGCCTTCTTCATCTCCTCGGGAGTCATGTCCTTGACATGGGACGCCACGTTCCAGAGGAAGCCGAACGGATCTTCGAATTTACCCATTCGGTCGCCCCAGAACATGTCCGAGACGGGGAAGGACTGCTTCCCTCCCGCGGCGATTGCCTTCTTGAAGGCGGCGTCGGCGTCTTCAAAGTAGAGATAGAAGGAAGCCGGCGAGCCCCCATACGACTGAGGTGAGCGCATGCCCATGACTTCGTCGTTGAGCATGAACTTGGAATTCCCGATCTCGATTTCCGCGTGCATGATCTTGCCGTCCGGTCCCTTGAAACGCCCTTTCTCGACCGCGCCGAACGCCTTCTTGTAGAACTCGATCGCCTTTGTGGCGTCGCTTACGGTGATCGAGGGAGTGACGGTGGTATAGCCCGGTGGGATCGGTTTCACTGTGGCCATGGCCGGAATCCTCCATGATTGGGTTGAGGTCGTTGTGGTCGTTGCGGCCGTCGAAGGACGGATAACGAGTATTACACCCCGCGGGATCAATTTCGCCATCGGGAAAGCACGCGTTTTTGGGTCGTGGATGGGGCAGGGGGAAGTTCTTGCCCGGCGCGACCGCTGCAGGTAGAATTTGTGGCTCTAGTTCGGCGGTCGCAGGCCGATAAGACGCTTGGTTTCAAGAGGTTGGGTGCCGCTTCCGAGGTTTCGCGCCGGTCGCCTTCGCCCGCCCTTCAACACCATTCCTGAGTAGCTCAATGGTAGAGCATCCGGCTGTTAACCGGAGGGTTGTAGGTTCGAATCCTACCTCAGGAGCCAGATCACGGGAACGCGAACTCTTGGGTTCGCGGTAACGATAAGGGCCCCGGTGCGAGAGCTGCCGGGGCCCTAGTGTATATATCGCGACGTGCGCGTCATTTGGGGCCTTCTGGGCCAGCGGCGCGGTCGCGAGCCCCCAACTTTGCGCAAGGGATGCGCTCAAGAGTGGAGGCCATGATGGGCAGGCCCCTCAGCCACTGGATGAGTTTGGTGGCTTCCTTTCTGACGATTTCCGCCGCGTTCCTCGTCCACGGGTGCGCTGCACCCGTGAAGGTAACGACAGTGGGACCTCAAACCCTGGTCCCCATTCGCGTGGCCGCAGACAGCACAAGAGCAATCGGCGTCGCCAATTTCCGCTCCGCTCTGATATCCGGAGCAGCGATCGGCGGACACCACGATGGAATCCTCTCGATCAAACAGTCAACCTACTGGGCCAAAGGCGAAATCTCTCCAGACGTTGAAGCTGGATACCGCCATGCGATTGAAGAAGAGCTAAGGAACGCGGGATATCATGCCCCGAAGTCGCCTGGCAACTCGGTATTTGGGGAAGAGGCAGACGAGACCTGGAAAGCAAAGTTACTCGTCGGCGGCACGATCGTTCAGGCGAAATTCAATACCTACGGATCACTAGCTGGGAATAAGTCTGAAGCGGAAATGACGGTGCGATGGGAGATACTCGACCGCGAATCGCAATCAGTCATTTACAAGCACGAGGCTGAAGGGCGAGCCGTGAGCCCGGGCGTGACCCCGGAGGCGATGACGGGGGCAATGCGAAGTAGTTTCCGGGCGGTCTTGGCCGATAGTAACTTCGCAGCGCTCACACGAGCGATCGCCACGGCGGTCGCCATCGGGAAGCCGACCAGGACATTTTTGATTCCCTCTGTGCGAGGGACCGAAGGCCGTCCGACAATTGAGCAAATCGTTGGGCGGTCGGCGCCCGCGGTTGTGCGCATCATGACACGCTCGGGGCATGGCAGTGGATTTCTGCTCGGGGGAAACTGTCTCGCAGTCACGAACTTTCACGTCGTCAGCGGTGCTTCCCTGGTGTCTGTCGAGCTCTTCGACGGATCACGGCGAACTGCACAGATAGTGAATGTCGATGCCATGGCTGACGTGGCGCTAATCCAACTTGATGGCGATTGCCGCGAACTCACCGGGCTCCCCGTCGGTCCGAGCGACGTGGTAAAGGTTGGTCAGGAGGCCGTAGCGATAGGGAGTCCGATCGCTGAGCAACTATCCCAGACTGTGACGAAGGGCATCGTGAGTGGGATCCGTCAGGTCGAGGGTCGTACGTGGATTCAGACGGATGTTGCAATTAACCCAGGCAACAG
>VBOX01000103.1 GCA_005893265.1 Candidatus Eiseniibacteriota bacterium | reverse complement strand
GGTCGCCAAACAAGCCTCCGGGTCGGCGTGGGTCCGGTATGGAGAGACGGTGGTTCTTGTCGCCGCGGTCGCATCCAAGTACCCGATCGACAAGGACTTCTTTCCCCTCAGTGTGGAGTACCGGGAGAAAACCTACGCGGCCGGGAAGATCCCCGGTGGCTTTTTCAAGCGCGAGGGGCGGCCCACCGAAAAGGAAATCCTGAGCAGCCGATTGATCGACCGTCCGCTCCGCCCGTTATTCCCGGACGGTTTCCGAAATGAGATCCAGATCTCCGCCACGGTTCTATCTTCAGATCAGGCGAATGACTCGGACATCCTCGGAATCACCGGCGCCTCAGCCGCCCTCATGGTCTCGGATATTCCGTTTCCCGAGCCGGTCTCCGGGGTCAGGGTCGGACAGATCGAAGGCAAGCTTGTCTTGAACCCTACGTTCCAGGAACTGGAGCAATCCGCGTTGGACATGGTCGTGGCGGGGACCGACTCCTCGATCGTGATGGTCGAGGGAGGGGCCCGTGAAGTGTCCGAAGCGGTCGTGGTGGATGCCCTCCGCTTCGCGCATCAGCACATTATCGAGCTGAACAAGCTTCAGATCGAGCTTCGGCGGCGCGTTGGAAAGCCGAAGCGCGAGTTCGTCGTTCCACAGAAGGACGCGAGTCTCGAGGCGGCCGTGGAGCGGGAGTTCGGCGGCCGCATCCGCAAAGCAAACGAGATTCAGACCAAGGAGGAGCGCCAGGGGGAGCTCGACCGCATCAAGGAAGAGGCGCTCGCCAAGTTTGAGGAATCGCACCCGGAAATGGGGAAGCAGATCGCCTCTATTCTGGAGCACATCGAGAGCCAGGATTTGCGCCGCCGGATCTTGAAGGATGGCAAGCGCGCCGATGGAAGGGCCCCGGACGACATCAGGGAGATCACCTGCGAGATCGGCGTCCTCCCGCGCACGCATGGATCCGCGCTTTTCACCCGCGGTCAAACCCAGAGCTTGGTCGCGACGACGCTCGGAACGAAAGTGGACGAGCAGCGTGTCGAGGAGCTGGAAGGGCAGTCCTGGAAGAGTTACATGCTTCACTATAACTTTCCGCCATTCAGCGTCGGCGAGGTGAGGCCGATGCGCGGGCCCGGCCGCCGCGAAATCGGCCATGGCGCGCTCGCCGAGCGGGCGATCGAGCCCCTGATTCCTTCCGACATCGACTTCCCCTACACCATTCGTATCGTCTCGGACATTCTCGAGTCAAACGGCAGCTCGTCGATGGCGACGGTGTGCGGGGGCAGCCTTTCCCTGATGGACGCGGGCGTTCCGATCAAGAGCCACGTCGCGGGAATCGCGATGGGCCTGATCCAAGAGGGAAAAGACGTCGCCATCCTGACCGACATCCTGGGCGTCGAGGACCACCTGGGCGACATGGACTTCAAGGTGACCGGCACGCGCCAGGGCATTACCGCCTTCCAGATGGACATCAAGATCGAGGGCCTCTCGATGGACATCATGTCGCGGGCGCTCGAGAAGGCACGCGCCGCGCGCATGCATGTCCTGGGCAAGATGGAAGCGGCGATCGCGGCGCCTCGTGCCGAGCTTTCGCCGTACGCGCCGCGGATCTACATCATGATGATCGATCCGGACAAGATCCGGGAGGTCATCGGACCGGGCGGCAAGATGATCAAGAAGATCAGCGCCGAAACCGGGACCCAGATCGACATCGAGGACTCCGGTGAAGTCCGCATCGCCGCGTTCAGCGGGGCGGACGGTGATCGCGCTCGAGAGATCATCCGGTCGATTACAGAGGATCCCGAGATCGGGCGCATCTACTCGGGAACCGTGCGGCGGGTCGTTCCGTTCGGCGCCTTCGTCGAGATCTCACCGGGCAAGGATGGCTTGGTCCACATTTCGGAGCTCGAGCCGCACCGCGTGGAGCGGGTCGAGGACGTGATCAATGAGGGGGACACGGTCCTGGTCAAGGTGATCGGGATCGACCGCGAGGGAAAGATCAAGCTGAGCCGCAAGCAAGCGCTCCCCGGCTACGTGGATACCGGCGAGCCGGCAGCAGCGGGCGGCGGCAGCCGCGGCGGCGGTGGAGGCGGCGATCGGCCTCGGCGCAGGCCGGAGCATTCGCGCCGCTAGCGAGAAGTCGAGGAGCGGGTCGAGCACGTCTCAGCGGAGGCCACGGCCTCCGTTGGCGTTTGAGGAGGGTTCGTTGGACGAAGACGACCGGTTTCGCCGGGTCGTGCTGCCGTCCGGCCTGACCGTGATCGGCGAGCACGTCGCCTCCGTGCGTTCGGTGTCGATCGGCGTCTGGGTCAAGGTGGGGGCGCGGTTCGAGTCGACGGCCGAATCGGGGATGTCGCATTTCCTCGAGCATATGGTGTTCAAGGGGACGCTCACCCGGGATGCCTACCAGCTGGCGCTGAGCTTGGAATCTGTCGGCGGCCACCTGGATGCGTTCACCGGGCGTGAGGTGACCTGCTTCGACGCGCGCGCGTTGGACGAGCATTTGGACCTCGCGGTGGAGGTCCTCGCGGATCTCGTGCTGAATCCCAGACTCGATCCGGACGACGTGGAGAAGGAAAAGAAGGTCATTCTGGACGAAATCCACACCTACGAGGACACACCGGACGAAAGGATCCACGACCTCTTCGCCGACGTCGTCTGGTCCGGCCACCCCTTGGGCAATCGCATTCTCGGCACCCGGGAATCGGTCCAGGCGTTCACTCGCGAGGACGTCGCGCACTACCACGCGCGCCGATATTGCGCTTCCAACCTGCTCATCGCGATCGCCGGTAGCTTCGACTGGGATCGGCTCTTGGGCCAGGTTTCCTCCCGGTTCGGCAGCGCTCCCGCGGGCCTCCCGCCTGACCCCAAAAGCGTGCAACCGAACGGCCGCGACGTGGTTCATCATGTAAAGGATCTGGCGCAGCAGTACCTTTGTATCGGCGCCCGCGGTCTCCCGTCGCAACATCCCGACCGCCATGCCCTTATCGTCCTCTCGACCCTGTTGGGCGGAGGCATGAGCTCGCGTCTGTTCCAGCGGGTACGAGAGCAGGAGGGATTGGCCTATTCGGTCTATACCTATGCCGATTTCTACCGCGACGCCGGGATCTTCTGCGCCGGGATGAACGTACAGCCGCAGCACGGCCGGAGGGCCCTCGCGCTCACGTTGGAGGAGTTCGAGCGCGTCATCCGGGAGGGGGTTCCCGAAAACGAGCTCCGCTCCACCAAGGCGCAGCTCAAGGGGAATCTGCTCCTGGGACTGGAGAGCACCTCGAACCGGATGAATCGGATCGCGCGGAACGAGCTTTACGAGGGGCGGTTTGTTCCGGTCGACGAGCTGGTGCGCCGGGTGGACTCGGTCCGCTCCGAGGACGTCAGGCGAATCGCGTCGGAGCTGATTTCGCGCGATCGACTTTCGCTCGTCGCGCTCGGGCCCAGCGCCGGCTCCGCGTTCGAATCGGGGGACCTCATGGTCGGGACCGCCGCGTGAGCGATCGCCCGGATCTCGAGGTGAGTGTCGAGGCGGATTTGGTTTCGGTGCGCGTCTCCTTGGAGTCGCACGCCTTCGCCGCACCCGCGTACCAAAGCGAGCATGCCGCCGGGCTGGACGTCTTCGCGGCCGTGTCGGAGCCGCTCACGATCGGACCGGGGCAGGTGGCAGCCGTGCCGACCGGGGTTCGTCTGGAGATACCGCGCGGCTTCGAGGCCCAGGTGCGGCCGCGCAGCGGGCTCGCGCTCAAGCACCGGATCGGTATCCCGAATGCGCCCGGAACGATCGACGCCGATTACCGAGGAGAAGTGAGGATCTTGCTCATCAATTTTGGAGAAGAGCCGTACGTGGTTCATCGCGGGGACCGCGTCGCCCAGCTCGTCTTCGCGAGAGTGGCCAGAGTCTCGCTCACGGTCGCGGCCGCGCTCAACGAGACCCTGCGCGGCGACGGCGGATTCGGACACAGCGGACGATGACGCGCCATCCGGCGCGCGGCCGCATGCGCCATCGGCTGCTTCGGGCCGGCGCGCTTCTCACCCTCCTTCTCTCCTCGGTGCCGATGCTTCCCCCCCGCCGTGACCGGGCCGAGGCGCTCGAGCAGGCGCCGGCAGCGGATCGCGATACGGTCGACCTCACGCCCTATCTCGCCTCGCGGGAGGCGAGGCGCGCCAAGGTGCCGTGGAAAATCGGCGAGTACTTTCAGTTCTCGATCGATTGGAGCGGCCTGAATGGGGGGAACGCGCTCATGCAGGTCCAGAACATCCAAACCGTGGACGGCCACCGCACGTGGCGCATCATCACGAAGGCGGAGTCGAACTCGTTCGTATCGAAATTCTACAAGGTGCGGGACAGGGCGGAATCCTTCGTCGACGCTGAATCCCTCTACACACGCCGTTTCGAGAAACACCTCCGGGAGGGGTCCTACAAAAAGGACCTCAACGTTCGGTTCGATCAGGCCCACGGGAAAGCGATCTACCAGGATGGGAAGACCTACGACGTGCCGTTCCAAGTGCACGACGTCCTCTCCGCCTTCTATTATGTGAGGACGCGTCCCCTCCCGGACGGCGCCGAGATCGTCATCCCGACCCATGATAACGAGAAGAGCTACGACATGGTCGTCAACGTGCTCCGGAGGGAACGGGTCGAGGTCCCGGCCGGCAAATTCGATTGCGTCCTGGTGGAACCGGTGCTCAAGTCCGAGGGAATCTTCAAGGCCAAGGGGCAGATGTATGTCTGGCTCTCGGACGACGAACGGAGGATCCCGGTGCAGGTCAAGAGCAAGGTTCCGATCGGATCGATTTCCGTGAGCTTGACCGAGATGAGGCTCGCATTCGTGGGAAAGCATTGAGCCCGCGCGAGGAAATTGATCTGTCGGACGTACGCACCATTCCCGTCGCGGAGCGTCCTACCAAGGTGCGGGTCGAGCAGTTCGCTCCGGCGCCCGATCCCTTAGCACCCCAGGGGTCCTTCGACCGCTTCCTACCGGACCTCCTCACGGGTTCTTCCCTTCGGGCTCTGATCGCCGCCTGGGCCGAGGCAAAGAAACACGAACGCCCCGTCATCGCGATGCTCGGCGGGCACGTGATCAAGACAGGGGTGCAACGTCCGCTTCTCTCCCTGGTAGACGAAGGGGGGTTCACGGCGGTTGCCATGAACGGCGCTGCCGCGATCCACGATTTCGAAATCGCGATGTGGGGGAATACCTCCGAGCCCGTTGAAGAGACGCTCGGCTCGGGACGCTGCGCGCGAAGAACGCCGAGCTGAGCCTCCTCGCGCGCGCCGCGCAGCGGTCCCTCCCGCTTACCGTGCACGTGGCGATCGGAACGGACACCCTTCACCAGCATCCGTCCTTCGACGGTGCCACGACCGGTCTCGCGACGCACCGCGACTTCAAGATCCTCGCGGCCGCGATGCGCCGGCTTTCCGGCGGCGTCGTCCTGAACTTTGGCTCGGCGGTGATTCTGCCGGAGGTCTTCTTGAAGGCGCTCTCGCTTGTGCGCAACCTCGGACACGACGCCGGCGCGTTTACCGCGGCGAACTTCGACCAGATCCGCCACTACCGGCCCGAAAAGAACATCCTCGAGCGGCCGCTTCAGGGGGGTGGACAGGGTTTCTCCTTCGTGGGACCCCACGAGATCTGGATCCCGCTCCTGGCCACGCTCTATCTGGCCAGGACGAGGCGGACCTCCCCGTGAAGGGCCGATCCTTCGGCCCATTCGGCCGGCGTTGAGCAGAGCCCTCCGGATCCGAACCGACCCGTGAGGCGAGGTCGCTTCGCCCTCGGTGTGCTCGGCGTCGCGCTGAGCGCGGCTGCGGTCTTCGTTCTCCTCCGCCAAGTCAGCCCGAAAGAGCTCGTCCACAATATCCGTGGGGCGGATCCGGCTTGGTTTCTTGCCGCCTGTGGCCTCACGGTCTTCGGCTATTGGCTCCGCGCGCTACGGTGGGGGAAGATTCTCTCCCCCGAGGCGCACGTCGCGCAGGGGAGGCTCTTTGCCGCGACGATGGTAGGGTTTCTCGCGATCAACACCCTTCCGGCGCGGCTCGGGGAGCTTGTGCGCGCATACGCGCTGGCACGAACCGAGCGGATCAAGACGGGCACCGTTCTTGGCTCAGTCGTCATCGAACGGATATTCGACATGTCGGCGCTCGGAGGATTCTGGGCGTTATCGCTTCTCTTTGCGCCCTATCCGGATTGGTTTCGGTGGAGCGGATACCTGACGATGGGCTTGAGCGTCGTCATCACCCTTGGCCTTTGGCTTCTCCACGCGGGACACGACGCCACGAGCCCGGTAGGATCGCGGCTCCGGACGCTCATTCCGATCAAGGCCTTCGCACGGCTGGAGCGCCCCATCGCTTCGTTCACCGCGGGCCTGCGAGTAATGGGAAGACCCTCGACCATGGCGGCCTCCGGGGTCATTACGGGCGTATTGTGGATCGTAAACGCCGCGGTTTTCCTGTTGGTCGGTAGGAGCATGGGCCTCGCCCTCCCGATCTGGAGCCCGTTTCTCCTCGCATTTGTCGTGTGTGTCGCGATTATGGTGCCCTCATCCCCTGGTTTCATCGGGGTTTTGGAGGGCTCTTGCGTCGTAGGACTATCGCTTCTGGGGGTCGATGCCCCGCGGGGCCTGGCGTATGGGATTCTCTATCATCTGCCGCAAATTCTGCCGCTTGTGGTTCTTGGGGGGGCTTACGCAATCCGGGGCCGGGCCGGAATGGGCCTGGTTCGGGCAGTCAGCGGGGTCTCCGACGGGGGGCAAAAGCGAAAAAACTGACGACAGTGACAGGCTAAAATATGGCAGGCCAAAGGGTGTAAAGCTTTTTTAGTTGACTCCGACGACCCCCGCTGCTATACTCTTTCGTGCAATAAATCCGCGCTCAGAGCACACTTAGCGCTGGCGAGTCCGAGAGTGGAGGGGCGATGCAAACTTCCGACCGAGGGCTGATTTCGCCGTTCGGAAGTTCACGTTCCAGCCTTATAGCGTTAACTACACTGATCGCGGCGATTGGTTTCACGCCCTGGGGCACCGGGGCTCCGTGGGCACAGTTTGCATTTCGCACTCTCGGTCTCACGGCGCTTTTTGCCATCTCATTTGGGCACACGAAGAGCTCGTTCGCACGCCGCGTGTGGGAGGCCCGGGTCACGCGAGCTATGCTCGTTTTCGTGCTCATCTCGGCGGTTTCGGCAGCGTTCTCGATCCACAGGGGCAAGAGTCTCGAAGCCATGCTCAACTTGCTTGCCATCACAGGGCTCTTCCTGACCGCCGCCTCCCTTGTTCGGGGAACCGGCCTCTTGCGAGGCGTCGCGCTCTTGGAAGTGCTCGCCGCCCTTCCGGTCGCCGCCCTTGGGCTCATGCAGCATTTCCGCCCCGAACTCCTTCCAGCCGGGAACTCATATCCCGGACGTGCGCTCGGGCCCTTCGGGCAGCCGAATCGAATGGGCGGGTACCTCATCGCCGCGATTCCGGTTGCTCTAGCCCTCGCGATCGTCGCGCAGGACCGGGCGCTCAAGGTGGGAATTCTGGTTGCGACCTTCGGATTGATGTTTTGCGTGGTGGCCACCTACTCGCGCGGAGCCTGGCTCGGCCTCGCGGCCGGTCTCCTGGTGCTTGCGGTTGCGTTCGTGCGATGGCCGGATCTCCTGCCGCGGCCCGCGTTCCTTGCCGTGTCGGTAGCGTGCGTATCGCTCCCGATCCTTTTCCTCCTTCCTTCGGTTGTTTCCCGCCTGGAAGCCAGGCGTTCGGCTACCCCTGCCTGGAATCTCCCGTTCGATCCGGAGCGCGAGGGGAGTGGCGCGATGCGTCGCGCCATCTGGTCCGGGGCGCTGCGAGCGACAGCCCAGCGGCCGGTGCTCGGATCGGGGATCGGTGCCTTTCGCGAGGCGTTCGACCGCTCCAAGGGGACCACGATGAAGCGGCTCGAAGCGGTCGGGGGGCGCACCGCCGATCAAGCTCACAACCACTACCTTGGACTTCTGGCTGAGCGTGGCGTTCTGGGTCTCGCCGCGTTCGCCCTCCTGACCGCGCTCTCGCTTGGCGCGGCGGCCGCGGCCCTGGCTTCCGGAACGCCGACGATGGGACGCGTTCTGGTCGCCGGCCTGGCCGGTTCGGTTGTGGCGCTCTTGGCGCATGGGTTCGTGGATGACAACCTGTCGCTGATACCGCACGGCAACATCTTGTTCGCGAATCTCGGCCTGCTTGCTGCGGCTCCGGCCCTGAGCAAGACGCGAACGCGAGGATCCGCCTGGTTCGGGCGGGCGGGAATGCTCACGGCCCTTCTCGCGATGTCCGTTTCGCTGGCGAGCTTCGCCGCCTCGAGGCAGGCTTACGCCGGCGCCGCGAGCGCGCGAGCCGGTCACGTGGAGCAGGCCACGGCGGAATTTCGTGCGGCATCCGACCTGGCCCCATGGCGTGACGACTTCGCGATTGGTCACGGGGAGCAAGCAGAAGCCTGGGCACGTAAAGGGGCCGGCACCCCTGCCTTGAAGGAAGCTGAGGCGGCGTACCGGAGCGCCATCGCCGTGAATGGCTCCGATCCGGTGACCCGGCAGGAGCTTGGGCGCCTGTACTTGTCGTTTCCCGACGTATGGGGGGACGGGGTGAATCGCGCACTCGTGGAGCTTCGCGCGGCAGTGGCGCAAAACCCCTACTACCCCGAGATCCAGAATGATCTCGGCGTTGCGCTCCTGCGCGCGGGGGACCGGAGCGCGGCACGCGAAGCTTTCGGGCGCGCGGCCGGCGGTGCGCGCGAGTTTGTGGATCCGCTCCTCAACCTGGCCGCCCTGGCCATCCAGTCGGGCGACTTGGTCGAGGCGCGGGTGTGGGTCATGCGTGCGCTCGAGCGCAACCCGCGCTCAGATCGCGCGCGATCCCTCCTGGCTGAGCTGGGCAAATAGCCAACCAAACTCAGGAAAATATGAGGATAAGCAAAATTGCAGAACACCATACCAAGCATCGCGATCGAGAGGAGGTGAGCACCCGGTCGTCAGTGTGTTTCTTCATGGGTTGAAGCTCGAATCAAGTGGGTCCACTTCTCCGTTTTGAGTTTCGTTTGAGGGAGGACAAGCAATGCGCAACCGAGCTTTTCTAAAAGTCGTTCTCCTCGGGCTTTTGACCTTCGCACTGGCGCCCGGCCTCGCCGGCGCCGCGAGCCAGGGCCAGGACCTGACGGGGATGCTCGCCTCGAGTGCCGCGGAACGTGCTACGGCGGCGAGCGGTCCGGTCATAAGCATTACTCCAGCATCGCGTGATTTCGGGCGTGTGAACGTAGGCGTGACCGGCAATTTCAACTTCTCGGTCAAGAATACGGGCGACGCAACGCTCACAATCACGGCCGTGAACCACAGCAACCCGGGTGTCGGATTCGCGGCATCCCTCGGTTCGCTGCCGGTATCGCTTGCCCCGAACGGCACGGCCACGCTCATGACGTCCTACACGGCGAGCGGCAGCGGCCCCCACTCGGACAACGTCACGCTCGTGAGCAACGCAAACAGCGGTAGCCCCACGATCCTGCTTCTTGGCACCGCGAACAATGCTCCGGTGTTCAGTCCACCCCTCGCCGCCAACTATTCGGCGGCCGCGTTCTCCGCGTTCTCTTTGACGGCCAGCGCGACCGACGCCGAGGGCGATTTGCTCAGCTGGACCATCGGTAGTGTCCCGGCGTTGCCGGTCGGCGCGACGTTCGACGGCGGGACGGGTACATTGGATTGGACGCCGAATGCATCCGACGCGGGGGACTACGCGGTGACGATCACCGTCTCCGACGGTGCTGCAAGCACGCCCGGCTCGTTCGGGCTGCATGTCACGGCGGACAACCTTAAGCCGACGTCGAACCCCGGCGGACCGTATTTCGGCCTCACCGGGATCCCGCTCTCCATGGACGGTAGCGGCTCGTCCGATCCGGACGGCGCGATTGTTAGCTACGAGTGGAACTTTGGCGACAACACCACAGGCACCGGGGCCAAGCCAAGCCACACGTATGCCGCTGCGGGGAATTACATCGTGAGCCTCAAGGTCACGGACGATGGTGCGACGGCGCTGAGCGACACGAAGCTCACGTCGGCCTCGATCTCAAACTTCATCGCCGCGAACATCGTTCGGAATACCACCAATCCCGTCAAGACGACCGGCAACCGCCAGGAGCTTTTCGGCATCGAAACGCCGAGCCGGCAGTTGACCGACATCAATACGGCCACGATCAGGATGAGCACGACGTATCCCAACGCGGGTAACGTGTCCGAGATCCAGAACACGGATTCGAAGGACCTGAAGATCGGGGACATCGACGCCAACGGTTTCTTCGACCTGGATGTCCACTTCAGCCGCTCCGCGCTCAAGAACCTGCTCCTACATGTCCCGAACGGCACCACCATCCAGCTTGTGATCACGGCTCGGACGTCCGGCGACAACGTCCCGGTTCGCGGAACGATCAACGTGGTCAAGTCGGGTGCGAGCCAGGTCAGTTCGGCCGCGGCCCCGAATCCGTTCAGGCAGGACGGGACGGCCATTTCCTACAGGGTTGGAGACAGGGGCCCGGTTTCCGTCCGCATCTACTCAGTGAACGGCCAGCTCGTGCGGTCGCTCCGGCAGGAAGACGCGACGCCAGGGGACTACGAGGTCCGTTGGAATGGCAGGGATGACGGCGGCCGCCTCATGCCGTCCGGCATCTACTTCGTGAGCGTCAAGCAAGGCTTGGAGGCGTCGACGACTCGGGTGGTGCTCGCCCGGTAGCGCGTCTTTAAGAGTCGGCAAGACCGAAATGGAGCGGGGGTTTCATACCCCCGCTCCATCCTCGTTTTCCAAATAATCATGGGACGCCCGGGGAGAAATGCCCCGAAGTCCTTGCATGGAATGATGATTCGGTGTATACTATAGTTTCGGATCGGGATTGGATTCCGGTCCACGGATGGATATTCCAGGTCCTCTCCGACACGTCACCCGTGGTTTTGCACCGAGGGCGTTTGAACCAAGGCAGGGATTTGCTCCTCGCTCCAAATCGCCCCGCGTCAGCCCGGGAAGAAATCCCCTATTCGAACCAGATGAGATCCCCCCGGAGGATTTCCATGAGTCCCAGCCGGCGATTCTTGCGTTCCCTTTTGTCGGTCGCCGCGGCGACGTTCCTCGCCGCGGGCGTCGCATCTGCCGCCCCATCTTGGTCCAACGATCAGGACATCTCCGACGGGGACGTGAACGATACGTTCATGTCGAACAACGGCCAGCGCTTCATGGCCGTCGACGACAGCAATAACCTCTACGTGGCCTTCTACGACAACCGATTCAAGGTGCAGAACGGCGACAACAATTTCGAGATCTTTTTCCGCCGCTTCATCTACAACTTTGGCTCGCCCTACATCACGCGCGTCACGAACGCCGGGAACATGTCCAAGTATCCCGCGATCGCGATCAGGAACTGGGGGGACGGGGATTTGGCCACGCGACAGGACAGTGGACGCGTGTACATCGTGTGGCAGGACGCCCGACTTTTCCCCCTCCCCACATCTGGCGATCCCAGGTCGTATACGATCTTCATGAGAACCTTCCGGTCGATGGGAGGCACCGCCTTCGGTCCCGAGCTCCAGGTCTCCCCCTACGACACACTCAACGCCGCTACGTTGCCCGTCGTCGCGGTGGGCGATTCCAACCGGGTTTGGATCGTGTGGCAGAAACCGAATGACACGGGGACCTCCACGCTTTATTCGAGCTTGTACCACTCGAATACCGGCGTGCTCGATCCGGTCGTACAGCTCACGCCGGGCGTTTCTTTCGCGGGCAGTGCCTCGATCGCCGCGACGCGAGACGGCGTGGTCCACCTCGTCTGGACCGACACTCGGACCGGATTTCAGGAAATCTGGACCAAGCGCTTCGTGCCCGGCACCGGTTGGACCCCGGACGAGGAGGTCGTCTTCAGTCCGACCTCAGCTTCGGCGCCCTCCATCACGACCGACTGGCACGGTCACGCGCATTTGGTCTGGGTTGACCGGCGCGACTCGAATCAAACCGAGATCTACTATAAGGAGTACGTCCCCGGGGTCGGCTGGGACGCACTCGACACGCGCGTCACCGCGAACAGCTTCTCCCAGATCCAACCCTATGTGGACGCGGACGCCATGGGGAACGTGTACACGGTTTGGACGGATGCCAGAAACGGCTCTACCGACTTCGACATCTACTACGACACCCGTAAGGGGGGCGTGTGGGCGGGGAACACTCCGCTGGTTTCCGCCGGGTCCGATACGTCCCATTCCATGCAGCAGCTCCCGGCCATCACTCATGATGATTTCGGCACCGCATACGTGGCGTGGATGGACGAGCGCTTACCCGCGTCCCTGACTAAGAACAAGGAGGCCTTCTACAAGGTAGGGAGCAACGTCGTCACGGCGGTTCCAATCGCGGAGGCGCCTGGGTTGACCCGCCTCCTCCGTAATTATCCCAATCCGTTCAATCCCTTGACCAAGATCCAATTCGCGCTCGGGCGCAACGCGCAAGTGTCGCTAAGAGTTTTCGACGTCCAGGGACGGGCGGTCCGGACCCTAATTGACAGCTATCTTGCTTCCGGGCCACGACTTGTGAGCTGGGACGGTCGGGACGATCGGGGCCTGCCCCTACCCTCGGGTACGTATTTCCTTCGGCTGGAGGGAGCAGGCGCCTATCTGACGAGGACGGTCAATTTGGTTAAATGATAACTACTTGCATCAGTGGCCTTCTTGGTGGGGGAAAGGGAGGAGTTGGACTGTTAACCGTTGACGACGATAACAAATAGTGTTATAATCGTTTCTGCCTCGAAACGGAAGACCTTTCGGACGAGGCAAGTGCAAATCGCAACCGGGCGTGACGCCCCACATCTCGAAAAGGCAATGGCGAAAGCTCCCCGATTCGCAGTCGAACCCGAGTTCTGCTTGGAGGCATTCGTCTGAGGGCTGTGCTGGCCCCCGGCGGTTGCCTCGTTTTTTTTTAACGGTCCACGCATCGCTGAATTCGTTCAGAGGGATACTGAACCCGTAACCTCTCGCACCTCCGGGTCGACATCGAAGAAAGAGGTCCCCTAAGTGATCCTCCGCCTCTGGTCACGGATTCGACTTTCCTTCCCTGCCGTCCTCACGCTCGCGCTCGGGCTCCTTTGCCTCACCTCGTCGGCATTCGGACGCACGGTGAGGAAGGACCAGTGGGAAGATTTCTTTATAAGCACGCCGCTCACATACACGCCGGGACGCAGCACGCCGGCGGTTGTCGAGACGACGATCCGCCACCAGGTCTTTTTCAGCAGTTTGGAGTCCGGCACCGCGGGATGGTCCACGCTGAACTGGCGCGCCGGAATGCCGGTAGCCTGGAACATCGTGTCGGGTACGCACGCGTGCACGGGGAACTCCTGGTGGTGCGGCCAGGTCGGGCTTCCGCACGGTGATGGCTACGGGAATGCCTGGATACAGAGCTTGACCACCAACGTTCCGATCAATATCTCCGGCGGAACCGGCGCCCAGCTGACGTTCAAGACGCGATTCCAGAGCGAGTTTCTCTTTGACTGGGGATGGGTTCTGATCAAGGGGGGCAATGTCGGGGCCCGTTGGGACACGCTTGCGTCCTACACGGGAGACTTCGGGAACAATTGCATCAACCAAACCTTGGCCATACCCGATAGCTTCAAGGCGGTAACGCAGCCGATCACACTGCAGTTCCTCTTCGGCTCCGACGTGCAAGGCTCGGCCCAGGATTCCACAGGTGCCCTTACCGGTTGGACCCTGGACGACGTCGCTGTGAAGACTGGAACCACCACGCACTTCTTCGACGACATGGAGAGCGGATCCTCCAAGTGGATCGCCGTATCTCCCAACCCGGGCGTGCTCTGGCACGTGGAGAACGCACCCGGCACCTCCCAGCCCGCTAATTGCGGCTTCCTCAACACAAACGTCTGGGTCCCCTTCCAGGGATTCGGCTTCGGCCTGGTGCCGGATTTTGCGGATCAGATGGTGATAACGCCGCCGATGGATCTTCTAGGCGTTTTCAGCGCCGCCACTCCCACCACATCCCTCAGGTTCCAATTTGACGAATGGATCAACCTTCCGCCGCCCAACTCGGTCTACTGGTCCCTCTGGATTCAGGGGTCGAACGACCAGACGACTTGGACCCCTTGGAAGAACGCCCAGGGCATCTCGGAGTACTCGGGGGGCACGCCGCAATGCGTCGAGGGGGTTTCGTACAACTTCAATCCCTACGACAGCACACGAACCGGGTTCGGACCCGGTACCCGCTATATGCGGCTTGGAGTTCGACTGCGCGATGAGAAAGCCCTCGACGGCTGCGACTGCGGCGGACCCATCAGGCTCGGGTTCGATACCGAGGGCATTTACCTCGACAACATCGGTGTCTACTACGTTTACACCATCAGTGGCGTGGAGACAGTGAGCGGGGTACCGGCCGCGCCCAGACCGAGGATCCAAAGAGCATTCCCAAACCCTTTCAATCCGAAGACGACAATCGAATTTTCAGTGCCGGCAGCGGGTCCCGTGCGGGTCGGCATTTTCGATATACACGGGAGGCGTGTGGCGACCCTCGTCGACCAGACGGTGGGCCCCGGAGTCTACCGGGTCCATTGGGCCGGAAAGGACATAAACGGAGCCGACGTCGCGTCGGGGATCTACTACGCGCAGGTTCAGAGTTCGGGCGGCCGCGATTCAGGACGCCTCGCGCTGATCAAGTAGCTCGAGTAGCTTCAGCCAAAGTCATCATCCAAAGTCTGTAAGGTTGAAGGGAGGTGGTAGGCCGAGAGGCAAGCAGCAAGCGAAGTTGTAAGCGGTTTTGTTGCAGTGCCCGGAAGGGCAGAGTCTCGTGTCTGCAACACCCGTGATCCGGATGGGCCGGACGCGGAAGGAAGGGGGCCTCGAACGAGAGGCGGGCCCTTCGCAACTTCGAAGTTCCGATTCGTCGGAGGTTTTACATCATGCTCAAGCGGCTTTTCACGACGCTGTTCTCAGTCGTGGTATTGGCCGGGTTGACGTCGGTGGCCAGCGCGCAGTACATCAAGATCCTCACGGACAACCCGACCGACAACACGCGGTTGCGGGCGACCGGGACGACGATCCTGTCCATCACGCTCGACACCAATCACGACAAGGACGGCTCACTCCAGACGTGTAACTCGCATACGGCAGCGAACTGCGGTGCGACCGGAACTGCCGATCCGCTGACGATTTTCAGTTGGCAGATCTACCTGAGCGCCGTAGGTGGGACGGTAACGTGGGGTACGTTCACCCCGGACTCGTCCCAGTTCTCGACGCTTCAGACGCAGCTTCAGGACACCCATGATGTGGAGTTCACCTACCAGAGGCAGCCCGCGGGCTCGTTTGTTAATCCGGGGCTGATCTCGGTAGGGAAGATCCCGGTAACGATCACGAGCGGATCGCCGGCGATCACCTTCCCACGGTACCCGAACCTTCCGTTGGATCCGAACAGTTTCGGGACGGCGTTTGGGACGGCATGCCCGGCCTTCGTGTTTGGAAACACGTACGTATTAGGCAATCGGTCCGACCCGTGCGGCACCGTCAGCGGGATTCCGACTGACTGGTACGACTCGGATGGGGTCGGTCCTCCGCCTCCACCAAACACAGCGCCGTCGATCACGGCGCCTTCGACGGCCTCTGCCGCCGAGGGCACGCCGATGGCGGCGATCAACGTGACCGCGACGGACCCGGACGCGGCGCCGGCGAATACCTTGACGATCACGCAGTCGGGGATGCCGGCGGATTTGACGTTTACGACGAATTCGCCTGGTGTATCACCTCGGACGGCTTCGATCACGGGGACGCCGGGCTTCGCCGATGCGGGTAGCTACACCATCGTATTCACGGTGAACGACGGTACGGGCACGACCAATGCGACGGCGAGCGCCCAGACCGTTCTTACCATTGCGAACACGAACCAGGCCCCAGCCATCACGGCTCCTGCGACGGCATCAGGCACGGAGGCGGTGGCGATCGCGACGATCACGGCGACCGCTACGGACGCTGATGGGGCCGCAAACAACCTGACGATCACGCAGGCGGGGAAGCCGGCGTCGTTGACGTTCACGGCGCAGGCGGCAGGACCATCTCCTCGTACGGCGACGATCACGGGGACTCCGGCGTCTGGCTCCGCCGGGACCTACACCATCGTGTGGACGGTGAATGACGGTTCGGGCGCGACCAATGCAACGGCGAGCACGAACACCGTTCTGACCATTGCGGCCGGCGCGAACACGCGGCCAGCGATCTCGGCTCCCGCGACGGCTTCGGGGTCGGAGGGTGTGGCGATTGCGACGATCACGGCGACCGCGACGGACGCGGACGCTGCGAATAGTTTGACGATCACGCAGGCGGGGAAGCCGGCGTCGTTGACGTTTACGGCGCAGGCGGCGGGGACAACCCCCCGGACGGCGACGATCACGGGGACTCCGACGTTCACCGATGCGGGCACCTACACCATTGTGTGGACGGTGAATGACGGTACGGGCACGACCAACGCAACGGCGAGCACGAACACCGTACTGACGATCGCGAACGTGAATCGGCAGCCTGCGATCTCGGCCCCTGCGACAGCATCCGGGTCGGAGGGTGTTGCGATCGCGACGATCACGGCGACCGCGACGGATGCGGACGCTGCGGACAACCTGACGATCACGCAGGCGGGGAAGCCGGCGTCGTTGACGTTTACGGCGCAGGTGGCAGGACCATCCCCTCGTACGGCGACGATCACGGGGACACCGACGTTCACGGATGCGGGAACCTACACCATCGTGTGGACGGTGAATGACGGTACGGGCACGACCAATGCAACGGCGAGCACGAACACCGTATTGACGATTGCCAACGTGAATCAGCCGCCAGCGATCTCGGCTCCTGCGACAGCATCAGGGTCGGAGGGTGTTGCGATCGCGACGATCACGGCGACCGCGACGGATGCGGACGCGACCACGGACAACCTGACGATCACGCAG
>VBOX01000083.1 GCA_005893265.1 Candidatus Eiseniibacteriota bacterium | reverse complement strand
GGCGCTCGCGCGTCGAGATCCCAAGCTCGCCCTCGAGGTCATGGATCGACTCCACGACCGCGGCATGGACGTGGAGGAGATCGCGGACGGGTTGTCGCATCACCTGCGCCAGCTTCTCCTCCTTGCGGTGGATCCATCGCTCGAAAAGCTCGTGGATGCGGCTCCCTCGGACCGGGAGCGCTATGCCGCTCAGGCGAGGGAATTCCGTCCCACCGACCTCAACGCGATGCTCGGCCTGCTCCTGGAAACGCGCGGGCTGCTTCGCCGCGCAGAGGCGCCCCGCGTTCTGCTGGAGGTAGCCTTGGTGGAGCTGTGCACGCTTCCGACGGCCGCGAAAATCGAGGATCTGATCCGCCGGCTCGGTGAGCTGGAGGCGAAGCTGGAGGGGGCACCGGGCGCTAAGAAGGCATCGGGCACCGGATCCGCGCCCGCACCCGTCGCCCCGACCAGTCTCCCCGCTCCCGAGAGAAGCTCCGGCTCGGGAGCGCAGGCCGCGGGCTCGGTCGCTCCGGCAGCCCCGCCGCCGGCATCACGGCGAGGCCCTTCGCCTCCGCGCGCGGAGCAGGAGCCCTCGCGAGCCGCGCTCGGGGCCACGGCGCTTCGGCTTGTGGAATCGCCCGGAACCGCGGACGTGGAAGCCGCCGATCCGAGCGATCCCGTGTTGCGGTGGCGACAGGCGGTCGACCGGGTCAAGGAACGGAAGCTTCTCCTGGGCACGTGTCTCGAGGAGGGCTCCTACCTGGGCATGGCAGGGGGCAACGTGCGGATCGCGCTTTCCTCAGAGCACGCATTCCACCGCGCCATGCTCGAATTGAAGGAAAACAGAGAGATCCTGAACGAGGAGCTGGAGCGCTTCTACGGGCGGGGCGCCAAGCTTCTCTGCGAATCCGCGATTCCGGGCCTCGAGACTCAAGATGCCGGGCGTCGAGAGGCGAAAACCCCTCCCGCGCCAGGAGGGAACCCAGAGGGCACCATCGTGGAGCGCATCGTCGAGCTTTTCGACGGAGAGGTTCTGGGGCCCGGCCCCGACGAAGGAAACGCATGAAGAACATCCAGGCCATGATGCAGAAGGCGCAAGCCCTTCAAACCAAGATGACGGAGCTTCAAGCCGAGCTCAAGACGCGCGAGATGATCGGGTCTTCCGGGCAGGGCAAGGTGAAGGTCACCATGAACGGCGCGCAGGACGTGATCGCGATCTCGATCGATCCTGAGGTCGTCAACCCGGAGGAGGCGGACCTCCTCGAGGACCTGGTCCTTGCCGCATTCAACGACGCCCGCTCCAAGATCACGCGGATGGTCGAAGAGGAAATGAAAAAGGTCAGCGGTGGGCTTGGACTTCCGCCGGGGCTATTCTAGGCCCGATGCAGTATTCGAGCGCGTTGCTGGAGACGGTGATCACGGAGCTGACCCGCCTGCCGGGCCTGGGTCGTAAATCCGCCCAGCGAATTGCCTTCCATCTGCTCCGTTCACCGGAGGGGGACGCCAAGCGTCTCGCCCAGTCGATCGTCGACCTGAAGGCGAAGGTTGAGGACTGCCGCATCTGCGGGAACGTCACCGAGACCCAGCCGTGCGCCATCTGCGCGGATTCTCGCCGCGATAACTCGGTCATTTGCGTCGTCGAGCAGCCGATGGACGTGCTCGCGATCGAACGGACGGGCGAGTTTCGCGGCTCCTACCATGTGCTCAAGGGGGCTCTTTCCCCCATCGACGGGATCGGCCCCGAGCAGCTCAAGCTGAGCGAGCTGATCGATCGGGTGAAGCCGGGGGGCGTCGTCGAGGTGATCGTCGCGACCAATCCGACCGCCCAGGGAGAGGCCACCGCGCTCTATATCGCGCGCCTTCTCCAGAACGTGCCCGGCCTGCGCGTGACGCGGATCGCCCGGGGCGTGCCTATGGGCTCCGATCTCGAGTTCTCCGATCAGGTGACCCTCGCCCGCGCACTGAGCGGGCGGAAGGAGATATAACCCCGTCATTTCGAACACTTTCTGCTTGACCCCCCAAAGAGAAGTGTTAGCGTTCCGCCCAATTCCTGGTAGAGCATCCTAAGTAGAGCGTCCTAATTTGCGTTGCATGACGGGGTGTGGGGTGGCGGGGATCGGTCTCGGCGCCGGCCAAAGCGGAGAGGCCAGGGCAGGACACCCCTCCTTCTGCGGGCAGAAGGTCGGCGTCACCATGCCGCAAGGCCCAGATGTGTCCTAAGGAGTAAGGGACCATGGTCAAGGGGAATTGGGCGCTCTTCGAGGAGGACTTCTGGGCGATCAATACGATCCTCCAGAGTCTGATTCAGACATCCAGCTCGAAAAGCGTGATGCTGATCGACAAGACCGGTCAGCTGATCAGCTCGATCGGGGAGCCCCCCGGATTCGACGTCACCCAGGGCACGAATGAGAGCATGTACCTCTCCCTCATCGCAAACCGCGTCATCCTGGTTGTCCTTTTCGATCGCAAGACCTCGCTCGGCCTTGTTCGTCTCAAGGCGCGTCGCGGAGGGGAGGAGCTCCTTTCCGTTCTGAACAAGCTTTTCGACAAGCTTCAATACAAGAACGAAGAGATCAGCGCGGCGACGCTGGGAGCCGAGTTCACGGCCGAGGCGGAGAGCGAGATCGACAGCCTATTCAAAGAATAGGAGAGCCCAAGCTACGTGTCGCTGATCAACTACTCGTCTCGCGAAATCAACTGCAAGATCGTTTATTACGGCCCAGGCCTCTGCGGCAAGACCACCAATCTTCAACACATCTACTCCCGCGTTCCTCAGGAGACGCGAGGCAAGATGATTTCGCTCGCGACCGAGATGGATCGCACGCTCTTCTTCGATTTCCTTCCGCTCGAGCTGGGCCAGATCCGCGGTTTCAGGACCCGGTTCCATCTTTACACGGTTCCTGGCCAGGTCTACTACAACGCGAGCCGCAAACTGATCCTGAAAGGCGTGGACGGGATTGTGTTCGTGGCCGACTCGCAGATCGACCGATTCGAAGCGAATGTCGAGAGCTACATGAATATGCTCGACAACCTGACGGAGCACGACTTGAACCTCGAGAGGATTCCGTTCGTCATGCAGTACAACAAGCGGGACCTGCCTCGTGTGGTCCCCGTGGACGATTTGGAGCGCGAGCTGAACCCCAGGAAAGCACCCTACTTCGAAGCGGTCGCGCTGAGGGGAACCGGGGTCTTCGACACGCTCAAGGTGGCCTGCAAGCTCGTCCTGAAGACGCTCGGGTAGGCGCGATCGTGCGGGGCCTCGCCGTCCTTCTGGCGACTGGGCTCGGGCTGGGCTACCTCCCAATCGCCCCCGCCACGTGGGCATCGGGGGCCACGACGGTTCTCCTTCTGGCGATTTTGCCCCGGCTCGCCTTCCCAGCGTTCGTCGCGCTCACCCTGGGCGCCATCGGCCTGGCGCTGCTCGTGTGCGGTCCCGCGGAAAAATCCCTCGGCCACGACGCCCATCCGATCGTGATGGACGAAGTCGCGGGGATGTTCGTCGCGGTCTGCGGCGTGCCGGCGATCGGCCACGCGCATCCTTCGCACGCGATCACGCTCGGGCTGGCGTTCACGCTTTTCCGCGTCTTCGATATCTGGAAGCCCTTCCCGGTGGGGCAGGCGCAGCGGCTTCCGGGCACATTCGGCGTCGTGATCGACGATGTCTTGGCGGGAGTCTACGCCAACCTCGCGCTCCAGATCCTCGCGCGGGCTTGGCCGGCGACCTAGCCGGGCATCGCTTCGGAGAACCAGGATGACCACCGAGATCATCACGATCGGAAGCGAGCTCCTCCACGGTCTGGTCCGGAACACAAACATCGACCTGATCTCAGGAATGCTCGCGGAGGCGGGCTTAAGGCCCTCCTACCACACGACGGTGGGCGACGAAGCCGAGTTCATCGCCGAGGCATTCCGAACCGCGGTCCACCGCGCCGAAGTGGTGATCACGACCGGCGGCCTCGGTCCGACCTCGGACGACATCACGCGCAAGGTGATCGCGACCGTCTTCCGCAGGCGGCTGATCCTGGACCGGGCCGTCCTGGACGAGATCCGCGCGCGCTTCAAGGAACGCGGCCTCGATATGCCTCCGATCAACGAGGTACAGGCGCTGATCCCCCGCGGGGCGATCGTGATCCCCAACGCCCGTGGCACGGCCCCCGGTCTCCACTTCACCCATCTGAAAACCGAGTGCTTCGCGCTCCCTGGCGTCCCGTCCGAGGCGCAGGACATGCTCCGCGACTACGTGATCCCCTTCTTGAAGCAGAGAAATCCAGGGCTCGCCTCCATGATCCGAGTTGTCCGCACGATCGGGCTCTCGGAATCGGTCCTGGCCGAGAGGCTCCAGGGATTCGAGCGGGAAGAACCGGAGCTCAAGCTGGGCACCATCGCTCGGGCCTCCGGCGTGGATATTCATCTGAGCGCGTCTTCGGCGGACGCGATGTGGCTTCAGGGGGTCCTGGACCGCGGGGAGCGGAAGCTCGTCGAGCGCGCGGGCACCGTTGCGTACGCGCTCGGGAGCCGGACCCTTTCCGATGTGGTCGGCGAAGCGCTTCTCACGCATGGTCTCACGATCGCAACCGCCGAGTCCTTCACGGGAGGGAGTGTCGGGGCGGCCGTGGTCTCGACCTCCGGCAGCTCCCGCTATTATCTGGGAGGCGTGGTCGCGTACTCGAACGAATCCAAGGAGACGCTCCTCGGCGTTTCCTCGGAGACGCTGCGGCGCGTCGGCTCGGTGAGTGCCGAAGTGGCCAAGGAAATGGCGCGAGGCGCCCGGGAGCGCCTGGGTGCCTCGTGCGCCGTGTCCACGACCGGGGTCGCGGGGCCGGAAGGGGGCACCGCGGAGAAGCCGGTCGGGCTTGCCCACATCGGATACTCCGCGCAGGACGGCGACGTGAGCGAGCGCTACTTGTTCGGAGGATCACGCGCGGACATCATCGCGCGGGCCTCGTTCTACGCGCTGGATCTCGTCAGGAGGAGCCTCAAGGCGGGGGTCCCATGGTCCGAACCTTCGTCGCGCTCATGATCCCGCGACCGTGGGCGGATTACCTGGCCCAAGTCGAGCGCGATCTCGCGGGGCGCATGTCGGGACTTTCGTGGGTGAAGCCGGAGAACGTGCACCTGACGATCCGGTTCCTGGGCGACCTGGGGGACTCGGGCGTTCGCCGAGCCGGCGATTCCGTCCGGCGGGGGGCCGAACCGCATGCGGCCTTCGCGGCGAAGCTCGGCGCATTGGGCGCGTTTCCCTCGCCGAATCGCCCGCGGGTCCTTTGGGCCGGCTTCGGGGAGGGGGCTCCCGAGGCGATTGCGCTCGCGCGCTCGGTGAACCAGAGCCTTCAGCGCGACGGGTTCGGCCCACCCGACAAGCCGTTTCGCCCCCACGTCACCCTGGCACGAGTTCGCGAGCGCGCCCAGGGTGTCGAGGCCTTCCGCGATTACGCGCCGGCCCCTGTCCCGGAGGCGGCGTTTCTCGACCATATCGTGGTGATGAAAAGTGACCTACATCCGACCGGAGCCCGGTATACTCCGCTCGTGGAGATTCGTCTTCGGAAACCGGGATCTTAGATACTCCTAAGCTCCCGTCTCGGCGCCCACCCGAGCGCAGAATCGAACCCAAATTTTCGCCCCGACCCGTACCGGCGTCCCGGAACGACGCCTACAAATCGCAGGGGGAGAATCGGAGATGGTCATGAATCCGGGAGTGAGGGAGATGTCCAAGGAACGCGCCAAAGCGCTCGACCTCGCCGTGCAGCAGATCGAGCGTCAGTTCGGAAAAGGCGCGATCATGAAGCTGGGGGAGGAATCGGCCCGGGTCCAAGTGGATTCCATTGCCACCGGCTCGATCGCGCTGGATGCCGCGCTCGGGATCGGTGGCGTGCCGCGCGGTCGCGTGATCGAGATCTACGGTCCGGAATCTTCGGGGAAGACGACGCTCACGCTGAGCATCATCGCGCACGCACAAAAGGCGGGCGGTAACGCGGTCTTCATCGACGCGGAGCACGCCCTGGACGCCGCGTACGCGAAGAAGCTCGGGGTCGACATCGAGAACTTGCACGTGGCACAGCCCGACACCGGGGAGGAAGCGCTCGAGATCGCGGAGCATCTGGTGCGCAGCGGCGCCATCGACGTGATCGTGATCGACTCCGTGGCCGCGCTCGTGCCGAAGGCCGAAATCGAAGGGGAGATGGGGGACTCGCACATGGGCCTCCAGGCGCGCCTCATGTCGCAGGCCCTGCGCAAGCTCACCGGCACGATCTCCAAATCGAGGACGACCGTCATCTTCATCAACCAGATCCGCATGCAGATCGGCGTGATGTTCGGAAACCCGGAGACGACGACCGGCGGGCGCGCGCTCAAGTTCTACGCGTCGGTGCGCATGGATATCCGGCGAATCGGCGCGATCAAGGACGGGGACAGCGTGATCGGCAGTCACGTCAAGGTGAAGGTCGTGAAAAACAAGGTCGCCGCGCCTTTCAAGGAAGCGGAGTTCGACATCCTCTACAATGAGGGAATCTCCCGTGAAGGAGAGCTCCTGGATCTCGCGATCGAGCGAAACCTCGTGCAGAAGAGCGGCACGTGGTTCTCCCTCGGCGAAGAGCGTATCGGACAGGGGCGCGAGAACGCGCGGCTCTGGCTCAAGGAGCACGCCGACGCCGTGGCCGAGCTGGAGCTGAAGCTCCGCGAGGCGTTGGGGCTCACGCGCGCCGTGGCGGCACCGGCGGAGGTGGCGGCGGCAGCGGATGGCAAGGGAGAGCGCCGGGTCCGCATCTAGACCCATGGCACTGAGCCCCGAGCGGGCGGGTTCCGAGGAGGCCGCGAAGGAGGCTGCTCTAAGGATTCTGGCCCGCGGGCCCCGCACCGTGCAGGAGGTCGAAGACCGCCTCCGCGAGCGCGGGTATCATTCGGATGCGGTGGAGCGCGCTCTCGAGCGACTCCGCCGCGTCTCGCTTCTGGACGACCGCGCGTTCGTGCGGTCTTTTTTGCGAACGGAGCTCTTCAAGGCCCCGCAGGGAAAACGGCTCCTCGAGTTGAAGCTCAAGCGGCGGGGTGTCGCGGACACGCTGATCCGGGAAATGGATGCGCTGCTCGAGGAGGACCCCGATCTTTCGGGCCGCTCGCTCGCGAGCGAGGCCGGTCGCGCCGCGGCCGGCGTGGAGCAGCTTAAACGCCGTTACGCCCGGCTCGCGTCGGGGTTGTATCGGCGCCGCATGCAACAGGCGCTTGCCCGGCGAGGATTCGGCTGGGACACGATCCGGGACCTCCTGGGAGAGGACATATAAAGGGAAGCCTGATGCGGAAAACCAGCGACGAGCTGCGCCGGATCTTTCTCGAGTACTTCAAGGATCGGGGGCATCCGCACCTGCCCCAGGCTCCGCTCGTCCCGCTCGATGACCCCACGCTCCTGTTCACCTCCGCGGGAATGGTGCAATTCAAACCCTACTTCTCTTCTCCTGACCCGCCACCCCACAAGCGCGCGGTGACCGTACAGCGTTGTCTGAGGCTCACCGACGTCGAGAACGTCGGGCTGACCGTCCGGCATGCCACATTCTTCGAGATGCTCGGCAACTTCTCCTTCGGCGATTACTTCAAGAAGGAGGCGATCGAGTGGGCGTGGGAGTTCACGACCGGCGTGCTCGGGATGCCGCCGGAGCGGCTGCACCCTTCCGTGTATCGGGACGATCAGGAAGCGTTCGATCTCTGGGCGAAACACATCGGCCTGGGGGCGAAGCGCGTGGTCCGTCTCGGGGAGAAGGATAATTTCTGGGGCCCCGCGGGCGGATCGGGCGCGTGCGGCCCGTGCTCGGAGATCTATTGGGACCAGGGCCCGGGGGTGGGCTGCGGCCGCCCCGAATGCGCTCCGGGGTGCGACTGCGAGAGGTACCTCGAGTTCTGGAACCTGGTGTTCCCTGAATTTGACCAGGCCCCTTCCGGGGAACGAAAGCCGCTTCCCAATCGCGGAATCGATACCGGGATGGGGCTCGAGCGGCTCGCCATGATCCTCCAGCAGGCGCCGTCAGTCTACGAGAACGACCTGCTTCTTCCGATCGGGGACGCCGCGCGACGCCTCGGCTCGCCGAAGGCCGCCGCGACCGATCGTGGCCGCCGGGCGGCCCGCGTCATCACGGACCACATTCGGGCGCTCGTCTTTACCTGCGCCGAAGGGGTGCGACCCTCGAATGAAGGCCGCGGGTACGTCGTGCGCCGGCTCCTACGCCGTGCCGCACGCTTCGGGCGGGATCTCGGAATCGAAGGCGCTTTCCTCTCGAGGCTCGTCCCTGTCGTGGTTTCCCAGATGAGCCGTTACGAAGAGTACGAGTATCTGAAGCGGGAAGAGTCCGCCGTCGCGGCGGCGATCCTGGAAGAGGAGAGCCGATTCGCGCGGACGCTCGAGCAGGGAGTCGCCCGGTTTGAAGAGACCGTGGCGACTCTTGGTAAGAAGAAGCAGACGGTCTTCCCGGGACCGGTCGCGTTTCAGCTGTACGACACCTACGGCTTCCCGATCGATCTCACCGTGGAGATGGCGGCGGAGCGGGGCCTCACGGTCGACATGCCCGGTTACGAGGTCGCGATGAACGAGCAGCGGGACCGCGCCCGGAAGGAGGCGCGCTTCGAAGCCCGTCACGGCGCGGGGGAATGGCGTTCGCTCACGAGCGGCTCGCACTCCGAGTTCGTTGGCTATGACCGCTGGGGGGTCGACGGGGTGGAAATCCGCGATGTGCGGGACGTTCCCGCGAGCGAGGGCGCGGCGGGCGGGGCGACCGCTGTCGAGTTCACGCTCGACGTGACGCCCTTCTACGCGGAATCGGGCGGCCAGGTCGCGGACACGGGAATGATCGAGCCGATGCCGGGCGCCGGACGGACGAGGCTCCGAGTCGTCGACGTCTATCGCGACGGAGACCGCATCGTCCATCGGGGCGAGTTCATGGAGGGCGGGGCCGAGAAGCTGACCGCCGGCCCCTACCGGGCCACGGTGGACGCCGCCGAGCGGGCGCCTACTCAGCGGAACCATACCGCGACGCATCTCCTGCACGCCGCGTTGAGGCAGCGCTTCGGTGCCCAGCTCAAGCAGGCGGGCTCGCTCGTCGCGCCGGATCGCCTTCGGTTCGATTTCACGCACACGAAAGCGCTCACGCCGGAGGAGGTCCGTGCGATCGAGTCGATGGTCAACGAGAAGATCCTCGAGGATCTCCCTGTGGAGACCGAATGGAGCTCCCTCAAGGAAGCCCAGGAGAAGGGCGCCATGGCGCTCTTCGGCGAGAAGTACGGCGAGCGGGTCCGGCAGGTGATCGTTCCTGGGTTCAGCCGTGAGCTTTGCGGCGGATGCCATGTGCGTCGCACCGGCGAGATCGGGTACTTTCGGATTGAGTCGGAGGCCGCGATCGCTTCGGGCACGAGGCGGATCGAGGCGGTCACCGGCGCCCTCGCGTACCGGCATGCGGAAGAGGACCGAGCGCTCCTTCGTGAGCTCGGCGCGAGGGTCGGGGTCGGGCGGGACCAGCTCCTGCATCGGGTGGCCGCACTCCAGGAAGAGATTCGCCTTCTGCGGACGGAGCACGCGAAGCAGAGCCGCGAGGGATTGAAATCGCAGGTCGAGCGGCTGATCGAGGCTGCGCTTCGGTCGGAGGATCCTCCGATCGTCGTGGCCGAAGTCGGTGCGCAGGGGGTCGAGGAGCTTCGCGAAGCCGGCGACCTGATCCGCCAGAAGCTGCCGCAAGGGGGCGGGCTCCTGGCCGCGGCGATCGAGGGCAAGCTCTCGGTCGTGGCATCGGTGGGCTCCGGGCTCAAGGGGGCGCTATCCGCTCCGGACTGGGCGAAGGACGCGGTATCCATCGTGGACGGCAAGGGGGGCGGAAAGCCCGAGCAGGCGGTCGCGGGCGCGCGCGACGCCTCACGCATCCAGGAAGTCCTCGAGCGCGGGCGGGCTTTCGCGCGTGATCGCCTGAAGGGCTCGGCCGCGGCGAGGAGATCGGGATGAAGGCGCTGATCCTGAGCGGCGGCAAGGGGACCCGGCTACGGCCGATCACACACACCGGGGCGAAGCAGCTCATCCCCGTCGGCAACAAGCCGATCCTTTTTTACGGGGTGGAGGCGATCCGCGACGCGGGGATCACGGACGTGGGTATCGTAGTCGGCGACACCGAGCCGGAGATCCGCGCGGCGCTCGGAGACGGCTCGGCCCTGGGGATCAAGACCACCTACATCCGCCAGGAAGCGCCCCTCGGCCTGGCCCACGCGGTCAAGGTGTCTCGCGACTTCATGCGGGACGATTCCTTCGTCATGTACCTGGGCGACAATCTCATTCTCGACGGGATCACGCCGCTCGTCCGAGAGTTCGAGCGCGACCGGCCGAACAGCCAGATCCTGCTCGCGCACGTGCCCAATCCTCAGGACTTCGGCGTCGCGGAGCTGGACGGCAGCCGCGTGAAGCGGCTGACGGAAAAGCCGAAGGAGCCGAAGTCGGACCTGGCACTCGTCGGCGTCTACATGTTCGACTCGAACATCTTCGAGGCCGTCAACAAGATCAAACCCTCGTTCCGGAACGAGCTCGAGATCACCGACGCGATCCAGTGGCTGATCGACCACGACAAGAACGTCAACTGCCACATCATCTCGGGGTGGTGGAAGGATACGGGGAAGCTCGAGGATATGCTCGAAGCGAACCGGATGGTCCTCTCCCGGGCGAAGCGGCTCCTGCGCGGAACGTTGGACGGCACGACCCGCACCGAGGGGGAGGTCATCGTCGGCGCGGGCACCACGATCGAGAATTCAATCCTCCGCGGCCCGCTCATTGTCGGCGAGCGCTGCGTTATCAAGAACTCCTACATCGGCCCGTTCACCTCCATCTACGACGAGGTGACGATCCGAAACAGCGAGATCGAGCACTCGATCGTCCTCGAGCGGTGTGTGATCCAGGATATCCCGGTGCGGATCGAGGCGTCCCTGATCGGCAAAGAAGTGCGGATCCAGCGATCGCAGCTCAAGCCGACCGCGTATCGGTTCATGGTCGGCGACTCCAGCCTGGTGGACGTGTTGTAGAGGCGCTCATGCGCATCCTCGTCACTGGCGCTGAAGGCATTTTGGGCCGGGCGATCCGCGAGTGGCTCGCGTCGGGGAACACCCTCTACCTCTGGGGCCGCGACGAAGTCGACGTGCGCGACAAGGACCGCGTCCTCGCGGCGGCCAAGGGGATCGAGTTCGACGCGGTGGTCCATGCGGCGGCGATGACGGCGGTGGACCGCTGCGAAACCGAGTTCGATCTCGCGATGGCCACGAACCGGGACGGCACGAGCCACGTCGCGTCGCTCGCCCGGGAGCGCGGCGCGACCCTGGTCTATCTCAGCACGGATTACGTCTTCGACGGGACGAAGGAGGGTCCGTACCTCGAGGATGATCCGCCCCAGCCGATCAACGCCTACGGCAGGAGCAAGCTCGCGGGGGAGGAAATCGCGCGCGAGGTGGCCGGGAAAAGCCTCACGGTTCGCACGTCCTGGGTGTTCGGCGAGGGAGGGGCAAACTTCGTGGACGCGATCGCGGAAAAGCTGAAACGGGGGGATACCCCGGAGGTGGTGACGGATCAGCGTGGATCGCCCACGTACGCCCGCGATCTGGCGCGCGGGATCGAGAAGCTGCTGAGGCTCGGCACGACGGGTACGGTGCACGTGACGAACTCCGGAGAGACCACCTGGTACGGATTAGCGGTCGAGATCGCTCGTGACCTGGGCTCGCCGCTTCAGGTGCGGGAAACCACCTCGGACCGCTTCACGCGCCCTGCGCCGCGACCGAAGAACTCGGTGCTTTCCGGCAAGCGCTACCAGGCACTGACCGGCGAGTCGTTGCCTCGCTGGGAGGACGCGGTCCGCGACTACCTCGGCCGCCGGTGGTTGGCTCAACGCGGGGCGGCGGCTTGAGCCCGCGTCCGGCGAAGCGGGGCGACGCGACCCTCGCTTCGAACCGGGTTCGCCGCACCTTCGCGGAAAGCGCCGCCACCCTCATCGCGGTCTTCGCACGCGAGCTGGATGCGATCGAGCGCATGGCCCGGATCATGAGCGCGACGGTCGCCGGTGGGCGCACCGTCTTTTTCTGTGGGAACGGCGGGAGCGCGGCCGAGGCGCAGCATTTGGCGACGGAGCTCGTCGGGCGGTTTGTGCGCGACCGCGATGCCCTTCCGGCCGTCGCGCTCAGCGCGGACGGTTCGCTGATCACCGCGGTCGGGAACGACTACGGTTTCGAGCGCGTCTTCGCGCGTCAAATCGAAGCGCTTGGGCGCCGGGGGGATCTCCTGGTCGCCATGACGACGAGCGGCCGCTCCCCGAACATGCTGGAAGCGGTCCGCGCCGCGCGGGCCCGTGGGCTCGCCGTGATCGGCATGACCGGCGGAGGGGGAGCGGCCTTCGCGCGGCGTTGCGACGCCGCGGTGGTCGTTCCCTCCCGCGAGACAGCGCGGATCCAGGAGGTGCATCTCCTGGTCGGGCATATCCTCTGCGAACGCGCGGAGGACGCGGCGCGCGCGCGGAGTACGAAAGAAGCTGGGCCGCGGCGCGCCCGGCGCGCGAGGAAACGCCGCGGATGATGCGGTACATCGTCCAATCGATGCGGATCTACCAGTGGACGAAGAACCTCGTTATCTTTGCCGGCCTCATCTTCACGCTCAAGTTTCTCGATCCGCCATACGTGCGGGACACGATCCTGGGATTCTTCCTCTTCTCGCTCGCCGTATCCGGCAGTTACATCCTGAACGACATCCTGGACATCGAGCGCGACCGGCTCCATCCCACGAAGCGGGACCGGCCGATCGCCGCGGGCAAGGTTCCCGTGGGCGTCGCCGCCGGTTGGGCGTTTGCGTTCCTCGCCGTCGGCCTGGGCGGCGCATTCTTGCTCGGAATCCGTTTCGGATGCACGGCGGCCGGATACGTGGCGCTCACCCTCACCTATTCCCTATTCCTCAAGCAGGTCGTGCTCCTGGACGTCGTGACCATCGCGCTGGGATTCGTGCTGCGCGCGACCGCGGGAGTCGAGCTCATCCGCGACCGTGCGATGCAGAGCGGAGAAGAGGTGATCCTCTCGCCGTGGCTCCTGGTGTGCGCGTTCTTTCTCGCGCTCTTTCTCGCGATCGGCAAACGCCGGCACGAGCTTGCCACGCTCGAGGGGGACGCCCGGCTCCATCGCGCCGCGTTGGGCGCCTACACGCCTCGGTTGCTCGACCAGCTCGTCGCGGTGGTGACGAGCGCGACGGTGCTCGCCTACTCTGTGTACACGATCTCCCCGGAGACGATTTCGAAATTCAGCGGGCGTCCCCTCTACCTCACCATCCCGTTCGTGCTCTACGGAATCTTCCGGTATCTGTACCTCATGTACGCGGAGGAGAAGGGAGGCAATCCCTCGGAGCATCTCTTCCGCGACCGGCCCACCCTCGTGAACGTCCTCCTCTGGGGCGCGGCGTTGCTCGCGATCCTCTACTGGCCCGCGAGGTGAGCCGTGGCGGATCCGCGCCTCTCCGAATCCGCTGCCCGGCGAAAATCAACCTCGGCCTCTGGATCCTGGGCCGTCGTCCGGACGGCTACCACGAGGTCGATACGATCTTGCAGACCGTGCTGCTCGAAGACGAGCTCCTGCTCGAAGAGGCACGGGAGGGATTTGCTCTCGAAACGCGCGGGATCCGGATTCCGAAAAACGGTCCCAACATTATCGAGCGGGCGTGGTCATTCATCGAGGAGCAAGCGCGGAACAATCGGCGCGGGGTCCGCGTACGGCTCACAAAGCGCATTCCGATCGGGGCGGGGCTCGGGGGCGGAAGCAGCGACGCCGCGGGATTTCTCATAGGCGTGAACCGGCTGCTCGGGCTGGGGTTCGTGGATGAAAGGCTTCGGGAGATGGCATCGGCGCTTGGCGCCGACGTTCCCTTCTTCTTGAGGGGTGGAACGGCGCGCGCGACGGGGCGAGGGGACGAGGTGAGACATCTTTGTCCTCTACCTGGTGTATGGATCGTCCTGGCGACGCCACCTATCGCAGTTTCAACAACTTGGGCCTACGGGCGGGTCAGAATTCGATTGACACCCCCCGGCTCTGGCGCTAGTATGCTCGCCGCGGCGATTGAAAGACATGACTGGAGCTCAATCGCATCGGGTTTGCACAACGATTTCGAGGGCGTTGTCCTTCCGGAATTGGAGATTGTCGCAAGACTCAGGCGTTTGCTCGGTGAAAGCGACCTCCTGGGTTCGCTTCTGTCCGGTAGTGGTTCGACGGTTTTCGGGCTCGCACTGACGCAGGCTGACGCGCAACGGGCGGCGGAGAGGGCCGCCGCTGCGGGAGCGACAGTCCACGTCGTGCGTACCACCGAACGAGGCGTCAGAATGGCAGGAGTTGCGTAACGGCGAAAGCCGACACCGGGCGCTGATGTTTGGGGGGTGCGATGGGGCCGGATCCAGCGATGGATCCCAGGACTTCGACGGAACGAGGTCCGGAACTCGAGGCGGTGACGGTATGACGCTCGAAATCACCGAGGTCCGTATTTCCCTTCGGGACGACGACAAGTTGAAAGCATTCGCGAGCATGACCTTCAACGACGCGTTCGTCATTCGAGGACTCAAGATCATCGAAGGGACGAACGGCATGTTCGTGGCGATGCCCAGTCGGAAGCGTCCGGATGGGACTTACCAGGACGTCGCGCATCCCATCAACAACGAGACTCGGAAATTCATCGAGGATCGGATCCTCGCTGAATACGAAAAGGAGCGGGCCAAGCAGCCGCCCCTCGCCCTCAGCATGTAAAGGATGGGCGAGGGCTTCGCCGTCGTCCCGATGAAGTCGATCGGGGGCTCGGCCTTTCGTCCGTCAAGCGATTGGGGCGTCGGCAAGTGGTAAGCCAGGAGACTTTGGATCTCCCATCCGGAGGTTCGAATCCTCCCGCCCCAACCATATTTTCCCGATCCGCTTCGGGTCCGGATGCGCTAGAATCCGTCTCGCCGCAGATCAGGCGGCGTTAGCTTCAGCCCAAGACAATTGACCTCGATCGCCGGGCCCCGGAGGGAGAGCCTCCGGCCCATCGAGCGCCGGAAGGCGCGTCGGGCCCGATTGACGAAGTCGTCAATCGGCCTTGGGTTTTTTGTTTTCTGGGAATTCCCAGGAGGAAACGATGACGGTAAAGCTCGCCGCGGATCGTCGTCCGGTCACAGCACCCGGACATGAGCCCGAATCGCCCCGCAAGCGCGCGGCGGAAACGCGCCTGCGCCTGTTCACGGGAAACGCGAACCGGCCGCTGGCCGAGGCGATTTGCGAGTCCCTCGGGACCGAGCTGGGGGACGCGACGGTCGATCAGTTCTCGGACGGCGAGACCTCCGTCAAGATCAACGAGAACATCCGCGGCTCGGACATCTTCGTGTTCCAGCCCACGTTCCCTCCGGCGACGAATCTCATGGAGCTGCTCGTGATGATCGACGCCGCGCGGCGGGCATCGGCCGGCCGTGTGACTGCCGTCATTCCGTATTTCGGCTACCAAAGGCAGGATCGAAAAGACCAGCCGCGGGTGCCGATCACGGCGAAGCTCGTTGCCAACCTGATCACCACGGCGGGGGCCGACCGTGTAATGACGATGGATCTGCACTCGGCGCAGATCCAGGGGTTCTTCGACATTCCGTTCGACCATTTGTATGCCGCGCCGGTGCTCGTGGATTACTACATCCACCTGAGCATTCCGAACCTGATCGCGGTCGCGCCGGACATCGGGAGCGTGAAGATGGCGCGCGCGTACGCGAAGCGGCTCGGAGTCGGCCTCGCGGTCGTCGACAAACGGCGCCCCCGGCCCGACGCGGTGGAGATGATGAACGTCATCGGCGAGGTGGAAGGCAAGAACGTGGTGATTTTCGACGACGTCGTGAGCACGGGCGCGACGCTGGTCGAGGCGGCCGAAGCGCTCAAGCGCGCGGGCGCCAAGGACATCTACGCCGCGTGCACACACGCCGTGCTGTGCGGGGACGCGGTCGAGCGGATCCGCCGGTCCTCGGTGCGCGAGCTGATCGTGACGGACAGCATTCCGCACGATGCGGACAAGCTCGGGCCCACGATCAAGATGCTTTCGGTCGCGGGGCTTTTGGGGGAGGCGATACGCCGCATCCACGACGAAGAATCGCTGAGTTCGCTTTTCATTTGACCAGAATCCACGCGAAGGACGCGTAGGGAATTAGGAAGGAGCCGCACCCATGGCGATTGTTTCTCTGGAAGCCGCGCGGCGCGCCGACGTCGGCAAAGGCGTGGCGCGAAAGCTGCGCGCCGGCGGGCGCGTCCCGGCAGTCTACTACGGTCGGGGCGAGGACTCGATCCCGCTCACGATCAGCCTGAAAGAGCTGGAATCGGTGATCCACTCCGCTGAAGGCAGCAACGTGATCGTGGATCTCAAGGTGTCCGGAGACAAACCCAAGGACCGCAAGGCGCTCATCCGGGAAATCCAGCGCGACCCGGTCGCCGGGCTGATTCTCCACCTGGATCTCCAGCACATCTCGCTCACCGAGCGGATCACGGTTCAAGTGCCGATCGTCCTCCTCGGCACGCCGATCGGCGTCAAGGACGCGGGCGGAATCCTCGAGCACCTTCTTCGCGAAGTGGAGGTCGAGTGCCTCCCGACCGAGATTCCGTCCAAGCTCGAGGTGGACGTGAGCGGCCTCGCCATCGGCGACTCGCTCCATGTGAGCGACATCAAGACGGAGCGTGCCGAGATCAAGACCGAGATGGATCGCGCGATCGCCGCCGTCGTACCGCCGACGATACTCGAAGAGGTGAAGCCGGCGGAGGAAGTCGTCGAGGCGGAGCCCGAGCTGATCGCCAAGGAGAAGAAGGACGAGGCCGCGGAGCCCGAAGAGGGAGGCAAGCAAGGTTAACGGGCCCAACGTCGTGGTCGGTCTGGGCAATCCGGGCCCGGAGTACGACGGGACGCGCCACAACGCCGGCTTCATGGCGGTGGACCTCCTGGCCCGGAAGCTCGGCGGCTTCACCGGATGGCGGCGCAAGGGTGTCGTCGTGCGCGGGGAGGGCAGGGCGGACGGACAGCGGATCTCCCTGGTCAAGCCGCAGACCTACATGAATCGAAGCGGCGAGGCATTCCGGGCGCTGCTTGCGGAAGGATGGTTCGCGTCGGAGATCTTGGTGGTGTTCGACGACGTGTACCTCCCGCTTGGCTCGATCCGGCTCCGCACCTCGGGCGGCACCGGGGGGCATCAGGGGCTCGAATCGATCCGCGAAGAGATCGGCACGACGGAGTTTCCGAGGCTCCGGATCGGGGTGGGGCCCGCGCCACCATCGGCCGATCTTCCCGATTTCGTGCTCGCGCAGTTTGACGAGGAGGAGCGTGCACGGCTCCCTGAGGTGCTCGAGGGAGCCGCGTGCGCGGCGTACGACGCTGCTGCGTCGGGATTGGGGAAAGCCATGAACCGTTGGAACCGATTCGGACTGGACCCGGTTGAGGAGTGAGGAATTCATGAAGATCTACGAGACGACGATTATTTTCGATCCCGGCCTCGAAGAGGCCCGTATCAACGATGAAGTGGAACGCGTGTCGCAGAGCATCGGGCAGGCGGGCGGCGAGGTGATCGAGGTCCAGCGCTGGGGGAAGCGGAAGCTCGCCTACAATATCCGCAAGCGCCGCGACGGTACCTACATCCACATCAAGCACAAGAGCCCGGCGGAGCTTATCGGCGAGATGGATCGCCGTTTTCGCCTGAACGAGGGCGTGCTCAGGCACCTGACGGTGCTCGCGGCGAAGGAATCCCCGCGGGCGGCCGAAGAACCGGGCCGCGTCGCGGAGACAGCCGCGGCGGGCGCGGAGACCGTATCGACGAGGAGAGAGATCCATGAGCCGTGAGGGCGAATCGAGATCGTTTCGAAGGAAATTCTGCAAGCTTTGCTTCGACAAGGTCGACCGGATTGACTACAAGGACGACCGGAGGCTCACGCGCTTCATCACGGATCGCGGGAAGATCGTTCCGCGTCGGATTTCGGGCACCTGCGCCCGCCACCAGGCCCAGATCACCGAGGCCGTGAAGCGCGCACGCGTTCTCGCACTCCTGCCGTTCACCAGTGAGCAGTATCGCTGAGCCCGGCCGGTCGCTCTCGCTCGGAAACGCATTCCGCGCGATCGGAGCGATCCTGGTCGGTGCCCTTCTGATCGCCGCGGCCAACACGGACATTCCCTCGCCCCTGCCGTGGGTGTTCGGGCTCCTGCCGCTCGCCCTTCTGTGGCTCGCCCGCAAGGTAGGTCTCCTTCTGGGAGCCCTCGCGGCGAGCTCGACCTTGGGCGCGCTGTACGCCTCCGGGATCAAAGAGCCTCACCAGCTCGTGTTCATCGCGGTGCTCGCGGCCGCGGGGCTCCTGCTCGCCGCGTGTGCCAGGCGGGGGATGCCCGCCTCGGTCACCGCGAGCCTCGCGGCGGCGCTGGTGCTGGCGGTTTCGGCCGGATACCTGCTCGCGGGAGGGATGGACGAGCTGACCCGCCTCCTCGCGACCCGGATCGGCGAGCTCAAACGCATGGAAAGCGAGCATCGGCTGTCGCAGACGCTCGGACTTTCGGCGAGCGAGTTCAACCAGGCGCTGGAGCAGACGGGGCGCGTGTGGACGCTCCTGCTCCCGTCTCTTTTCGCGCTCAAGTGGATCGTCGTGATCGCCACCAACTGCTGGCTGGCGTCGGTTCTCTTCCAGGAGGACGAAGGGGGATTCCCGGCCTTCTCCGAATTCTCGGTGTGGCGGGTCCACCCGGTCGGCGCCTGGGTTCTTGCGCTGGCGCTCCTCCTGATGGTCACGCGGTGGAAGCCGGCCTTCGAGGCGGGCGTGAATCTGGCGTTTCCGCTTGCGCTCGCCTACGTCGTGCAGGGTTTCGCGGTCGCCCGGTACGTCGCTCAGGCGTTTCACATCCGGGGTCTTGTCCAAGCGGCCGTCCTGGTCCTGCTGGTGCTCATGCCGATTCTCATCACGACCGTGTTGGCCGTCGGATTACTCGATGTTTGGTACGACTTTCGTCTCAGGGCCACATCCAACCCGGGCGCACCGCTCGGGGGTGGGCGTGGCATGGGCGACTAGGAGGAGCTGATGGAGATCATTCTGCTCGAGGATATCGGCGGGCTGGGAAAACGCGGGACTGCCGTTCGCGTCGCGGACGGGTACGCCCGCAATTTTCTCATTCCGCGCAAGAAGGCGATCGAAGCCGTCGGGAACGCCCGCGCCGTGTTCAAGGATCGTGAAAGGGCGCGCGTGGCTCTCGAGGCGAAGCAGCGCCAGGCGGCCGAAAAGCTCCGTGATGATCTGGCGCAGATCTCGCTCCAGTTCAGCGTGGAGGCGGGGGAGGATGACCAATTGTACGGGTCCGTGACCGCTCACGAGATCCAGGACGCGCTCTCCGCGAAGGGCCATACGATCGAACGAAAGAACGTGCGGTTGCCGGAACCGATCAAATCGCTCGGAGTATTTGAGATCGCCATCCACCTCTATGAAGATATCGAGGCCCCAGTCAAAGTCTGGGTGGTCCGCAAATGAGAGGCTTTGCCGATTCCATGTTCCTCAATCGCTCGCTTCACCTCAGTCTCGCGGGGATTCTCCTCGCCTTCGGCCTCTGGGGCTGCGCCGGAAGCTCTTCGGAGGCAAAGAAGAGCGCCTCCTCCGCGCCGGGCGTGTCGGGACCGTCCGGACGCGACACCGGCCCGACCCTGGCGATCGTCGGGGGTCGGCGGTTCACGATGCGGGACGTCGACTCGGTCCTGGCGTCCGCCCCGCCGTCGATCCGGGAGGAATATTCGGACCCGGAGCAGTTCAAGTCGCTCGTGGAGCGTCTCGCCCAGCAGTGGGCGCTCTTTCTCGAGGCCAGGAGGGTTGGCACCGAAGCCGATCCCAACTACCGCGCGGAGCTTGCAGGCTCGCAGCGGCAGCTGCTCATGAAGTACTACTATAAGAACCTGGTGCGCAATCTTCCGGCGATTTCCGATTCGGCGGTCCACCGCTATTACGACGAGCACGCGAATGACTTCAAGGCCCCCGGCCGTGCACGCGTACGACACATTCAGGTCCCGACGCAGGCGAGGGCCCGGGAGGTCCTGAAACGGCTTCGGGCGGGCTCGACCTGGGATCAGACCTGCGCCAAGTACTCCACCGACAAGGGGAACTCGAAGACGGGCGGGGTCCTCGGGTACGTGACCACCGACAGCGATCTCGTGCCCGTGCTCGGAAGGGCTCCTTCGATCGTGGCCGCCGCGTTTAAGATCAAGGAAGGGGAAACGAGCGAGCCTTTGAAAAGCGACCGCGCGTGGCATCTCATTCGTGTGGACGAACAGACCCTGGTGGGGGAGCACCCATTCAAGGACGTGGAGCCGCGGATTCGATCGTTGCTGGAGGGTCAGCGCAACCAGCAGTTCGACGACACCCTGCAGGACTCCCTCAAGGTTCGGTACGGGCTCGTCCTGTTCCCGGACTCGATAAAAATTGCGCACAACCCGCCGCAGACGCCCGCAGATCTCTTCGCGAAGGCGCAAGCCGAGGTTTCCCCGCGCGACCGGATCGAGCTTTTCGAAGGGATCGTCTCGCGGTTTCCCAACGATAAATCGGCGGTGCAGGCCGCCTTCATGATCGGCTTCACATACTCCGAGGAGCTCAAGGACTATCCCGCGGCGCGCAAGGCATTCGAGAAGTTTATCCGGGAGCACCCCGATTCCGACCTCGTGTCGTCCGCGAAGTGGATGCTCGCGAACATGGGAACCGGAGCCACGCCGCCCGGACTCGGGCCGATGGGAGAGGGCCCCACTCTCGAAATCGTCCCCCCGCCCGACAGCTTGAAATCGAAGCCATGAGCATGATTCCGGTCCGCGTGGGCGGCCTCGCGATCGATGAGCGCACCAAGAGCCCGGTGGTTCTCTTGCAGGAGATTGAGGGAAGCCGGGTGCTCCCCATCTGGATCGGCCCCATGGAAGCGAGCGCGATTCACATGGAGCTTCTCGGCAAGAAGTACCAGCGCCCCCTCACGCACGATCTCATGATCAACATCCTGGAGGGATTGAACGCGAAGGTCTCGCGCGTGGTCATCACCGACCTCAAGGACAGCACGTTTTTTGCCAACATCTATGTCGACGGCGGCGCCGGAGCGGTCGCGGTCGACGCCCGCCCGAGCGATTCCATCGCGATCGCGCTGCGATCGCGCGCGCCCATTTTCATCATGGACAAGCTCTTCGAGAAATCGGTCGCGGAGAACATCGCACCGCCCAAGACCGAGAGGACAGCCGAGGAAAAGGCCGAGGAGCTGAGGAAGTACCTCGAAGGGCTCAATCCGGAAGATTTCGGCAAATTCAATCCGGAGGAGCTATAGACTCCCGGGCGTGGTGACCCGACCCCTCATCGCTGCCATCCGGGGAAGCTCGCCCAGGATCCCGGCATCCGTGTTCATCGCGCCCACCGCGACCGTGGTGGGCGACGTCGTTTTGGGGGAAGAGGCCAGCGTCTGGTATGGGGCGGTGGTTCGTGGGGACGTCGGAGCGATCCGGATCGGCGCCAAGAGCAACATTCAGGATGGATGCGTCCTGCACGTCACGGGCGGCGGCCAACCGCTCGTGGTGGGCGCGGAAGTGACCGTCGGGCACCGGGCGGTCCTGCACGGGGCGACCGTGGAGGATCGCTGTTTGATCGGAATGGGCTCCGTGCTCCTGGACGGGTGCGTGATCGGGGAGGAATCGCTGGTGGCGGCCGGCAGCATCGTGCTCGAGGGCACCCGGGTTCCACCCCGCTCCTTCGTCGCGGGCGTGCCCGCCAAGATCAAAGGGCCCATCCCCGATGCCGCGCACGCGCGGCTTCGGGAATCCGCGGAAGGCTACGTTCGTCTCGCGCGCGAGCACGCAGCGGTGAGCCATGCGGGCTGACGCCCGCCCGGCCGCCGGAGCCCTCCTCTTCCTGGGGCTCTGCTGGACCCTCGTCCTGGCGCCTGCCCGCCCCGCCGGAAGCGAAATGGCCGAGAAGCGCTACCCTCTGAGCAAGGCGGCGGAGTTGAAGGCCAAGTTGCTCGACCGGCCCTCGACGCCCGAGGCGGCTTCTTGGGCGACGGAATACGTCACCCAACCCGAGATCGACCGGCTCGACCCGGTCGCCCGTGCCGCGGAGCGGATCTGGGCGGCGCGGGTAGGTCTCGCCGCCGGCGCGCGGGGCGCCGAGCAGAAAAAGCTACGCCAGATTCTCTCTCATCTGGAGGAGTGCCCGCTTGATTCCCTCGCGCTGCGGCGAGCGGGGAGCGGCTTGGTGCGGATTGGCGTCGTGATCCCGCTCACCGGCCGGTTCGACCGCTACGGGAAGACGTTTGTTCAAGGGTTGAGGGTCGCGATGGAGGAGCACAATCGCGAATGGGCCCCCAACCTCACGTTGATTCTCCACGATTCCGAGGGAGACCCGCTCGTCGGCGCGCGCAAGGCGCGATGGCTCCTGCGCGACCACGGCGTCTCCGTGATCATCGGCGAGCTGTTCAGCGCCAACACCGCTCCCTTGGCGGCCGCGAGCCAGGTCGTGGGCGCCGTGCTCATCTCGCCTTCCGCGACCAACGAGCGGCTTGCGATCCTGGGGGACGCGGTGTTTCAGCTCCATCTCGGAAACGGGGTCCTGGCGCAGGCGTTGACGCGGGTACTCGCAAAGGAAATGCCGAAGAGCTCGGTGGGGGTCCTTGTCGCCGGTACCCCCGACGATTCCGCCAGAGCGGTCGCGTTGTTGAGCTCGTGCAAGGCCGCCGGGGTCGAGGTGGCGGGTACGGAGGTTGTCCCCGAGAACGCAGTCGATTTGACCCGCGCGATCTCCTCCCTGCGGGGGAAGCACGCGGGAGCGCTCGTGCTCCTCACCCCGCCGCGCCTCGCCGGCATCGCCGCGGCGCAGCTTCCCACGGCCTGGCCCAAAGCGCGCGTTTTCGGATTCGACGCTCTGGACCCCGCCGGACTCAACGGGGAGGCCCGGGCGGCGCTCGAGGGGGCGACGTATTTCGCGACGGATTACGTGCTGACCGGGGCGCCGCGAGATTCCTTTGAGACTCGATACCGGCGCTCCTTCGGCGATTCGCCGACCCGGATGTCGGTCCGCGGCTACCTCGTCGGCCTTTCGGTCACGCGAGGCATTGAGCGGGGAAGCTTGAACGCGTCGATGCTCCGCGAGGCCCTCCGGGCTCAGCTCTACGACAGCGATGAGGGGCGCGCGCTACGCGCGCTTCGTCCGCTCGTTCCCGCCGAGCCGGAGCGATTCGCGATCCAGTCAGGTAAGGCGGTCCCGGTGTCCCAGAATCCGCTATCCCCTTGAAAGCCTTGCCCGGCTTGGGCTAGGGTGGCGCGCGGTCCAGGAATGGAAAATGCCTTTGGATTCAAACACTTACGGCACGGAGGTCGCGCTATGATCCGGATCCGGAGCGTCTTACCCCTCTTCGCGATCACGCTCCTTTGCCTGGCAGCGCTCCAAGGCTGCGCGAAGCGGGAAACCGAGATCAAAGTCGGGGAATATGGCTCCCTTACGGGCAGCACCGCGACGTTCGGGATCTCGTCGAAGAACGGAATCGAGCTCTACGTGGACAACCTGAACGTGCAGGGGGGGATCGGCGGAAAGAAAATCCACGTACTGGTGGAGGATGACCAGAGCAAGCCCGAGGAGGCGGCGACCGCGGTGAACAAGCTCATCGCGCAGGACGGCGTCGTCGCGGTCTTGGGCGAGGTGGCAAGCAGCCGGAGCCTCGCGGCGGCTCCGATTTGCCAGAGTGCGGGGGTCCCGATGATCAGCCCTTCCTCCACGAATCCGCGCGTGACCGATATCGGCGATCAAATCTTCCGCGTCTGCTACATCGATCCGTTTCAAGGCATGGTGATCGCGAGATTCGCCAAGAACACGCTGCATTTCTCCAAGGCCGCGGTGTTCCGCGACAACAAGAACGACTACAGCGTTGGGCTCGCGAATTTCTTCACCGAATCCTTCCGCGGCATGGGCGGCACGATCGTGACGGACCAGTCCTACAGTGAAGGAGACCAGGACTTCAAGGCGCAGCTCACCGTGATCAAGAGCAAGAAACCTGAGTTCATCTTCATCCCCGGCTACTACACAGAAGTGGGCCTGATCGCGCGGCAGGCGCGCGAGCTGGGGCTCAATGTTCCGATGCTCGGCGGTGATGGATGGGTCTCGGAACGCCTGCTCGAGATCGCACAGGACGCCCTGAACGGCTCGTACCTCGTGAATCACTACTGGGAGCAGGACCCCAATCCTCTGGTCCAGGGATTTGTCCAAAGCTACCACAAGCGGTATAAGGCGACCCCGGACGGGCTCGCCGCCCTCGCCTACGACGCCGCAGGCGTGCTCGCCAACGCGATGCAGCGGCTCTCGACGGAGGACCCCAAGGCCTTCGAGACGCTGTCGGGGCCACCAAACGCCGAGCAAAAAGCAGCCCGCGCCAAGCTGCGTGACTTGATCGCCGCAACCCGCGATTACCCGGGCGTCACGGGAAAGATCTCTCTCGACGACCATCGAAACGCCGTGAAGCCCGCTGTCTTCCTCGGCATCGAGAACCGAGGCTACAAGTTCGTCGCCACGGTCGAGCCGTAGGCGCAGCCAAAAGACACTCGGTTCCCCGGTGCAGGAGTTTCTTCAGCAGCTCGCGAACGGCGTCGCCTGGGGGAGCATCTATGCCCTGATCGCGCTGGGCTACACCATGGTCTACGGCATCCTGCGCCTGATCAACTTCGCCCACGGCGACATCTACATGGTGGGCGCGTTCGCGGCCTACTTCCTCGCCCGGGCGATGGGCGTCGGAACCGTCGTCGAGGCTTCGCCGCTCGTCGCGGCGGCGGTTCTCCTGGGCTCGATGGTGATTTGCGCCGCGCTCGGGGTCTTGATCGAGCTGTTCGCCTACCGGCCGGTCCGCCGCTCCTCCCGGATTACCGCGCTCATTACCGCGATCGGGGTTTCCCTCTTCCTCGAGAACGCTGGCATCCGGATCTTCGGCGCCGATCCAAAGTTCTTCCCGCAAGTCATCGCGCCGCGCACGATCGCCCTGGCCGGGGGCGTCATGGTGACCAACCATCAGATCATGGTGGTCGTTGTCTCCGTGCTGCTCATGGTGGCGCTCACGCTGTTCATCCAGAAGACCCGGACTGGAAAGGCGATGCGGGCCGTCGCCTTCAACCGGGACGCCGCGAGCCTCATGGGTATCCCGGTCGATCGGATCATCACGATCACCTTCGCCATCGGTTCCGCGCTGGCCGCGGCGGCCGGGTTTCTGGTTGGGCTCACGAATCCCAAGATTGAGCCTTTGATGGGCATCATGCCGGGCGTCAAGGCGTTCGTGGCAGCGGTGCTCGGCGGAATCGGTAGCATCCCGGGAGCCGTGATCGGCGGCCTCGTGATGGGAATCTCCGAGTATATGGTCGTGGGCTACATCTCCTCCACGTATCGAGACGCGATTGCCTTCGTGATCCTGATCATCGTTCTGCTCATCAAGCCGACCGGTCTCCTGGGCCGGAACGTGACGGAGAAGGTGTGAGCGGGGCGCGCGGGGTCATCGGAACGGTCGCGGCGATCGCTGTCGTCTGGGCGATCGATTGGGCGGGATCCCGGATCCTGAATCCGTACATTTACCGAGTTCTCGTTCTCTGCTCGATCAACGTGATCCTGGCGCTGAGCCTGAATCTGGTGAATGGAATCACAGGGCAATTCTCGATCGGGCACGCGGGATTCATGGCCGTGGGCGCCTATGCATCCGCCGCGTACACCGTATACGCCGTTCCGCTGATGCTCGGGGCCGAGGCTTCGAAGGGCGGATGGGTGGCCGCCGCCGCGTTTCTCCTCGCGATCCTGGTCGGCGGGCTCGTTTCCGCGGTGGCGGGGTTCCTGGTCGGGCTCCCTTCGATGAGGCTCCGGGGCGATTATCTCGCGATCGTGACCCTCGGTTTCGGCGAGATCATCCGCGTCGCGATCCTGAACATCGACGCCGTGGGGGGCGCGCGAGGCTTTGCGGGCGTGCCGCAACGCACGAACCTCGCGTGGGTGCTCGGCGGCGCGTGGGTCACGTTCGTGCTGATCCGGAACCTCATGCGCTCCTATCACGGGCGGGCCCTCCTCGCGATCCGCGAGGATGAGATCGCCGCGGAGGCGCTCGGCGTCCCAACCACGCGGTACAAGATCACGGCCTTCGTTATCGGGGCTTTTTTCGCGGGCATGGCCGGGGCGCTTTTCTCCCACTACACCTATCTCCACACGAACAGCTTCACGTTCATGAAGTCGATCGAGGTCATCATCATGGTCGTGCTGGGAGGGATGGGGAGCCTCACGGGATCGATTCTGGGCGCGACACTCCTCACCGCCCTGCCGGAGCTCCTCCGATTCGCGAGCAGCGAAAGGCTCATCATCTACTCGCTGCTCCTGATCCTGCTCATGATCGCCCGGCCCCAGGGCATCCTCGGCCGGCGCGAAGTGTCCTTCCGGTCGTGGTTTTCGCGCCGCCGCTCCCGTCCGACCCCGGCGACATGAGCGGGCCGCTCCTCTCGCTGCGCAGGCTCGGGGTCACGTTCGGTGGGCTCAAGGCCGTTTCGAACCTCGACTACGACCTTCCACGCGGAATGCTGGGCGGATTGATTGGCCCGAACGGCGCCGGGAAGACGACGGTCTTCAACGTGATCACCGGCGTCTACAGGCCGGCCGAGGGATCGATCCTCCTCGAAGGGAAGCCGATCCAGGGGCGTCCGACCAACGTGATCGCCCGGCGTGGGGTCGCCCGCACGTTCCAGAATCCGCGCCTCTTCTCGGACCTGTCTTGCCTCGACAATGTCCGCATCGCCTGCCACCTCCATTGCGGCACCGGCCTCGCCGACAGCATGTTCGGCACACCCCGGTCCGCGCGCGAGGAGCGCGACATCGTGATCCGGTCCGAGGAGCTGCTCGGGTCCTTCGGCCTCACGAAATATCGCGACAGCGAAGCGCGGAGCCTTCCCTATGGGGAGCAGCGCCGGCTCGAGATCGCCCGCACGTTGGCGACCGAGCCGAAGCTACTCCTGCTCGACGAGCCCGCCGCGGGGATGAACCCCCAGGAGACGGAAGCGCTCATGCGGCTGGTCCGCGAGGTCAGGGACCGGTTCGGCCTCACGGTCCTCCTGATCGAGCACGATATGAAAGTCGTCATGGGGATCTGCGAGCGGATCGCGGTGCTCGACTACGGCGTGAAGATCGCGGAAGGAACCCCGGAGGAGATCCGTCGGGACCCCAAGGTGATCGAAGCGTACCTGGGGGAGGAGCCTTGAGCCTCCTCGAGGTGGAAAATCTCAACGTCCATTACGGGGCGATCCACGCCCTGAAGGGAGTCTCGCTCGCGGCCGAGGAGGGTGGGATCGTCACGCTCGTCGGGGCGAACGGGGCGGGGAAGAGCACCACCCTTCGGGCGATCTCCGGGCTCATCAAGCCGAGCGCCGGCTCGATCCGCTTCCGGGGAAAGTCTCTCGTGGGGGTCAAGCCTCACGAGATCGTTCGGGAGGGGGTCTCCCACGTTCCCGAGGGCCGGATCGTATTCGCGAACCTCACCGTGCTCGACAATTTGGAGATGGGCGCGTATCTACGAAAAGACCGCGCCGGGTGCGTCGAAGACCTGAAAAAGGTCTTTCGCCTGTTTCCGAGGCTCGACGAGCGGCGCCGTCAGGCGGCGGGCACCCTGAGCGGCGGGGAACAGCAAATGCTCGCGATCGGCCGCGCGCTCATGGCGAAGCCCACGCTCCTCTTGATGGACGAGCCCTCGCTCGGCTTGGCCCCGATTCTCGTGCGGGAGATTTTCTCGGTAATCCGTGAGATCCGGAGCCAGGGCACGACCATCGTCCTGGTCGAGCAGAACGCGCGCCTGGCGCTGGCGACGGCGGACCGGGGTTACGTCCTGGAGACAGGCTCCGTTCGAATGTCCGATCGCGCGCAGGTGCTTCTGGAGAGCCCCTTCGTGCAGGCCGCCTACCTGGGCGGACCGGGCTGATCGAGGAGGACCCATTGGCCACGCCCAAACGTCCCGAGCTTCGATCGTTGCCCTCGGTTGGCTCGCTCCTCGAATCCGAGGAAATGTCGGCGCTCCAGAGCTTGGCACCCCGAAGCGTGCTCGTGGCGGCGGCCCGCGAGGCGATCGCTGCCGCCCGCTCCGCGATCCGGCGAGGCGGCGGGCGGGGAAAGGCCGAGGCAGCGGGGCGCGACGCCATCCTGCGAGACGCGGCGCGGCGGGTCGGGGAGGCGGTTCGCCCGGCCTTTCGCCCCGTGATCAACGCGACCGGAATCGTCCTCCACACGAATCTTGGGCGCGCCCCCCTGGCGGAGGAGGCGGTCTCCGCCGTGACCGACGCCGCGCGACGCTACACCAACCTGGAGCTCGATCTGGAGAGCGGGTCGCGCGGCTCGCGGATGGCTCATCTAGAGCCCCTCATCGCGGAGCTTCTGGGCGCCGAGGCAGCGCACGTCGTGAACAACAACGCGGCCGCGATGCTCCTCGCCCTCAACACCTTTTCGCTCGGCAAGGAGGCGGTCGTTTCGCGAGGGCAACTCGTCGAGATCGGAGGCTCCTTTCGGATTCCCGAGATTCTGGAGCGGGCCGGCGCCCGGTTGCGGGAGATCGGCACGACGAACAAGACCCGCCTGCGCGACTACGAGCGCGCGATCGGCCCTGAAACCGGGATGATCCTGCGCGTCCACCCGAGCAATTTCGCGATGGTGGGTTTCACGGAGGAGGTGACGCGGGCGGAGCTTGCCGCGTTGAGCCGGAAACGGCGGCTGCCGCTCCTCGAGGATCTGGGAAGCGGCGCGCTCATCGATTTCACGCGATGGGGACTGCCCGCGGAACCGATCGCGCGCGATGCGCTCGATCAGGGCGTGCCGCTGGTCTGCTTCAGCGGAGACAAACTGCTCGGCGGCCCCCAGGCGGGAATCCTCGCCGGGCGAAAGAGCCTCGTCGCCGCGCTCAAGGCGAATCCGATGGCGCGCGCGCTCCGCGTGGACAAGCTCACGTTGGCGGCATTGGAGGCGACGCTTCGTCTCTATCGGGATCCCGAAATGCTCGCGGCCTCGATTCCAACGCTTCGCATGCTCGCTGAGTCCGCCGAGAGCGTTCGCGCGCGCGCCAAACGCGTCCTTCGCGCGATCGGAGCGGATCGCGCTTCTCACTTCCGCGCGGAGGTGGTAGCCTGCACGACCGAAGTGGGCGGAGGCGCGATGCCGCTTGCGCGCGTTCCCTCGTACGCCGTAGTACTCCGCCCCGCGCGGGGCAAGGTCGAGGACGTAGCCCGCTCGCTCCGCACCGGTCCCGATCCCGTGATCGGTCGGATCGAGTCGGGTCGGCTCCTTTTGGATCTCCGCACGGTGAGTCGCGGCGAAATTCCCAAGCTCGCCGCCTCGCTTGTACGAGCGCTCGAGGAGGAACCCTGACGCCGTCCGCTGAATTGGAAGTGGAGCGGTACTCCGATCCCCAGAGCTTCGCGCGGGAAGTCAACCTCCCGCTTATCGGCATCGTTCGCGTCACGCCCATCCTGCCCGGCGCCCAAGCCTCGACCCTTCTGGAAGCGGCCGATCCTGAAGGATTGAAGCCGGCCATCGAGGCCCTGACCCAAACTCGCAAATCGCTCACGCTTCGATCCCTTTTTCTGACCGGGTTCCCGCACGATCCGGAGTTTTTCGCCACCGGATTGGCGCTCGCCCGCGAGTGGAGCCGCCAGGGGCTCAAGGTCGCCGTCGTGGACTTGGATTACCGCCACCCGACGGTGGTCCGGCCGCGCCCCGATCCGAACGAGGGATATGTGGACGCCTTGGAGTACGGGTGCTCCTTTCAGCGCATCGCATGGGAGATTGTCGCCGACAGCCTTTGGCTGGTCGGCCCGGGAAGCCATGCGACCGACGGAGAACGCTTCGCCGCGCATCCCGATTGGGCCCGCGTCATGCGGATCTTCTCCTCGCGGGTGGATGTAACGCTCTATCTGGCGCCCTTTCTTGACCGAAAGGGCTTCACGGGGCGTCTTTCCAAGCGAATGGACGGCGTGCTCCTCGCCGCTTCGGTTCAGCGCGCGAGCCGAGCCGCGCTCCGAGACGCGTTCCTCGAGTTGTGGGGCTCGGACGCGCCCATGATCGGCTGTCTCGGGATCGCGGTGCCTCATGCGCAGCCACCCAAGGCAGCCAGGCCGATGGACGCGGATGTTGGATTGAGCCCCGCTCCCGAGAGGACGGGAACGCAGCCGGACTCCATGGAGACGGGGAGCGGCGAGCGTGGTGGGCCGGCACCGCCGCGCCGTTCGGTGGAGCCTCGAGCCGCGGAGTCGGGTGAGGTGGCGGCGCGCGCACTCGTCACGAAACTGTCCGATGAGGTAAGGCACGGTCGCCTGCCCCGGGCGAGTCGCAAGCGCTCGCGCGCGCTGCTTTTCACCGTCCTGACCCTGCTGGTGCTGGCGGCAGTAGGGGCTTTCGTGACTTCACGAATGCTGCGGCACCGTGGGGCCGCGGAGACGCGCGAGACGCTCCCGGCAGGCACGGAACGGGTTCTGCCCGCGGACGTCGGCGCGTCGAACCCACAAGGTCTGCCCCGAACGAATGGTGGGAACCCGGCAGGGGGAGCGCCGGCGGGCGGCTCCGCGACGCCGCCCGAGGAGACGGGCTCCGTCTCCGAGACACCCTCGCCGGAGGCCCGCGAGCCCGAAGCGTCCACGTCGGAGGAACCCCAGCCTGCGACGCCACCGCCCGCGTCATCACGGCCGGCGGGCTCGGAGGCGCTCAGCACGCTGCCCTATCGCGTCCACATCGCCTCATTTCGCTCCGAGAGCAAGGTCCGCGAAATGGTGAAGAGCCTGCGCACCCGGGGGATCGGCGCCTGGTACGCGGCCGCGCCCGATCAACCGGGTTGGTATCGTGTGTTCGTCGGTCATTACGCGACCTACAAGGAGGCCGCGCAAAAGGCCGCGTGGCTTCTGAAGCGTGGCCTGGTGGATCGCGCCGTGGCGTATCCCGACAACGAGAGGTAGACCGTGTTCCTGAAACGCCTCGACATCCAGGGCTTCAAGTCCTTTCTGCAGCGAATCCGGGTCGATTTTGGTCCCGGGATCACGTCGGTCGTGGGTCCGAACGGGAGCGGAAAGACCAACATCGTCGAAGCGATCCGCTGGGTGCTGGGCGAGCAGAACATGAGGCACCTCCGCGGAGACACTCTCGAGGACGTGATTTTCACAGGCTCCGCGCAGCGAAAACCTCTCGGCATGGCCGAGGTTTCGCTCACGATGTTCAACAACCGCGGCGTTCTGCCCGTCGAATACACGGAGATCGCGATCTCACGCCGCACCTTCCGTAACGGACAGAGCGAGTATTTCATCAATAGAAAGCCCTGCCGTCTCCGTGACCTTCGCGACCTCTTTCTCGACACCGGGATGGGCTCCCACGCGTATTCCCTCATCGAGCGCGGGATGGTCGACAACGTCTTGTCGGACGAGAGCGGCCACCGGCGGTTCCTGTTCGAAGAGGCGGCGGGAATCATGCGCTACAAGACCCGAAAGAAGGAGGCGCTCCAAAAGCTGGACTTGACCCTCGCGGACCTGACGCGCGTGAACGACGTGGTCACGGAGATCGAACGCGAGGTCCGGTCGCTTGCGCGGCAGGTGGGGAAGGCCCGGCGGTTCAATCGTCTGCGCGAGGAGATCAAGACGCTGGATCTGGGACTCGCCAAGGAGGACTTGGAGCGCCTCGCGGGTACCGGGGGCGCGCTTCAGGAGCAGCGGGGCAAGGCCGAAGACCGCCGGGGCGCCATCGCCGGCATCCTCGCGCGGCATGAGGCGGAGCTGGAGCAGCTCAAGCTCGAGCTCTTGAAGCGCGAGTCCGAGGTGCGTCTCGCGCAGGAAGAGCTGGACGAACGTGAGGCGCGCGGAGCCGCGCTCCTGAATGAGGTCGCCGTGCTCAGGGAGCGACGCGCGGGGCTGCTCGAGAAGCTGGAGCACGCGCGCTCGGAGGGGGTCCGTCTCAGCGCGAGCCTCGAAGAGCTGAGCCGGGCGAAACAAGGACTCGAAGAGGAGCGGACGCGGCTCGCTACGGCCCAGGCCGAGAAAGAACGCGCGCTCGGTGGGTTGGAAGCGGCGATTGGGAAAATGCTCCCGCAGCTCGAGGAACGGCGCGAGGCGCTGCGGCAGCGGAAGCAGCTCTCGCTGGATCTGTTCCAGACGCGTGTGAAGCAGCAGAGCGCCGCCGAGAACTGGGCCGCGAAGCAGGCGGAGCTGACCCAGAAGAAAGGGCAGCTCCTGGCGGAGTCCGCCGGAATGGAGCGGGAGGAGCAGGAGCTCGCCGATTCGCTCGCGGCGATCGGCCGCGCGGCGGATTCCTCGATCGCGGAGGTCGAGCGGGCGCGCGCCCGCGTCGAGAGTGAAACCCGCGCGGTCGCCGAGATCGAGGAGCAGATCCGCCTCCACGACGAGTCCGAAAAGCGGGCGCGTGAGGACTTCGCCGCGCTCGAATCGCGTCGCGCGACGCTCCGCGAGCTCAAGGACCGCTACGAGGGATACGACGAAAGCGTCCGGTCGCTCCTGGCCGGGCCCACGCGCGCTGCACGGATCCTGGGAACAGTCGGCGACGTGTTGCACGCCTCGGGAGACTGGCTTGCAGCGCTCGAAGCCTCCCTCGGCGAGGCGGTCCAGTTCATCGTCGCGGAGCGCACGGACGCGGCGCTCAAGGCGCTCAAGGCCCTCGAATCGGGCGGAGGAGGCCGCGCGACATTCATCGCGCTGGACCGGCTCTCCTGGGCCCGCGCGGCCGAAGTTCCGGAGAAGGTGCTCGGGGCGCCCGGCGTTCACGGATTGCTGCTCGAGCACGTCCGGTTCGAGCCGGGATTCGTGGCGCTTGCCTCCTTCCTTCTCTCGGGGGTGGTGGTCGTAGATTCGATCGAGGTCGGGCTGAAGCTCCTGGACCAGCATCGCGAGCTCAGGCTGCATTTCGTGACGCGCCACGGGGAGCACGTCCGGGGCCCGGGCATCTACCAGGGCGGAGGGGGACCCACGCGTGCCGGCTCGGTTCTGCGTCGGGAAGAGGAGCTGGAGCGGCTTGAAAAGGAAATCGAGCGATCCTCCGCCGAGCTCCGGAAAACGCTGACGCTCACGGAAACGCTGAGGGGAGGGCGGGTCGAGGCGCAGGCGGCGCTCGAGGATGCCAACCGCGAGCTTCGGGAGACCGAGGAAGCCCGGCGTGCCGAGGAGGCCAAGCGCGCGGAGCACCAGATCCGAAAAGACGCCATCGCGCGCGCCCGAGCGGCCCTGCAGACCGCGCTCGAGTCTGTCGAATCGGAGCTCAAAGTGGCGCTCGCCGAGGGTGAGATCGTCGGGCTCGCGCTCAAGTCCTCGGATGAAGAGCAGGGCCGTCTGGAGGGCGACCTGGCGCGCGAGGAGGCTCAGGTGCGGGAGCTGGAGCTGGAACGCGATCGCCTTGGCACGCAACACGCGGACCTGCGCATCGAGACGACCCGCGCCCAGACCGCCTTCGAATCAAGTCTTGGCGAGATCGAGCGGATCAGGCAGAGCGCGCAGGAAGCGGAGCGTGAGATTCGCGTGCGGAGCGAGGAAGCGACCGAGACGGATCGGCGGATCCGCGAAGCGCACGAGGAGAGCGCTCTGAAGGAGAAGGAGCTGGAAGCGGAGATCGCCCTCAAGGCGGAAAAGGACCGGGCCGTCCAGGCCGCCCGTGAGGGGTTTGGGGGAGTGAAGGGAACGGCCGACGATCTCGAGGCGAAGGCACGCGAGCACCGCCGGGAGCTGAACGAGCTGACCGAACGGCTGCACCGGGCGGAGCTGGAGCACGCCGAATCCGAATCGGAAATGCGGGTCCTGCTCGAGCGCGTTCGGAACGAGTACGAGGTGGACCTCGCGACCTGGACCGCACCGTCGGTAGCGATCGCCGAGGCGGGGCCCCTGGCTGAAATCGAGGATGTGGATTTCGAGGCGGAGGAGGGTCAGGTGCCGGACGAAGCGATCGTGTCCCGTGCGGTCGAAGGGACCCCCGCTTCACGCCAGGAGCGACGCGAGCACCTGCGTCTCTTGCAGGAAAAGCTCCGCTCGCTCGGACCGGTCAATCTTCTCGCCATGCAGGACTATGAGGAGCGGCGGCAACGCCTTTCCTTCCTCACCAGCCAGCGCAAGGACCTCGAGGAGGCCCGCCAGTCGCTCCTCGAGGCGATCCAGAAAATCAACCTGACCGCTTCCGAACTGTTCCAGAAGACGTTCCGTGAGGTGAACGAGAACTTCCAAAAGGTATTCCGCACGCTTTTCGAAGGAGGCGAGGCCGCCCTTACCCTGAGCGGGGACGATCCGCTCGAGGCCGAGATCGAGATCCTGGCTCGCCCGCGCGGCAAGAAGCCGCAGTCGCTTTCGCTCCTCTCGGGCGGCGAGAAGGCTCTCACCGCGATCGCCCTCCTCTTCGCGATCTACCTGGTCAAGCCGAGCCCCTTCTGCATCCTCGACGAGGTGGACGCGCCGCTCGACGACGCCAACATCGATCGCTTCGTCCTCCTGCTTCGGGAGTTCAGCCAGAACACCCAGTTCATCGTCGTGACCCACAACAAGAAGACCATGGAGGTCGCGGACTGCCTCTACGGCGTCACGATGGAAGAGCCGGGCGTGTCGAAGCTGGTCTCCGTCCGCTGGAACACCGAGCCGCCTCCGGAATCCGAGCCCCAAGAAGAGCAGGAGCTGGCGCCGGTCGAGACGTAGACCCGCGGTCGTGCCGTTCTTCGAGAAGATCACCCAAGGCCTCAAGAAAACCCGCGACGCGCTCCTCGGGCAGGTGACCGCCGTGCTCCAGCGCGGCCGGGACCTGAGCGCGGAGGATTTCGAGGTGCTCGAGGCCGCCCTCCTGCGGGCCGACGTCGGTCCCGCCACGACGGATAAGATCCTCGACGGAGTGAGGCGGAGGCTCGGGGATCCTTCGTTCAGTGCCGATGCACAGGATGCCTTACGGCAGGAGATCGAGGCGGTGCTGGCGGTGGGGCGCGATGCGTCTGGCGAGGGGCCTGGCCGCCTTCTTGGAGCCAAGTCCCGCCCCGCGATTCCCCATGTGATCCTCGTCGTGGGCGTCAACGGATCCGGCAAGACGACGAGCATCGCCAAGCTCGCGAGCCGCTTCAAGGAGGCCGGCGACTCGGTCCTTCTCGTCGCGTGCGATACCTTCCGGGCCGCGGCGGCGGATCAGCTCGGGGTCTGGGCGGCGCGCGCCGGCGCGGAGATCGTGCAACAGAAGCCGGGGGCGGATCCCGCCGCGGTCGCCTTTGACGGCATGGCCCGCGCGAAAAGCCGCGGCGTCGCGCGCGTCTTGGTCGATACCGCGGGAAGGCTCCACGTGAAGGTCAACCTCATGGAAGAGGTGAAGAAGATTCGGCGGGTGATCGAGCAGCAGGTTCCGGGGGCGCCGCACGAGGTGCTCCTCGTGCTCGACGCGACGACGGGGCAGAACGGACTCAATCAGGCGCGCGAGTTCCATGAGGCGCTGGGTATCACCGGGCTCGTGCTCACGAAGCTCGACGGGAGCGCCAAGGGGGGCGTGGTGCTTGCCATCACCGATACGCTCGGTCTCCCCATCCGCTGGCTGGGCGTCGGGGAGGGCCTGGAGGATCTCGTCCCCTTCGAGGCCGGCGAGTTCTCGCGGGCGCTCGTCACCCCTTAGACGGTCACGGCTCGGAGGGGCTAGGCGCCCTCTCCGTACACCACCCGGTTTTTTCCGAGCGATTTTGCCTGGCGCAGGTTGACGTTTGCCCGGTTCCAGAGCTCGTGGGAAATTTTCTCGCGCCCAACCGCATCCAACCCCCGCGTACGATCCACGCCGAGCCCGACGTCCGCGGGGAACATGGCGCCTCCGAGGCTCATCGTGACCCGGACCGCATTCTCACGTCCCTCCATCGTGGGGACCACGATCGCGAGGTTCTCAATCTTGAGCCGCAACCGCTCGCAGATGTCGCGCGCCTCGGTCGGGGTGGTCTCGGCGCTTAGGATGAGCGCGAATTCCTCGCCCCCCCACCGTGCCACCGTATCGAAGGGTCTCACGCTCGATGCGAGCGTTTGGGATACCTCTCGAAGCACGGCGTTTCCCGCCTCGTAACCGTAGAGGTCGTTCAGCTGCTTGAAATTGTCCAGATCGCCAATCACGAGCGACATCGGACGGCCTTCGCGATAGGCGCGGGCGATCTCGCGGTCGAGCTGGCGGCCAAAATAAGGCCGGTTGTAGACGCCGGTCAGCTCGTCGATCATCACGAGCATGCCGAGCTTCTTGAGCGTCACGAGGAGGTCGGTCGCGTGCTCGGCGACCACGTTCAAGAGCCCCATCCTCTCGTCGGAGAAGAATTCGGGCGTCCGGCTCCACGCCTCCAGGACGTACAGGAACGGCGTGCCCGGCTCGCCGACCCGCGCCATCGCGAGCGAGCGAAAGCCCTCGGGAGGACTCTGCCCCACGTACGGGGCGATCGCGACGTGCATGGTCGCGTCCATCGATTCCGCGTCGATCATGACACGCGCGTAACCCGGCTGCGCTAGGTCGTCGATGTAGACCGGAAGCGCGCGGCGGCCGACCCAGTTTTCGGCGATCGTTCGGTTCCACGGTTCCCCCTCGCTCACAGGCTGCGCGTAGCGGGTGTCGAAACCGTGCGCGAGTGAATAGAGGCGCGTGTCGTCGCATTCGAGGATCTGCATGGCGGACTGCTGGATCGTGCGAAGGATATCGGCGGGGTCCGTCTGGAGGTATTCCGCGTTGCGCTCGTCGCGGGCGAAAAGCTTCCGCTCCACCGCGATCAGATGCGAGATCACCCGGTACAGAAGGCGGCTCCGGGCGTGCCAGTGGGGCTTCGAAGCCCGGACTAGCTTCTCGTCCTCGGTTCGCTTCTCCGCCGCAGGGAGCAGGAACGATTCGCCGGTCCCCGGCGTGCGGTAGCGGACGTAAGCCTTTCCGTCCCGCTGAAAGCGATCGACGCTCTCGAGGAGGCCGGCTTCGATCAGCCGCTCCGCGATCTCGTACGTGATCTCGTCCCGGCGGCCCGCGTCGAGGTCCCCGAGCGCAAGGTCGATCGGGCGCTTTCCCTCCAAGGGGGATTCTTCATGGAGGCGTAGCGAGGAGAAAATTGCCGTACGGATACGCTGGGATTCGTTCATTCCCTACGGTCTCGAGGTGCGGCGCGATGGTGATCGGGAATAGTGTGCAAGAATTAGCCTAATTATAGCATGCATTCAGGCTCGTGGCTCGAGGGCATGCGATCGGCGCCCGAATTGATGCCCTGAGGCCCCTTTACGCTTGATTTTCTTCGCCGCATGTGATAGTTTTTCCAAGGTAGCCGGTTCGCCTGCCCAAAGGAAGGGTGCGCATGGCTCCAGCCTGTAGAGATCATTACCGGGCGGCGGTGTCGGTCGACACTCCGTCCTTGGAATTCCCCCCGCCAAAGTCCCCAATCGTTCATTCCGTCCGAAGAGAGCGCGACGAGGAATCGTCAAACGCTCGGGAGCGTCCATTATGGGTCGATCACATGGTTCCGGGGAATCCCCTCCCCAGCAAGGACACGCACGGGCCGGAATCACGGGGGTGGCGCCGATGGTGACGTTTCGCACCCGGCTGATTCGCATCGGGTTCCTTCTCGGCTTGCTGGCGGTTCTCGCTTACGGAACCTCTCTCGAGCCATCGCAGGCGCTAGCCAGACCGGTTGGCACGGGTGGGCCGGATGGCGAACCCTACTCCGGCGATCCGACAGGCGAGGACCTTCCGAGCCCGACACCGAAACCGTCCCCGCGTGCGGCGGCGAGACTCGGCGTGGAGGGATTGGGTCAGGGGAAGGGCGCGCTGACGATGCGCCACGGTGGGTTCGATTCAACGGGCCGCTGGAGTCTCTATTTCCGCATTTTGGTCCGCCTCGGCATCCGCTAGGCGGCGTGAAGGAGCGAACGATAGGGGAGCGGGCGTAAAGCCCGCTCCCACAAGCTCATGATCCATGACCACGAACATGAGTACGATGCCGCCACGCTCCAGCGGCGCCTGGATGACTTGATCGCGCACGCCCGTTTCGGCGCGGCGCTCGATCTGGTCACCGAGTTCCAGGGGCGCGGTCCGTTGCCTCCCGAGATCGAGCATCCGGTTCTTCTGGCGCGCTGCCGCGCCTTGCTCGGTCTCGGAAGGTGGCGCGAGGTTGCGGACCTCGCCGAGAAGAAACTCGAAGAGCTATACGCGCTTCGTCCAGACGACAAGAAGCCGATCCTTGAATACCACATCGCGGCGGGCTGGGCGGTGTGGCGGATCGGACGGCCTTCGAGAGCGGAGGAACATTTCCGCGCCGCGTATCATATCAGCAGGTGGGATTTCGAAGACCTCCAGGGGATGCTCCGGAGCCGCAACCTCCTCGGCCTCTGCTTCCTGGGCGCCGGCGAGATCCAGCGTGCCGTGGCGGAGTTCGGCCGCGGCCAGCTCCAGGCACGAGGCGCCGGGCTCTACCACGAGGAAGCGAACTTCTCGCTCAATTTGAGCATCGCCCTGGCGAAGCTTGGCCGTTTCGAGCAGGCGGACCAGGAGCTTACCCGCGCGCGTTCCCTTTTCGGCGAGCGCGGGCACTCCCGCGGCAGGGTGCAGACGCGACTTTGCCTCGGGCAACAACTCCGCATCCGAGGGGACCTGCGCGACGCGGAATCGCATGTCCGTGGCGCGCTCTCGGAGGCGGAGGAGCACGGCTTTGAACGTGAGCATGTCATCGCACTGGAGTACCTGGGGGACATCGCGCTCGATCAATTCGACAACCAGTCCGCGATCGAGCTCTACGATCAGGCGCTTCTGATCGCCGAAAAGCTTGCGCCGGAAGGCGACTTGATCCCCGAGCTCAGCCGTCGGATCGCCGAGGTGCACGTTCGCATCGGCGAGCCGAATCGCGCGCTCATTACGTGCGAGCGGGGTCTCCGCATCGCGCGACGGATCAACGACCGTTTCGAAGAGGCTGCCACCTGCCGCGTCATGGCGATGGCGCATCAGGTGCTGGGGAATCGGGAGCGCGCGCTGCGCGCGGCTCGCGAAGGCGCCCAACTCCTGCGCAAGATCGAGGCGATGTACGAGCTGACGCGCATCCTTGTCTGGAGCGGCGAGGCGCAGCTCGCGGGGAGAGATCCCGAGGAGCGCGGCTCCGCACGCGACCAGCTCTGGGAAGCGCGCAGCCTCGCGATGACGATGAACCTCGAGCGTTGGGTGGAGCGCATCGAGAAGGTGTTGGGTGTCGATCTCGAGCCCGCGCCGACGAGGCCGATCGTTCGAGGCGCTCGCGCGGATTTGATTCCGGAGGGCGCAGATCCCGATTGCTTCCGCTTTGGAATTGTCACCCAGGATCCGAGGATCTCGGAGCTGATCCGGATTCTGGAGCGCGCCGCGAGCAGCCGGCTCCCGATTCTCATCCTCGGCGAGAAGGGAAGCGGGCGTGAGCTCTTGGCCCGCGCCGCACACGAGCTCGGGGATCGCAAAGACCGGCCCTTTGTCGTGGGTCGCTGCTCCACGCTTCCGGAAGGCCACCTGGATGCCGACCTCTTCGGACACGACCGCGCGAGCGGGCCCGGAACCGGCGCGGCACGGATGGGGCTCTTTGAGGGAGCCAACGGTGGCGTGATGTACCTGGACGAGGTGAGCGAGCTTCTCGTCGGCGCCCAGGCAAAGCTTCTCCGCGTGATCGAGATGGGCGAGTTGCGGCGTGTGGGCGCGGCGGGCGTACGTCATGTGGACGTCCGGGTGGTTGCAGCTTCGACGCGCGATCTTGCGGGTCTGGTCCGGCGCGGCGTCTTCCGGGACGACCTTTACTACCGCTTGCGCCTGCGCGCAGGCGAGAAAGCGGGTCACATTCACCTCGGACGTTTGGGTCCAATTCCGGAGCCATACCTGGCCCGGCAACGTGCAGGAGCTGAAGGGCACCATCGACCGCGTGGTGGCGCTCGCACAAGACGGGGACTTGGTCGGAGCCGAGTTGATCCCGCTCCGGCCCGCGCGGCGGGCCGCTCGGGCTCCCGCTGGAGCTTCAGAGCCCCAGCGCGGCGGGGATCGGGCCGAGCGGGAGCAGATCGTGACGGCGCTCCGAGCTCACCGCGGCAACCAGTCCGAGGCGGCGCGAAGCCTGGGCGGGATGAAACGCACCACGCTGCTATACAAGATGAAGAAACTCGACATCCGCCCCGAGGAGTACGGCTCCACCCCTTGACCCTTCTCGTTCTCCTCCCTATAATCGGGTCGTAGTCTAACCGGCTGGTTTTCAATGTCTTGAGGCGGCCACGGCACACGTGGATGCGGACGCCGGCCCGCCGATCTCGTACAACACCCCGGGAGCGACGGATGGTCACCGAGCTGATGAAGGGTCTTTCGATCACGCTGTCGCACTTTTTCAAAAAGCCTGTGACGCTCCGCTACCCGGACGTGCGGATGGAGATGTACCCCCGATTCCGCGGCTTGCACGAGCTTCATCGCTACGAGAACGGGCTGGAGCGCTGTGTCTGCTGCGGCCTCTGCGCCGCGGTGTGTCCGGCCGACGCGATCTACATGGAAGCCGCGGAGAACTCGGAGACGGAGCGGTACTCGGCGGGGGAGCGTTTCGCCAAGCGGTACGAGATCGATATGCTGCGTTGCATCTTCTGCGGATACTGCGAGGAGGCGTGTCCGGAGGACGCGATCTTCCTCGGCCATAATTTCGAACTCTCCGACTACTCGCGGGATTCCTTCATCTACTCCAAGGAGCAGCTCTTAGTGCCGGTCGGCCAGACCCACACTCCCGGCATCGTGCGCGGGCGTTAGCCGGCCCGGGCCCGGGAGGCGCGAGTGTTCGAGGGCTGGCTCCTCGCTCTTGGCTGCGGCCTGATCGCCGGCTTAGCGAATGTGGCCGGCGGGTTGCTCGCGCTGAGCCATCGAGGCTGGGACCGGGTTCGGCAGAGTTTCTTCGTCGCCGCGGGCGCGGGTTTCATGCTGGCGGCGGTCCTTCTTCGAATGACCCCGGAGAGCTACCGGCTCGCCGCGAATCACAGCCAACCCGGCATCGCGGTCGGAACCCTTCTCCTCCTGGGATACCTCTTCGTGCATGCCGCCGAGCACGTCCTCGTGGGCCACTTCCATTTCGGCGAGGAAACCCACCACGAGCATTGGGTGGAGCCGGTCGTGGGCACCACAGCGCTCTTCGGCCTTCTCCTCCACGCCTTCTTCGACGGGGTCTCGATCGGCTCGGGGTTCCTCGTTCAACCCCAGCTTGGAATCCTTGTCGCCATCGCCATTTTCCTGCACAAGGTGCCGGAAGGGTTCACGGTCGCATCGATCATGACCGCCGCCGGGCGCTCTCCGCGCGAGGCGGGTCTGAGCGCCGCCTGGCTCGGGCTCGCCACCCTGGCCGGGGTCGCGACCATCTCCCTGTGGCCCGGGCTCGTGCGCTTCGCGCTTCCGTTTTCTGCCGGAGCCGCCCTCTACGTTGCCGCTTCGGATCTCATCCCGGCCGTGAACGAGACCAAGGGGATCCGTATGGCGCTCTGGGTGTTCGGGGGCGTCATCCTCTTTTACGGGACCGAAGCGGTGCTCAATTCCTTGGGGTTCTAATTGACCGGGGGGGCGGCGGCTGTTAAATTTACGCTGGCCGTCTTTCCTGAGACGGCACAAGAGCTTGGCCAGGTCGCCGGCCAGGCCATGAAAGGCGTGATCGCATGGGTTTGGAAGAATTAGTACCGGACGGGATCCTCACGACGACCGTCGAGAAGATGGTCAACTGGGCGCGACGGTCCTCGCTCTGGCCCGCCACGTTCGGGCTAGCGTGTTGCGCCATCGAGATGATGGCCACCAGCGCCGCTCGGTACGATCTCGCGCGCTTCGGCGCCGAGGTATTCCGCGCGTCCCCCCGGCAAGCGGATCTCATGATCGTGGCGGGGCGGGTCAGCAAGAAAATGGCGCCGGTCTTGAAACGGATCTACGACCAGATGCCCGAGCCGAAGTGGGTCATTTCGATGGGGGCCTGCGCATCGTGCGGGGGCATCTTCAACAACTACGCAATCGTCCAGGGAGTGGATACGGTCGTGCCGGTGGACGTGTACGTACCCGGCTGCCCGCCGCGTCCCGAGGCCCTCATCTACGGAATCATGAAGCTCCAGGAAAAGATCGACAAACAGCGCCTGAAGCAACCGGCCCCCGTGGCTCAGAGCGAGCCGCCGCCCATCGCGACCGAAACGAGCAACGCCAGCGCCTGACTCGAATGGCAACAGCGATCTCCCCCGAATTCAAGACCATCACGATCAACATGGGGCCACAGCACCCCTCGACACACGGGGTGCTTCGCCTCGTCATTGAGCTGGACGGCGAGACCGTGGTCTCCCTGAAACCGGTGATCGGCTATCTCCACACCGGCATGGAAAAGACCATGGAATCGAAGAACTACCACAAGTCCATCACGGTGACCGACCGGATGGACTACCTCTCGCCCCTCGGAAACAACATGGCGTACATAGGCGCCGTCGAAAAGCTCATGAACCTCGAGATTCCCGAGCGCGCGCAGGTGCTGCGCGTCATCCTGCTCGAGTTGACCCGCATCTCCTCGCATCTTGTCTGGCTGGGAACCCACGCGATCGACCTCGGCGCGATGAGCGTGTTCCTCTACTGCTTCCGCGAGCGCGAGAAGCTCCTCGACGTGAACGACATGATCGCCGGCTCTCGGCTCACGCCGAGCTACTTCCGCGTGGGGGGATTTTTCCAGGATGTTCCGGACACGTTCGTGCCTCACGTGTCCAGGTTCCTGGACGAGTTCCCGATCGCTCTCGGCGAGTACCAGAATCTGCTCAGCAAGAATCGGATTTGGATGAAGCGCACGATCGGCGTAGGGACCTTGAGTCCGGAGCAGGCGATCGATCTGTGCATCACGGGGCCGACGCTCCGCGGTAGCGGCGTCCGGTACGACGTACGCAAAGCGCAACCGTACTCCGGCTACGAGACGTACGACTTCGAGGTGCCGCTCGGACGGAACGGCGATGTGTACGATCGCTACCTGTGCAGGATCGAGGAGATGAAACAGTCGCTCTCGATCGTGCGCCAGGGTCTGGATCGTCTGCGCCCGGGGACCGTGCGGTGCGACAATCCCTACCTCTTCCCGGCGGACCGGACCGACGTAAAGCTCAACATGGAGGAGCTGATCTATCATTTCAAGATCATGTCGGAAGGCTACAGCGCCCCGCCGGGGGACGCCTACTTCGCGATCGAATCGCCGAAGGGGGAGCTTGGCTTCTACGTCGTAAGCGACGGCGGACCGATTCCGCACAGGACGCGAGTCAGGCCTCCGTCCCTCATCAACCTGCAGGCGCTCGAGGACATGTGCGTCGGACGCATGGTCTCCGACACGGTCGCGTGCATCGGGAGCATCGACATCGTTCTGGGCGAGGTGGACCGCTGACATGCTGACCGCGACGTTCGAGCCTGTCCTCACGAAGACCATGCAGTATCCGGAATCGCACACCCTCGAAGTCTACCGGAAACATGGTGGGTACGAGGCGCTGGCCATGGCGCTTCAGAAGCAGCCGGACGAAATCATCGACATGGTGAAGCGTTCGGGACTCCGGGGCCGCGGCGGGGCCGGATTTCCGACGGGTACCAAGTGGGGATTCGTCCCGAAGTCGACCGACAAGCCGAAGTACATGTGCGTGAACGCTGACGAGAGCGAGCCGGGCGCGTTCAAGGACCGGCTCATCTGTCAAAAGGATCCGCACCAGCTCCTGGAAGGAACGCTCATCGGCTCCTATGCGATCGGCGCGAACCGCGCGTACATCTACATTCGAGGCGAGTTCGCGCACGAGGCGCGTTTGCTCGAGCGGGCCATCGAGGAAGCCCGGACGGCGGGTTTCATCGGGAGGAATATTCTGGGCTCGAGCTGGTCGTGCGAGGTCACGATGTACGTAGGCGCGGGCGCCTATATCTGCGGCGAGGAGACCGGTCTCATCGAGTCGCTCGAGGGAAAGCGCGGATGGCCGCGTCTGAAGCCGCCCTTCCCCGCGGTCGTCGGGCTCTTCGGATGCCCGACCGTCGTGAACAACGTCGAGACCCTGGCGTGCGTCCCGCACATCGTAAAGCTCGGCTGGGAATGGTTCAGCTCCATCGGGCCCGAGCGGAACAGCGGTCCTAAGCTCTACGGCCTGAGCGGTCACGTCAACCGCCCGGGAGTCTTCGAGCTGCCGATGGGGATCTCCCTTCGCGAGCTGATCGATGAGCACGGAGGCGGCGTCCCTGGCGGCCGACCGGTGAAGGGCGTGATCCCCGGCGGCGCGTCCTGCCCGGTGCTCCGCGGCGATGAGATCGATCTCCCGATGGATTTCGATTCTCTCACCCGGGCCGGGTCGCTCTTCGGGACCGGCACCCCGATCGTCATGGACGACACCACGTGCATGGTTCGGGCCGCGTGGATCACGGCCCGGTTCTTCGCGCACGAGTCGTGCGGCCAATGCACGCCGTGCCGCGAGGGTTGCGGCTGGATGCAGCGCCTGCTTTGGAAAATCGAGACGGGCGAAGGCGAGGAGCGCGATCTGGATACGCTCCTCTCCATCACCGATCAGATTGAGGGGAACACGATCTGCGCCCTGGGCGACGCGGCCGCGTGGCCCACGCGCGGCTTTGCGAAGAAGTTCCGGGAGGAATTCCTCCAGCACATAACGGAGAGGCGCTGCCCGCTGGGCGGCGGCTCGCTCCACTAGAGGGTCGCGTGGCTTCTGTGAAAATCAAAGTCGACGGGCGGGAGATCGCGGTCGAGAAGGGGACGAATCTCATCGAGGCCGCCAAGAATGCGGGAGTCGCCGTTCCGCATTTCTGCTACCACCCCGGGCTGCCGGTGGTCGGGGTCTGCCGGATCTGCCTTTGCGAGCTGGAGGGCCGGCCGAAGCTGGTGGCGGGCTGCGCGACGCAGGTGGAAGAGGGGATGCACGTCATCACCCGCTCTGCCAAGGTCGCCGACGCGCGCCGTGCCGTGATGGAATTCCTGCTCATTCATCACCCGCTCGATTGCCCCATGTGCGATAAGGGCGGAGAGTGCACGCTCCAGGACTACACCATGCTCATGGGGCCCGCGCGGAGCCGCTTCAAGTTCGAGAAGATCACCTGGCCCGAGGAAGACGTGGGCGGGAAGCTCGTCCTGAACAAGAACCGGTGCATTCTATGCATGCGGTGCGTCAACCTGTGCAAGGAGGTCGCCGGTCTGGATGAGATCGCGGTCTTGAGCCGCGGAGAGCAGACCTACATCGGCACGGTCGACGGTCGAAAGATCGAGAACGAGCTCGCGGGAAACATCGCGGATATCTGCCCCGTGGGCGCGCTCACCAGCAAGGACTTCCGCTTCCGAGCGCGCCCGTGGGAGCTCACCAACGTATCTTCGGTCTGCCCGCATTGCTCGAAGGGGTGCAACATCACCGTGGGCTACCACCCGCGCAGGAACGAGATCCTTCGCATCACCGCACGCACCAACATGGACGTCAACCAGTGGTGGATTTGCGACCGCGGCCGCGGAGGGTTCCATTTCCTCCACGATCCGAAGCGGCTTCTCGCCCCGGCCCGCGCGGCGAATGGGACGTCGCGGCCCGTCCCCTGGAAACAGGCGATTCTGGACATCGCACAGGCTCTGAGGGACATCATCGTCCGCCATGGCGCGCGCGCCGTGGGGGTCGTGGGATCCGGGACGCTGACCAACGAGGAGTGCTATCTCACCCGGGCCGTCTTCAAGGACGGGCTCGGCGTCTCGAACGTCGACTTCCCACCGAGGCCGCAGCCTGAGGTCGCGTACAAGAAGTTCACGATCGAGGGAGACAAGGATCCGAACGCGCGGGGGGCCGCGCTCTGCGGCGTGGCGCCGGGAGCCAGCGGCCTCGGCGTCCGCGACATGATGCGCGCCGCGGCCGAAGGCACCATCAAGGCGCTCGTGTTCCTGCGCGGAGGCCCGCTCGACCTTTTCGGTGATCCCGCCATCGTGGAGCGTGCGCTCCAGAAGGTGGACCTGCTTCTGGTGGTCGACTTCGTGCCTTCGCCGGTATCGGACCGCGCGCACTGGGTCCTGCCGGGTGTCACGTTCGCGGAGAAGGAAGGGACCTTCACGAACTCGAATGGCCGCGTCCAGCGCATCCGAAAGGTACTCACGATCCGCGGCGATACACGCGAGGATTGGCGCATTCTCCAAGATCTGGGCCAAGCGCTCGGCGTCTTGCCGGTAACCGACCCCGATCCCGAGCGGATATTCCTCCGTCTTGCCCAAGCGGTCCCCGCATTCTCGGGACTCTCGTACTCCACCGTGGGAGAGCTTGGTGCGCCGATCGCCGCCGCGACGGCGGACGTCGCCGTGGGGTGACGCCCGGCGCCGCCGCTCGATCCTCCACGCGCTGCCGAAAACCGACCTCCATGTTCACCTTGACGGATCCATCCGCCCCAAGTCGCTCTTCACCTTGGCGAAGGAGCAGGGCATCCGCCTCGAGGTGCGGGGTGAGGCCGAGCTACGGAGCTTTCTCGACCGGCTGACCGCGGGCGTCAGCCTACCGACCTACCTCAAGGCGTTCGACCTGACCCTCTCGATCTTGCAAAAGAGGGAAGCGCTCGAGCGCGTCGCCTTCGAGCTCGCGGAAGACGCGCACATGGAGAACGTCCGCTACATGGAGGTCCGCTATTGTCCGGCGCTCCATGTAAAGGGGGGGCTCAGGCTCCACGACACGGTCGACGCAGTGCTGCGCGGGCTCGCCGAAGCGGGCGGCCGCTACGGGATTCGGACCGGGACCATCATCTGCGGCATCCGGCACCTGAGCCCCAAGCTATCTCTGGAGCTGGCCGATCTTGCTGTGGCGTACGTCGGCCGCGGGGTCGTCGGGTTCGATTTGGCAGGCGCGGAGAAGGATTATCCTGCCAAGGCGCATCGGGAGGCCTTCGACCGCGTCTTGCGCAACAACGTCAACGTGACCGTCCACGCGGGTGAGGCGTTCGGGCCCGCCAGCATCCGTCAGGCGCTCCATCAATGCGGGGCGCATCGGATCGGACACGGGACGCGCCTTCGCGAGGACCTCCTGACCCTGGATTACGTGAACGACCATCGCATCCCGCTGGAGATGTGCCTCACTTCCAACGTTCAGACCAGAGCCACCCCCACGTTCGAGGAGCATCCCTTTCGCGATTACCTGAGGCTGGGGGTCCGCGTCACGCTCAATACGGACAACCGGCTCGTTTCTTCCACGACCATGACCGACGAGCTGGAGCGGGCGGTGCGCACGTTCGCGCTGACCCCGACGGACGTCCGGCAAGTCCTCATGAACGGCTTCAAATCCGCTTTCGTGCCGTACCGCGACAAGGGAGCACTCTTGCGGGACGCCGTTATGGAAATCGATCGAGAGCTCGCGCGCGTCCGAATCGAGACCAGCGAATCCGAGCGCGACCTTCTATGAGTCCCGGCATCCAAAGCCTCGAGGGCCGCGCTTGAATGCGCCGGTCCCGTCCCCTAGTATGAGGTCGGTGAGGAGCATGTCATGAATCAGATGGGTCGTGCGGCGGGGCCTCTCCCCTCAGTTTCCGGGCGTCGCAGCCCTGTGCCTATCTTGCAGGTGGCAACGGGGTTCTGGGCCAGCCAGGCGCTCCTGACGGCCGTGGATCTCAAGGTATTCACTGTTCTGTTCGGCGGGCCCAAGACCGCCCCCGAGATCGCCCAGGAAACAGGGGCCGACCCTATGGGAATGGAAGCGCTCCTGGACGCGAACTGCGCGCTGGGGTTCCTTCACCGGAACGGGGATCGGTACCGGAACGACGAGGTTTCAAACGCATACCTCGTGGAGGGATCCCCCGGGTCCTACGTCGATCTCGTTCGCTTCATGCGCGATCCCCTCTTTGGCATCTGGCAGGGGCTCGGGGACACGGTGCGCCGGGGTGCGCCCCCGCTCCCACCGGACGCCGTCGACGGGGTGGACCTGGCACTCGCCCGCGCGTTCCACAACGGCGCATACGCCTTGATGATGCGCCTCGCCGAGATCCTCGACATCGAATTCAGCACGTATTCCCGCTTGCTGGACGTGGGGAGCCACACCGGTGCCGGGGCACTTTGCCTGGCGCGCCGCTACCCGCAGCTCCAGGCCACGCTTTTCGACCGGTCGATTTTCCGCGATCTGGCGGAGGAGTTCATCCGCTCGACCAAGCTCGAGGACAGGGTCCATTTCGAGTCGGGGTACCCCGACGAGGGGAAGCCGGGCGGCGAGTACGACCTGGTGCTCCTCTCCCATTACCTTTCCCAGCGGAGCCGGCCGGATCTGCCGAAGGTCCTCGAGGCCGTGACCCTTTCCCTCCGCAAGGGGGGGATGCTACTTGTGACCGAGTTCATCCTCGAGGATTCGAAGGCCGAGCCGCGCGAGGCGGCCCTGTTCCGGCTCAACGCGCTGGCGAGCTACGGCCCGCGCTTCGCGGAAGCGCTCACCCGGTCGGAGCTCTACTCACTGCTCGAGAAGGCGGGGTTCAAGGACGTGGACATGGTCGGGCTTCCCATGTTCGGCATCACGGCGATCACCGCGTGTAAGGCCTGACCGTGCGGGTGGAGCGGTTCTCGGTCGGCCCGCTCGACAACAACCTCTATCTTCTCACCGCCGCGTCGGGGACCGAGGCGATCGTCGTCGATCCATCCCTCGAGAGCGAGCAGGTGCTCGCGGAGATATCGCGGCGCGGGCTCGACGTCAAACGCATCCTCATCACCCACGCCCACATCGACCATATCCACGCGGTGAAGCGATTTCACGACTCCACCGGCGCGCCGGTGTGGCTCCACGCGGCCGACCGGCCGCTGTACGAGCGGGGGGCAGAGCAGGCCGCCGGGATCGGCCTTTCATGGCAGGGTTCCGCCCCCATCGCCCACGCGATCGAAGAGGGCGAGGAGGTGGGCGTTCCCGGCATCGAGGTTCGCGCGATCCACACGCCCGGGCACTCACCTGGAAGCGTGACCTTCGTGACGAAGGAAGGGCTGATCGCGGGCGATGTGCTCTTCCGCGGCTCGGTCGGGCGGACCGATCTCCCCGGCGGCGATTGGCCGACCCTCGTCCGCTCCATCCGCGAGCGGCTCTTCCGATTTCCCGGAGAGACCCGGGTCTACCCTGGGCACGGCCCCGAGACCACGATCGGCCTCGAGATCCGGACCAATCCCTTCGTCGGGGAGCCGGCGCTCGAGGGGGCGTAAGGCCTCGTGGCGGAGCGCGCCGACGCGCTCATCATCGGCGGGGGCGTGATCGGCGCGAGCATCGCCTACCATCTCACGCTTCGCGGCCTCAAGCCCCACGTCTTCGAGCGCGACCTTCTCGGAAGCGGCAACACCGGGCGTTCCGCGGGAGGCATCCGCGCGCAGTTCACGACCGAGACCAATATCAAGCTCTCGCTCTACTCCATCGCGTTTTACGAGCGTTTCAAGGAGATCCTTGGCGCCGACGCCGAGTTTCACCAGGTCGGCTATCTCTTTCTGGCCGTCTCGCCCGAGCAGCTCGAGCAGTTCAAGGCTCGTGTCGCGTTCCAGCGGCGTTTCGGGGTTCAAGTTTCTCTCCTCACGCCTGACGAGGTGGCCGCCCAATGGCCCTTCCTCCGTACGGACGATGTGTACGGAGCGACCCACTCCGCCAAGGATGGCTTCGCCGGGCCCTACGAGGTGACGATCGCGTTCGCGAACGCGGCCAAGCAGCGTGGAGCCGTGTTCCACGAGCAGGCGGAGGTGCAGCAGATCGTGGCCGAGCACGGAGTAGCACGGGGTCTCCAAACCTCGATCGGCGAGTTTTCCTCGAGTGTGGTCGTGGCCGCGGCGGGCCCCGCGATCCCGGCGCTGGTGAAACCGCTCGGAATCGAGGTGCCGGTCGTGCCGTACCGGAGGCATCTCTTCATGACCGAGACCTTCCCGGAGATTCCCGACCCAATCCCGTTCATCATCGACTCAGGGACCGGGCTGTATTTCCGTAAGGAGACCGGCGGCATCATGCTCGGCATGGTCGACAAATCCGACCCTCCCACGTTCAGCATGAACGTGGATGACGCCTACCTGGAAAAGCTCGTGGAGGCCGCCCTGATGCGCGCGCCGATTCTCGAGAAGGCCAACATTCTGAACGGCTGGGCCGGACTCTACGACACGACGCCCGACCATCACGCCATCGTGGGCTCGGTAGACGAGGTGAAGGGGCTCTATCTCGCGGTCGGCTTCAGCGGCCACGGGTTCATGCACAGTCCCGCGATCGGCGCGGCCCTCTCCGAGCTGATCGTGGATGGAGCGGCGAAGTGCGTGAACATCGACCCCCTGAGCTTGAACCGCTTCGCGGCGGGAGCCGTAGTGGAGGAGACCAACGTCATCTGAGCTTGAAAAACTGCTCTACCCCTCCGCGATCTACCGGGATTTCTCGAACGCACCCGAGCGGGTGCGTCGCTTTTACCCCGTCGACTACCGGGATCCTGCATCGTGCGTCCAGGCGGGGGCCACGCGCGATTACCCCGCTTCGCGACGGGCGGAGATGGCGTCGATTCTGAAACGTCAGGCCGAGCGGTGGGGATTTCTCGAAGCTTCGCGTGGGAGCCTGGATCGATTCGCGCGTCCGGATGCGCTGGTGGTCGTGGCGGGGCAACAACCCGGGCTCTTCGGCGGACCGCTCTATACCCTGTACAAGGCCATCACCGCGATCGCGTTCGCGAGGGATCTGGAGGCAGCCTCCGGCCGCCCGGTCGTGCCAATCTTCTGGATCGCGTCCGACGACCATGATTTCGAGGAAGTTCGCCGGATCATCGTGGGAGACGGCGCGGTGGAGCCGCGGGAATTCGAGTATCCGCTCGAGGCCGCTCCGCGGGGCGTGTCGCTTTCTCGCGTGACGCTGGGGGATCCCGTTGCGGATCTCGTGGGCGAGGTGGGGGAGGCGCTCGGCTCCGCGGGATTCCGTGAGGAAGTTGTCGATCGGCTTCGCGGATCCTACTCGCCCGGATGTAGCTGGATCGATGCATTTGCCCGGCTCGCGGCCGGGTGGGTCGTGCCCTGGGGCGCGCTCGTCTTCGATCCCGGAGACCGTGAGGCGAAACGTCTCGCCCTGCCGGTCTTCGAGCGGGAAATCGAGCTGGGCGGTCGGTCGGCCGAGGCTGCACGCCGAACCGGGGCGGAGCTTTCGGCCGCCGGCTACCACGCCCAGATCGCGCGCACCGGCCAGGAGCTGAACCTCTTCTGGCACGGCGAGACCCGGGAGGCGCTCAGGCTTTCGGGAGACGGCACCTTGCGCCTCGCGGAAACGGGCCGCACGATTGCCGCCCGGGAGCTTCTCGCGAAGGCGCGCGGGGAGCCGGAGAACGTGAGCCCGGGAGTTCTCTTACGGCCCCTGATGCAGGACTATCTTTTTCCGACGGCCGCTTACGTCGGCGGCCCTGCCGAGGTCGCGTATTGGGCCCAGGTGAACGCGTTGTATCCTTTATTCGAAATGAAGCCGCCGGCGGTCGTGCCGCGCGCGGGCGCCACGATCCTCGAACGGAAGATCTCGAAGACGCTCGATCGCTTCGGCATCGAATGGAGCGCGCTGGCGGGTGACGTCGAGGTCGTGATCCGGGAGGTGCTCTCGCGGCTTCTCCCGGTCGAATTCCCCGCGCTCTTCGAGAAGGAGCGATCGGGGTGGATCGAGAGCATGAGGAGGCTCGAGACGGCGGTGACCGCGTTCGACCCCTCGCTCAAGGCCGCGGTCGAAACGGCGACCGGCAAGGTGATCCACGAAGGGCAGGTCCTGGAAAAGAAGCTCATGCAGGTCTGGAAACGGCGCCAGGAAGAATCCGTGCAGAAGATCCGCCGCGCGAGGGGAAGCCTCTTTCCGAAGGGGGGCCTTCAGGAGCGCAGCATGTCCATTCTGGGATACGAGGCGCATCACGGGGCGGGGCTCGTGGAAACGCTCCGGGAGAAGGTAACGAAGCCGGGCACGCACCTGCTCGTTCCGGCGGGGGACTGACCACGTGAAAATCGGCATCACTTGCTATCCCACACACGGCGGCTCGGGCGTTGTCGCGACCGAGCTGGGAATGGAGCTGGCGAAGCGCGGCCATGAGGTGCACTTCATCTCCTACGCGCTTCCGTTCCGGCTCAAGCAGTTTCAGGAAAACGTGGTGTTCCACGAAGTGCAGATGCTGGCCTATCCGCTCTTCCAATACCCGCCCTACACGCTCGCGCTCGCGGCGAAGCTCGCCGAGGTCGCGGACGAGATCCAGCTCGACGTGCTGCACGCGCACTACGCCGTGCCGCACGCGGTCTGCGCCTACCTCGCGCGGCAAGTGGCGCGGTCGACCAAGCTCAAGATCGTCACCACACTCCACGGCACGGACATCACTCTCGTTGGGGCGGATCCCTCGTTCCGGCCGCTGACGCGATTCGGCATCGAGCAGAGCGACGGGGTGACCGCGGTCTCCCGATATCTGAAGGAGAAGACCCTCGAGGTCTTCGGGCTGAAGAATAGCATCGAGGTCATCCCGAACTTCGTGGACCCGACCCGGTTCGCCCCGCGGCTCGAAAGCTCCTGCCGCAAGGAGCAGTTCGTGAAGAAGGGGGAGCGTTTGCTCCTCCACATCTCGAACTTCCGAGCGAGCAAGGGCGTGCCGGATGTCGTGCGCGTCTTCGCCGCGGTTCGGCGCGAGGTTCCGAGCCGGCTCCTCCTGGTGGGGGACGGACCGGAGCGCGTGCCGTCGCGCGAGGTGGCGGACGAGCTGGGCGTGACGAAGTGGATCCGCTGGCTCGGACAGCTGGACGCCGTGGAGGAGGTCATCGGCTGCGCCGACCTCTTTGTTCTGCCGAGCAGGCACGAGAGCTTCGGTTTGGCCGCTCTGGAGGCGATGTCCGCCGGCGTTCCCGTCATCGCGTCGAACGCGGAGGGGCTGCCCGAGCTGGTCCGGAACGGCGAGACCGGGTATCTCCTGCCGGTCGGCGACGTGGAGGGCATGGCCCGCCGCTCGATCGAGATCCTCTCCGACGACAAGCGCCACGCGGCGATGTCCGAGGCCGCGCGCCGCGTGGCGATCGAGCACTACAACGTCGAGAAGATCATCCCGATGTACGAGGATTTCTACGGGCGGGTGTTGGGTCAGCCGGTGCGGGTCCCCGAGCCGTTCACGCCGCCGGACGCTTTGGCGTAGGGCTACCGTCCTGTAACGGAACGCCCCCAGCTTCGATCATCCGCGAGAAGCGCAAAGGCCACCATCGGCATCCAAAGCGCTGGGGAACCGACAAGCGTAAATGGGAGATGTCGAAAGACTTGCATGGCGCCTATCCCAAGTTCTTCCGGCGACTTGCGGGGATCCGAGCAGGCTTGTGAGGGGGTTGGGTTCCGTGTACCATCGGCATCTTGCGCCCACGCTGCAAGGACTTGCAAGGATTTAACCTCGGCCCGTGGAAGGCCCGAATAGCATGACGCGCCGCGAAAGAATCCGGAAGACGCTTCAGGGCGAGCGCACCGACCGCCCCCCGATGTCCTTTTGGCGGCATTTCTACGACCGGGAAGGATCGGCGGAGGCGCTGGCCCTAGCCATGCTTTCCTTCCAGAAGACGTACGATTGGGACCTCATGAAGGTCAACCCGCGTGCCTCCTACCACGTGGAGGATTGGGGAGTGCGAACCGAGCGGCCGGGTTTGGACCCGCTCGACAAACCCAAGGTCGTCCAGTCGCCCGTACGGGAGCCCGGCGATTGGGACCGGATCCGTCCCCTCGATCCCACGAAAGGAACCCTGGGAGAGATGCTCGATGCGGAAGAGCGGATCGCGGCGCAGGTGCAGGGGGACACCGACTGGCTCATGACCGTGTTCAACCCGATCTCGATCGCCGCGGACCTCGTGAACGACGACGCCGTCTTCGTGGATCACCTTCGGCGCCACGGCGAGCGCGTCCACGGCGCGCTCCGCGCGATCACCCAGACCTATGCCGCGTTCGTTCGCGAGACGATGCAGCGGGGGTGCTCCGGGATTTTCTTCGCGACGACCGACTACGGAAACGCGACGGTGATCGACAAGGCGCTGCTCGCGGAGTTCGGCCGCCCCTACGACCTCCGCGTGCTCGAGGAGGCGCGGCGCGGCCCGCTCAACACAGTCCACGTGTGCGGCCCGCGCGCCTTTCTGCGGGAGCACCTGGATTATCCGGTATCGATCCTCTCGTGGGCGGCGCACGAGCCCACCAATCCGTCGATCGCCGACATCAAGCCACTCACCGATAAGACGCTTCTCACGGGAATCGACCACGAGGGCGTGATGGTCGAAGGACCGCCCGATGCCGTGCAGGCGCAGGCCCGCGCGTCGATCGAAGCCTCCGGGGGGACCCGCTTCATCCTGGGACCGGGCTGTGCCGTCCCATCCACCGCGCCGGAGCGACACTTCGCCGCCGCCAGGGAGGCCGTCCTCGCGTGCGCCTAGCCGTGTTCAAGTCGAAGATCCATCGCGCGACGGTCACCGAAGCCGACCTGAACTACGAAGGCTCGGTGACGATCGACGCGGACCTGATGGACGCCGCCGATATCCTGTCGAACGAGCAGGTCCAGATCCTGAACGTCAACAACGGCGAGCGTTTTGATACCTATGCCATCCGCGGTCAAAGAGGATCGGGGGTCATTTGCCTGAACGGGCCCGCGGCGCGTCTCGCTCACGTGGGGGACACCGTGATCATCCTCACGTACGCGCTCATGGAGCGCGAGGAGATCCTACGGCACGTCCCGACCATCGTCGCGGTCGACGAGCGGAACCGGATCCGCCGCCCCGAGACGATTCAGGCCTCCAAGGAACGGAGCTGACCGCCGTGGTCCTGCGCGAACCGGCACATCGGGGGCGATGCATGCGCCTCGCCCTCTCGGCGTGCGCCGCCGTCCTATTGGTCGGGACCGCCCCGCCCGCGGCCAAGGCACCACCCACCACCGACAAGCCCGTGGTCGACGTCCTCACCATGGACGGAGCGATTCAGCCGATCTCGGCTCAGATTATTGTCCAGGCGATCGGTCGGTCCGAGCGTGACAAGCGCGAGGCGCTCGTGATCCGCCTCGACACGCCGGGCGGACTCGACACCGCCATGCGCGACATCATCAAGCGCATCCTCGTCTCCGAGGTTCCGGTCGTCGTCTACGTCTCCCCCGCCGGGGGCCGCGCGGCCTCTGCGGGGACGTTCATCGCATACGCCGCCCACGTCTCGGCGATGTCACCGGGCACCTCGATCGGCGCGGCAACCCCGGTCAACGTTGGGGGAGGGGACACGGGCAAGGATCTCGCCCGAAAGGTGAGAAACGACGCCGTGAGCTATATCCGGTCGCTCGCCGCTCAGCGAGGGCGCAACGCCGACTGGGCGGAGAAGGCGGTGCGCGAAGGGGGCTCGCTGCCCGAAGACGAGGCGTTGAAGCTCCACGTCGTGGATTACGTCGCCCGCGACCTGGACGAGCTCTTGCGCCGGATCGACGGGAAGAAGGTCACGATCGCGGGTCTCACGCGGACCCTGCACACGAAGGACGCCGTGGTCCACGAGGTCTCGGCGACCTGGCGGCAGAAGATCCTGGGTCGGATTCTCGATCCCAACATCGCGTACATCCTCTTCATTCTTGGGTTCTACGGGATCCTCTTCGAGCTTTCGAACCCCGGCGCGATCCTGCCCGGTATTGTGGGCGGGATTTGTCTCCTCCTCGCCTTCCTTGCGTTCCAGGCTCTGCCGGTAAACCTGACCGGGCTGTTCCTGATCCTCTTCGCGATGCTGCTCTTCGTCGTGGACATCAAGGTGCAGAGCCACGGTCTGCTCGCGGTCGGAGGAATCGTGTCGCTGGTGCTTGGTTCTCTGGTCTTGCTGAGTGGGGATGGAGGCGCCATGCGTGTCTCGCTCTCGGTGATCGTTACGGTCGTAATCGCGACGGTGCTATTCTTCGGCTTCGTGGTCGGCGCCGGGTTCCGCGCACTGCGGCGGAAACCCGTAACCGGTCGGGAGGGGCTCGTGGGAGAGCGCGGGGTCGCGTTGACGGAGCTCGGTCCCCGCGAGGGGCGGATTTTCGTGCACGGGGAATACTGGGTGGCGGAAGCGGACGAGCGAATCGAGAAGGGAGCGCCCGTGGTCGTCGATCGCGTCGACGGCATGCGGTTACGCGTCCGGAAAGCTTAGGGAGGGGGAAAGGCGATGGTTTCTGTTTCCGCGGCGGTGCTGATCTTTCTGGCGATCCTGGTGTTGTCGAGCGCCATCAAGGTCCTTCGCGAATACGAGCGGGGCGTGATATTCCGCCTGGGGCGTGCGATCGGGGCCAAGGGCCCGGGTCTCATCCTGCTCATCCCAATCGTCGACAAGATGGTGCGCGTGCAGCTCCGAACCGTCGCGATGGACGTGCCGCCGCAAGACGTGATCACGAAGGACAACGTAACGGTCAAGGTGAACGCGGTGATCTATTTCCGCGTCCTCGACGCGAACCGGGCCGTGCTCGAGGTGGAGAATTACCTCTACGCCACGTCCCAGATTGCCCAGACGACGTTGCGCAGCACTCTGGGCGAGTCCGATTTGGACGAGCTTCTCTCCAAACGCGAAAAGATCAACCAGGAGCTTCAGCTCGTGATCGACCGCCATACCGAGCCCTGGGGCATCAAGGTGAGCACCGTCGAGGTGAAGAACGTCGACCTGCCTCAGGAGATGCAGCGCGCCATCGCACGGCAAGCGGAGGCGGAGCGCGAGCGCCGCGCCAAGGTGATCAATGCCGAGGGCGAGCTTCAGGCGTCGCAGAAGCTCTCCGAGGCGGCCGCGGTCATCGCGACGCAGCCCCTCGCCATGCAGCTCCGATACCTTCAAACGCTCTCCGAGATCGCGACCGAGAATAACTCGACGACGATTTTCCCGATTCCCATCGATCTGTTCGAGCCCATCATTCGGGCGAGGCTCGCGCAGCAGCCTAGAACGTAACCAGGAGGTTTGATGAACGGCGAACGCTACGACGTCGCCATTTTGGGCGGCGGGCCAGGCGGGTACGTCGCCGCGATCCGCGCCGGACAGCTGGGGCTAAAAACGGCGCTCATCGAGAAGGAGAAGGTAGGCGGCACGTGCCTTCACGTGGGCTGCATTCCCACGAAGGCACTGCTCGAGACCGCGGAAGTCCTCCTGCTCGCGCGCCGCGCGGGAGAGCTTGGGGTCCGCGTCTCGGAAGTCTCCCTGGATTTGAAAGCCGCGATGGAGCGGAAGGACCGGGTGGTGAAGAAGAACCTGATGGGTACCGAGTCCCTGCTCAAGAAGAACAAGGTCGTCACGATCAAAGGCACCGGCCGGGTCAAGGCCAAGGACCGGATCGCGGTGACGGACGCCGTCGGGGGGACGAGCGAGGTCCAGGCGGGGGCGATCGTGCTCGCCACCGGATCGAGCGTGGGATCGCTTCCCGTGGCGCCGGTGGACGGCCGCGTCGTGCTTTCCAGCGACGACATCTTGAGCTTGGATCGCGTTCCGGAGTCGCTGCTCGTGATCGGCGCGGGGGCGGTGGGCGTCGAGTTCGCATCGATCTATCACTCGTTCGGCTCCAAAATCATCCTGATCGAGAGGGAGCCCCGGCTCATGCCGCTCGAGGACGCCGAGATTTCGGAGGCGCTCCACCGCTCGTTCACCCGGCAGGGCATGGAGATCTTGGTGAACGCTTCGATCAAGAGCGTGCGGGTGGAGGGGGACCAAGCGTGGAGCGAGGTCGAGGTCCAGGGCAAGCTCGAGCGCTATCACACCGAACGCGTCCTCATGGCGGCCGGTCGGAAGCCCCGCACGGAAGGCATCGGGCTCGAGGCGCTGGGCGTCGCGGTGGAACGCGGACTGGTTCGCGTGAGCGAGTACATGGAGACAAGCGTTCCCGGAATCTACGCGATCGGCGACATTGTTCCGGGCCCAGCGCTCGCGCATGTCGCATCGCATGAAGGCATCGTCGCGGTCGAGAAAATCGCCGGACGGCGCCCGCACCTGGTGAACTATCAGGCGATCCCGAACTGCACGTATTGCCACCCCCAGATCGCGAGCGTCGGCATGACCGAAGCCCAGGCACGCGCTTCGGGGCGCGCGGTCAAGATCGGGAAATTTCCGTTCATCGCCAATTCCAAAGCGGGAATCCTGGGGCAGGGCGACGGCTTCGTGAAGGCCGTCGCGGACGCCTCGAGCGGGGAGATTCTGGGCGTCCACATCATCGGCGTGCTCGCGACGGAGCAGATCGCGGAGTCCGTGGTCGCGCGCCACTTCGAGGCGACCGCGCTCGAGCTGGCGGACGTCGTTCACGCGCACCCGACTCTGGCCGAAGCGACGATGGAGGCCATGTTCGCGACCGATGGACGATCGATCCACTTCTGAGCGGCGCGTGTCGCCGGCCGGGATCCCGTCGACCGCCTTGCCTGCGCCAGGCGGGGCGATTCGGCTCGGGCTTGCGTCCGATAGGCGAAGGGAGGCAGGGGAGAAGCGAAAGCCGCTCCGTTCGTACGGCAGACTGAGCGCCGAGTTGCTGCCTCTGCGGCGGCCGGAGTGGCTCAAGGCGAGGATTCCAGCGGGTAAGGCCTACCTCGAGACGAAAGCAATCCTACGAACGCTCGATCTCCACACGGTGTGCGAGAGCGCGAATTGCCCGAACATCGGTGATTGCTTCTCGCGCCATACCGCCACCTTCCTCATTCTGGGGAACGTGTGCACGCGCTCATGCCCCTTCTGCGACATCCGGAGCGGGAAACCGCTTCCCGTCGACCCCGAGGAGCCTGCACGCGTGGCGCAGGCTGCGCGCCTGCTCGGGCTCCGCTACGTGGTCGTGACCTCCGTGAACCGGGACGAGCTTCCCGACGGCGGCGCGTTCCAGTTCGCCGCCACGATCCGCGCGATTCGGGCCGAGATCCCGGCCGCGAGGGTGGAAGTGCTCATTCCCGATTTCATGGGAAACGGGGACGCGCTGCGGAGCGTGCTGGATGCGGGTCCCGATGTCCTGAACCACAACATGGAGACGGTCCGAAGGCTCTATCCGCGCGTCCGGCCCGCGGGACGCTACGTCCGCTCGCTCGAGCTACTGCAGCGGGTCACGCGGATGACGCCCAAGATCCCGGCTAAGTCCGGGATCATGCTCGGCGTGGGGGAGACGGTCGAGGAGGTGGATGAGCTGTTGCGCGACCTCAAGGCGCACGGGTGTTCGATGGTGACGCTGGGGCAGTACCTGCCTCCAT
>VBOX01000102.1 GCA_005893265.1 Candidatus Eiseniibacteriota bacterium | reverse complement strand
TTCTAGAAGCCCCCCAGACGTCCCCCACCCCCCTTGAAACCCGGGCGCATCCAAGCGACAATGAAGTACCGGTCGAGGAGCCGGAAACCCACACATGCAATTCTTGCTCCCTCTCTTAACAACCTTACTGCCAGTACTTTACGCGCTCTCGGTCGCGGGTTACGCGCGCGCCTACGCGCGGGAGGACGGCGTTGGTGGCCGCCTGGGGCCGATGGCGCTCCGCGCGGCCGTCCTCGTGCACATTTTCTACCTCTCGGTCCGGGGGGTTCTCGAGGGTCACCTTCCGCTCGCTTCGGTCTACGACTTCCTCTCCGCCACGGGGCTCTCCATGGCGATCGTCTACCTCTACGTCGAGGCCCGGGAAGGAATCCGGACGACCGGCGTCTTCGTCCTACCATTCGTTTTCCTGATCCAGATCATCTCCTCCGCCTACGGCAATCAGACGACCCCCGAGCCGGTCCCGCTCCGGCCGTTTTGGTTCGAGCTTCACACCCTGACCGCGGTCCTGGGCTATAGCGCCTTCGCGGTCTCCGCGATTTACGGCGTGCTCTTCCTGGCCCTCTATCGAGACCTCAAGGCGAACCGCTTCTCATTCTTCTTTCGCCGCATGCCGCCGCTCGAGGTGCTCGGGCAGATGAACATCCGAGCCGCCGGAGGAGGCCTTGTGCTCCTGACGCTCGCGATCGCGCTGGGCGTGGGGTGGCTCCGGAGCTCCGGAGCGGGATCCTTCTACGATCCCAAGATCCTGCTCACCCTGTTCGTGTGGTGCATATTCGCGTTCTCGGTTCTGGCGTATCACCGCCTCGGCTGGCGGGGACCGCGCGCGATCTACATGTCGCTACTTGGATTCACTACCCTCCTCCTCTCGCGGGTGGCGGTGGATCTGTTCCTGCACTCCTTCCATTCCTTCCGGTAAATGACCCCACTCACGAAAGCGGCCGAAACGTCGCTCGACTTTCTCTGCGTCGGTCTCAACCACGAAACCTCGCCGCTCGAGATCCGCGACGCGCTCGTCATGAACGAGGAGGAAGTCGGACGCGCGATCCACGTCCTGCGCGACCGCGCGGGCGCGGAAGAGGCGCTGATCCTGTCTACGTGCAACCGCACCGAGGTCTACGCGCGCGGCGCGGCCGTGGCGGACCTCCCGCGTTTCGTGAACGACCTCCTGCGCGAGATCAAGGGCATGGACCTGGGGGCGAGGGGACACAGGCTCTACGCCTACCGCGAGCCCGATTCGGTGCGGCACCTCTTCCGTGTCGCGTGCGGGCTCAATTCGCAGGTCCTGGGTGAGCCGCAGATCGCGGGGCAGGTCAAGGACGCGCTCACCCTGGCCGCGCGCTCCGGCGGCTCCGGACCCGTGACCGAGCGGCTCCTCGACGCGGCGCTCCGCTGCGCGAAACGCGCCCGCACCGAAACGGGGATCGGGCGCGGCCCGGTCTCGTCCGTGTACGCCGCCACGAATCTGGCGGCGAAGGTGCTCGGGCATCTCGGCGCCAAGCGGACGCTCATCGTCGGCTCGGGCGAGATGGCCGGGCTCGCGATGTGCCATCTCATGGACGCGGGGGTGGGCCAGTTCACCATCGCGGCGCGGAATCGCGAGCGGGCCGATGCCATGGCGGCTCGGGCAGCGGCCGCGCGTGTCGTGAGCCTGGAGGCGATCCCGGTGGTCCTCCCGGGCGCGGATATCGTCGTGTGCGCGACCGCGGCCCCCGGCTTCATCGTGATGGAGCCCACCGTGCGAGCCGCGATGAAGATTCGAAGGAACCGTCCCCTCCTCTTGCTTGACCTTGCCGTGCCGCGAGACGTCGAGCCGAGCGCAGCCAAGCTCCCCAACGTCTTTCTACACGATCTGGACGCTCTGGCCGCGATCGTCGCCCAGAGCTTGGAGCAACGCCGCGCCGAGATCCCGAAGGTGGAAGCGATCCTCGACGATGAAGTGCGCCGTTTCATGCGCTGGTACCGGTCGCTCGAGCTGAAACCGACGGTCACGGCGTTCCGAAGCCATTTCGAGCGGATCGCGCGGGAGGAGCTGGAGCGCCATCGCGGGCGCTTCCGCCCCGAGGATCAGCCCGCGCTCGAGACCTTCGCGCGCTCGATCGTGCAGAAGTTGCTCCATCGCCCCACCACGCGGCTCAATCGGGCCGGAGAGGACGGCGGCGAAGGGCTCCGGCGTATCGACGCCGCGCGCGACCTGTTCGGGATCGACCGTGAGGAGGAATCGGATGAGGATCGGGACACGCGGTAGCGCGCTCGCGCTCGCGCAAAGCGAGGGGGTACGCGCATCCCTCCCCGGCGATCCCCGCGAGCACAGGCTTGTCATCATCAAGACGGCGGGCGACCTTCAGCCGAACGCCGCCCTGGTTCGTATCGGCGGCAAGGGTGTTTTCACGAAGGAAATCGAGGAGGCCTTGCTTCGACGCGAGATCGATATCGCGGTGCATTCCCTCAAGGATCTCCCCACCGACGAACGGCCCGGTTTGAAGCTGGGCGCCTTGCTCGCTCGGGACGATCCGAGGGATGCGCTCGTGAGCCGTGAGGGGCTTCCCTTCGAGCAGCTTCGCCCAGGGGCTTCCATTGGGACGTCGTCCCTGAGGCGGCGCTCGCAGATCCTCGCGCATCGACCAGACCTGCGCGTCCAGGATCTGCGCGGCAACGTGCCCACGCGCCTGGCACGACTCGAAGGGGGCCACCTGGACGCGATCATCGTGGCGGCGGCCGGGCTCCATCGTTTGAAGCTCATCGACCGCGCGACCCAGGTGCTCGAGGAGGCGGTGATGCTCCCCGCGCCGGGGCAAGGCATCCTCGCGATCCAGATCCGCGCGGACGACAAGGCGACTGAGGCCGCCATCGCGGGGCTGAACGACGCCCACGCCGCGGCCGAAGCCACGGCGGAGCGCGCGTTGCTCGAGGGGCTCGGCGGCGGCTGCCTGGTTCCGGTGGGAGCCCGGGCCCGCGCCAAAGACGGCATGCTCGAGTTGACGGCCTATGTGGGACACCCGGACGGTCGCCCGTCGGTGCGCCTGGGCGCTTCGGGGCCGGCCGGCGCCCCCGCGGATCTGGGGCGGACGCTGGCGATCGCCCTGCTCGGCCAGGGGGCGCGCCCGATTCTGGACGAGGTGCGCAGCATGGAGCGGTTCCCATGACCCCGCTCTTCCTGGTCACACGCCGGGATCCGGCCGACGACGCGCTCGTGGATGAGGCTTATGCATCGGGATTCATCGTGGTGCGTGAGGCCCTCCTTGCCACCGAGCCGGGCCCGGATGTTCGTTGGCTCGATGAACGACTCGGGGAAATCCCCGAGGGCACCGGTCTCGCGTGGACCAGTCGCCGCGCCGCGGAGGCGCTCGTGCAGGCGCTTCCTCGCGATCGCGCGAAGCTGGCCCGCGTTCCGATGTACGCGGTCGGGGAGGAGAGCGCGGAGCCGCTGCGATCGGCGGGGTTCTCGCCCCTCGTTCCCGCGGAGCCCCTCGGCGCGGCTGTGCTGGCGCAGTTCATCGCGTCACGCGCGTCCCAGGATCGGCTGCGTCGGGTGGTGATCCTCCACGGCAACCGGTCGCTCCCCGATCTCTCGGACGGGCTCAGAGCCCGGGGCATTGAGGTGGAGTTCCTCGAGGTCTACCGCACCCGCTTCCTGAATGCCGATTTCGGGGGGATCGACGTCGCTCTCGAAGAGGGCACCGGGATCATCGCCGCGTTCTTCAGCCCGTCGGGGGTGGAAGCGTTCGAGCGCCTGCTCTCTCCCAAATCGTGCGCCCGTTTCCGCAAGCGCGCGGCGGCCATCGCCCGGGGGCTCGTGACGGCGGCGGCGCTCCACAGACGCGGCTACCGAAACGTGCTCGGCTTCGAGCCGGGAGCGCCGTTCTCCCGATATGCCCAGAGGGCGCTGGAAGCAACTTCGGGAGGGCGGCGATGAGCTTCCCCGCGACGCGAATGCGCCGTCTACGCGGCAGGGAGGCCTTCCGCCAGCTCGTGCGGGAGACCTCGCTCACCCCGCGAAACCTCGTGGCGCCTCTCTTTGTCTGCCACGGGGAGCGCGTGCGGCGTCCGATCGCCTCGATGCCGGGACACGCCCAGATCTCCGTGGACGAGGCGGTGGACAAGGCGAAGAAGCTCGTCTCTCTCGGGGTAGGCGGCCTCATCCTCTTCGGGATCCCGGCGGCGAAGGATCCGGAGGGGCGCGAGGCCTATGATCCGGACGGAATCGTCCCGCGCGCGTTCAGGGCGATCAAGGCCGAGGCGCCCGATATCTTGTTGTGGGCCGATGTCTGCCTTTGCGAATACACCGATCACGGCCACTGCGGGGTGGTGAAAAACGGGCAAGTCGACAACGATCGCACGCTGCCGCTCCTGGCGCGCGCGGCGGTCACCTACGCGGAGGCGGGCGCGGACATCGTGGCGCCCAGCGACATGATGGACGGCCGGGTCGGCGCGATCCGGAAGGCGCTCGACGACGCCGGACACGCCGATACACCGATCGTCGCCTACTCCGCGAAGTACGCCAGCGGGTTCTATGGACCCTTCCGGGAAGCCGCGGAGTCGGCGCCGCAGTTCGGGGACAGGCGTGGCTACCAGATGGATCCGGCGAATTCGGACGAGGCGCTCCGTGAGGTCGCGCTCGATCTCGAGGAGGGCGCGGACGCGGTCATGGTGAAGCCGGCGCTTCCCTACCTGGACGTGATCCGCCGCGTGAAGGACCGCTTCCAGGTCCCCGTCGTCGCGTACAACGTCTCGGGCGAATTCGCGATGGTCAAGGCGGCCGCCCAGCTGGGCTGGCTCGACGGCGAGCGCGTCGCCCTCGAGTCGCTCACCTCGATCCGCCGCGCGGGCGCCGACGTCATCATCACCTATTTCGCGGAAGAGATCGCGCCGCTTCTGGGTAGAACCAGGACATGAAGGAGCTGCGATGCGGGACTCGCGGATGAAGGAGGCGCGCGCGCTTCCCGCCACGAAGCGGAGCCTGGTGCTCCACGAGCGGGCGCTCGGATTGTTCCCCGGGGGCGTGAACTCCCCCGTGCGCGCCTTTCTCGCGGTCGGGGGCACCCCGCGGACCATCGCGTCCGCCCGGGGCGCCTACCTCAAGGACGCCGACGGGAATGAGCTCCTGGATTACGTTCTCGGCTGGGGGCCGATGCTCCTGGGGCACGCTCATCCCGCCGTGGTCCTGGCGGTCGAGCGGCAGCTTCGAGACGGCACCCTGTTCGGCATGTCGTCCCAGCTCGAGCCGGAGCTCGCCGAACGTGTGCGCCGGTTCTACCCCGCCGCCGAGCGCCTGCGTTTCGTCTCGACCGGAACCGAGGCGACGATGGCGGCGATCCGCGTCGCGCGCGCGGCGACCGGGCGAGACGGGTTCATCAAGTTCGACGGAAACTATCACGGGCACGCGGACGCGTTCCTCATCCGGGGGGGCTCGGGACTCGCGACCTTCGGCGTGCCGGACTCGGCCGGCGTTCCGGCGTCCGCAGCCGCGGACACGCGGGTCGCCTCCTTCAACGACCTGGGATCCGTGGAAGCGGCGTTCGCGCGCGAGCCGGAGCGGATCGCCGCGATCATCGTGGAGCCGGTCGTGGGAAACATGGGCGTGATCCCGCCCAAGACCGATTTTCTTCAGGGTTTGAGAAACCTCTGCGACCGATACGGCGCCCTGCTCGTTTTCGACGAGGTGATGTCGGGGTTCCGGGTCGCGCGCGGCGGAGCAGCCGAGCGCTACGGGGTACGGCCCGACCTGGTCGCGCTGGGCAAGGTGATCGGCGGAGGACTCCCCGTCGCCGCTTTCGGGGGTCGGGCCGATCTCATGGGGCTCGTCGCGCCGGAGGGTCCCGTCTATCAGGCGGGAACGTACTCGGGAAACCCGCTGGCGATGGCCGCCGGTGACGCGACGCTCGCCCAGCTCGAGAAGGATCCGGCGATCTTCCGCCGCGTCGAGGGGTGCACGACGCTTCTGGCCGCGGGGCTGCGCGAAATCCTGACCCGGAGGAAGGTCCCCGGGGTGGTGAACGCGATCGGATCCATGTGGACCATTTTCTTCGGCGTGAGCGAGGTCTCCTCGATCGAGGATGCCCGCCGCGCCTCCCGGGATGATTACGCGCGTTTTTTCCAATCCATGCTCGAGCGCGGGATTCTTCTTCCGCCGTCGGCCTGCGAGAGCGCGTTTCTCTCGGACGCGCACAGCGAGACGGAGTTGGATCGCACGCTCGAGGCGGCCGACGAGGCCATAGAGGGAATCGCATGCCACAAGGACCGTCCTTAGCGCCGGCGTACTCGTTTCTGCGCGCCTGCAGGAGCGAGCCCATCTCGGAGACGCCGATCTGGATCATGCGTCAGGCCGGTCGGTATCTGCCGGAGTACCGCGCGATCCGCGAGAAGCACAGCTTCCTCGAGGTCTGCCGGACGCCCGAGCTGTGCGCGGAGGTGACCGCCCAGCCGATCGAGCGCTTCGGTTTCGACGCCGCGATTCTCTTCTCGGACATCTTGATTCCTCTCATCGCGATGGGCGTCCCGATCGAGTTCGATCCCGGTCCGAAGATCGGTACCCGAATCGCGCGCCGCGGCGATATCGCGGCGCTCGAGTGGAGCGGCCCCTCCTCGGTGGCGCATGTCCGTCCCGTCGTCAAGGCGGTGAAGGATCGCCTCCACGGGCGCGTTCCCCTGATCGGCTTCGCCGGCGCTCCCTTCACGCTCGCTTCCTATCTCATCGACGCGAATGGGTCGAAGGACCTCATGCTCACGCGGAGCTTCCTCTCACGCGATACGGAAGGATTCGCCGAGCTGCTCGACCTGCTCGCGACCGCGACGATCGACTACTTGAAGGAGCAGATCGCGGCGGGCGTCGACGCGGTGATGCTCTTCGACACTCAGGCCGGCTGGCTCCCTCCTGCGGAATTCACCCGCTCCGCCGCGGCGCCCGCGGAACGCATCCTCCGCGAGATACCGAAGAGCACCCCCACGATCTATTTCGCTCTGGCCTCCTCGAACGGGCAGCTCGACGCGATGCGCGCGATCCGCGCCGACGTGATCGGCCTGGATTACCGGGTTTCGTTGAGCCAGGCGCGCGCGATCCTGGGAGGCTCCCGGAGCGTCCAGGGGAACCTCGACCCCGCCGTCCTCCTGGGCCCCCCGGAGCAGGTCGTGACGCGCGCCGAGGCGGTGCTGCGTGAAAACGGCGGACGCCCGGGGTTCATCTTCAACCTGGGTCACGGCATCTACCCCGAGACGCCCGTCGAGAACGTGGAGCTGCTCGTGAGCACGGTGAAGCGCCACCGAAATTCGGCGGGGGGGGTTCTGTGAACCCGCCGATCGGCTCGGTCACCGCGGACCTACTGGCCAAGTACGACCGCGCCGGTCCGCGTTACACCTCGTATCCGACCGCGGTCGAGTTCCACGAGGGCTTCACGCCGGAGCGCTACCTCGAGAAGGTCGACCAGGCCGCCTCCCGCCCGGAGGAGCCGCTCTCGGTCTACGTCCACCTCCCCTTCTGCCGCGAGCGATGCAGCTTCTGCGGCTGCAATGTGATCATCACGCAGAAACCTGGCGTCGCCGCGGACTACATCGCGGATTTGGAGCGCGAAGTGGCGCTGGTCGCGAAGAGGCTCGGGCAGCGCACCCGACTCGTGCAGTATCACTGGGGCGGCGGAACACCCACCTACCTTTCCCTCGAGGAGATCGAGCGCGTGTGGAGGGCCTTCGCCGACCGATTCACATTCGAGCCGGGCGCCGAGATCGCGATCGAAGTCGATCCGCGCGTCACGACCCATCGGCAGGCGGAGCTACTCAGGCGCTTGGGCTTCAACCGGATCTCGATGGGCGTCCAGGACTTTGACTCCGACGTCCAGGAGGCGGTGAACCGATATCAGACGTTCAACCAGACGAAGGACCTCCACGAGCACCTGCGCGGGCTCGGGATCGAATCCATCAATTTCGATTTCATCTACGGGCTTCCGCAGCAGACTCCTGAATCGTTCCGCAAGACGATCCAGCTCGCCCTGGAACTGCGCCCGGACCGGGTGGCGGTCTATTCCTACGCGTTCGTGCCCTGGATCAAGGCACACCAGAAGGCGATCCGCCTCGAGGACCTGCCCGCGCGCGAGGTGAAGCTCGAGCTCTTCGGCATCGCGCACGAGCTGTTCACGGGCGCCGGCTACCAGCAGATCGGAATGGACCACTTCGCGCTCGAAACCGATTCCCTGGCCCGGGCGGCGCGCGAGCACACGCTCTACCGCAATTTCATGGGCTACACGACCCATCCCGCCAGGGACTTTGTCGGATTCGGCGTCTCGGCGATCGGCGATCTGGGCGGCGCCTTCGCGCAGAACACCAAGAAGCTCAACCGGTACAAGGACGCGCTCGACCGGGGTCGGCCGCCGATCGAGCGAGGGTTCGAGCGGAGCCGGGACGACGAGATCCGGCGCGACGTGATCCAAAGCCTCATGTGCAACTTCTACGTGGACATCCGGGCGATCGAGCGCGCCCACGGAATCGAATTCGCGACCTACTTCAGAGAATCGCTGCTCGAGTTGGACCAAGGGCCGGGCTCGAACGGATTCGTGATCCGCACGCCCGACGCGATCGAAATCACCGGCACGGGCCGCCTTTTCGTGCGGAACATCTGCATGGCTTTCGACGCCTATCTGAAACGCCATGAGGGCGAGAAGCCGGTTTTCTCGCGCACGGTCTGAAGACAGGGATTCTTCTCCTCAACCTGGGAGGACCGGACACGCTCGGAGCGGTGCGCCCGTTCCTCACGCGGCTGTTCACCGACCGGGAAATCATCCACCTTCCGGGAGGCGCGATCGGTCAAGCCTTCATCGGACGAATGATCGCGTGGAAACGGACGCGGGAAGTGCAGGAGAACTACGCCAAGATCGGCGGAGGCTCACCGATCGTCCGGTGGACCACCCTTCAGGGACGCGGCATCGTCGAAAGGCTTCGCGAACGAGGGCACGACGTCGAGTTCGCGATCGCCATGCGGTACTGGAATCCCTCCACGGAGGAAGCGCTGGCGGAGTTGGAGCGCGCCGGGGTCGGGCGCCTCCTGGCGCTGACGCTCTATCCGCATTACTCGATGGCGACGACAGGCTCGAGCGCCGGCGAGCTTTCGCGGGTGATGAAACGGCGCGGCGTGAAGCTGCCGCTCGACCGGATCGACGTCTGGTACGACCATCCGGGCTACCTCGACGCCTTGGCGCTCCGGGCCAAGGAGGCGCTGGCGCGTTTCGCGCCTGACTCACCTCCCACGATTCTTGTGAGCGCGCACGGATTGCCGAAGCATTTCATCGAGGCCGGCGATCCCTACTGCGAGCACATCCGGATCACGATGGAGGGTGTTCTCGCGCGCTTGCCCAAGGTACCGCACGCTCTGGGATACCAAAGCCGGGTGGGCCCGGTGGAGTGGATCGGCCCGAGCACGGATGAGGTGATCCGCTCACTGGCGCGCGACGGGATCAAAGACGTCCTCGTGCTGCCGATCAGCTTCGTCTCCGATCACATCGAGACCCTGTACGAGATCGACATACTCTACGCCGACCAGGCCCGCGCACTGGGCATCACGAACTTCCGGCGGGTGGAGTCGCTGAACGACTTCCCCCCGTTCCTGGACGCGCTCGCCGGCCTGGTCGAGCCGAAGCTCACCTGATGCGGGTCGCGGTCCTCGGAGCAGGAATCGCCGGCCTCACCGTGGCCCACGCCCTGAGGCGCGAGGCATCGCGCGGCGGGGCTTCCCTCGATCTCGAGGTATTCGAGGCAGGGCCGCGCGCCGGCGGGCGCATCCAGACCACCCATTCCGGCGGGTTCCTGATCGAGTGGGCGGCCGACGCGTTCCAGACCGGACCGGGCCCGGCGCGCACGCTCGTGACGGAGCTGGGCCTGGATCGGGAGCGCATCGAGGCGTCCGCGGGCGCCGCACGACGGTACATCTTCTCGAAGGGACGCCTCCATCTCGTGCCAAGCGCGCCCGCCGCGGCGCTCGGATTCAGCGCGCTCACGCCGGCGGGGCGCCTGCGCCTTGTCGCCGAGCCGCTCCTGGCGGGTCGGATGTCGCGCGAGGAATCCGTGCACGGGTTCGCCGCACGCCACGTCGGCGAGGAAGCGGCGCGCGTCCTGGTGGGCGCATTCGTACGCGGAGTCTACGCAGGGGATCCGAAGAAGCTCTCGGTCGACGCCGCGTTTCCGCGGATGCGCGAGATGGAGCGGAAGCACCGATCCCTTGCCATCGCGATGGCGAAGGAACGGCGCGGAAGCGGGCGGAAGACGAAAGCGCTCTGGACGCTCACCCGCGGCATGGGCTCTCTCATGGAACGGCTCGCGCAGTCACTCGGGGCCTCGCTCAAGCTCGGGATGCCCGCACTCAGGCTGAGCCGTGCACCGGAATACGCCGCGCCGACGCCGTTCACGGTTCGATTCGCGAGCGGCGAGTCGCGGGGCTTCGACTCGATCGTGATCGCCACTCCCGCCCCGGATGCCGCGGCGCTCCTGCGCGATCTCGACATCGAAGCCGCGAACGCGGTGCGGGAGATCCCCTGCGCCGGGGTCGCTGTGGTGGCGCTCGGATTTCGGGACGAGGCTTTCCGATCGAGGCCCGACGGCTACGGTTTCCTGGTCGCGCCCGGCGAGGATCTTCCGATCCTGGGAGCGCTCTTCGAATCCAATCTATTTCCCGGGCGCGCGCCGAAGGGGTTCGTCCTGGTGCGTGCGATCCTGGGGGGCGTCGACCGCCCCGACCTCGTCACGCTCCCCGACGCGCAGCTCATCGGTCTCGCGTGCCAGGCTCTGGACCGCGCGATCGGGCTCAAGGGAGGGCCGGAGAGGACGTGGGTCAGGCGCCAGGAGAACGCAATCCCGCAATATACGCTCGGGCACCGCGAGCGGGTGGCCGCGGTCATGAAGCGGCTAGGCTCCTTTCCCGGGCTCTACCTCGCCGGAAACGCGTATCGCGGCGTGTCGGTCGGTTCGATCGTGGAGGACGCGGACCGTGTGGCGGGGTGGCTCCTCCACGCGGCACGCTGAGCGCGCGTTACGGCGTCAGCGTGGCGGATCCTCAGCGCCCCTCATACTCGCATCGTGCCTCGCATGTCTCGTGGATCGTGACCGCGGCGAGCGAGGGAAGCGTGGGCTTGAGCTTCTCCCAGATCCAGTGGGCGAGATTCTCCGAGGTCGCGTTCGCGAGCCCGGGCACTTCGTTCAGGTAGTAGTGATCGAGCAGCGCCCGGATCGGCTCGATGCTGTCGCGGATCACCGCGTAGTCCAGAAACCACCCGGTCTCCGGGTCCGCTTCCCCCTCGACGGTGACCTCGACCCGGAAGGAGTGCCCATGAAGCCTCCGGCACTTGTGCCCTTCCGGCGCCTTGGGAAGAAGGTGCGCGGCCTCGAACGTGAAATCTCTCGTCAGGCGCACGCGCATCAATGCAGGCCCACGATCTTGTGCGTCTGCGGAATGAGCCGCGCCTCCGGGTAGCGATCCCATGGCCAAACCTCGAAGATCAGGCGCCCGTCTCCGCGCTCGTGCTCCGGCTGCAGCACGACAGACCCGCGATACCCAAGCTCGTCCAAGATGCGGACCGCGTCCGATACGTCCTCCCGGGTCTGGATCACGAACTTGAATTGTCGCCGCGAGTCGGGCAGCGCGAGGTAGCGCCTGAGCGTCGGCACCTGCGCCTCCACGACATCCCCCTCGAAGGTCTCGGCACTGGTTCCCTTGGGCGCCACCGTCCAGAAATCGATCCACTCGAAGAGCTCCTCGACGACGCGCGCGCCGCTCGTCTCGATCGAGATGTCGATGGATACGCGAGGACCCGATCTCGAACCTGCTCGGGACCCATCTGGACGTACTTGCCCACACCGGTGTGCGTGAGCGCCTCGGGCTGATCGCACCAGACGCAGCGGAGGACGCAGCCGTAAAACCGCACGAAAACGGTGCGTTCCCCGACGTGGAGGCCCTCCCCCTGAACCGAGAGGAAAATCTCGTTAATCCCAAAGCTAGGCAAGTCTTGCACGAGCCGATGATACCGCTTTCCGGCGATCCAGGGTTGGGTCGTTGGGCCCGAGGGCGGCTCCTCCCCAGGGTAGCGCGAGCCCGTTGACTCGGTAACCTTCGCTCCGTAGTATTCTTGCCCGTCGGTCCGAGCACACGGCGCAAGGCGCCATCGAAGGAGCAAGGAGGCCATGGCAAAGACCACGTACGCAAACCTGCCCATCAATCACGGCGAAACACCCATCCGCCTCTTCAAGTCCGACTTTCTCGAGCTCTTCACGCACATCCACCCCGTGGTGGTGCTCCTGCTCTTCGTGCCGGTCGTTTTCTTTTTCCTGATCCGGGCGATCGTGGAGGGGGGAAGCGCGGCCCTGGTTCCGGTACTCACGGCGTACGCGGCCGGGATCCTCGTTTGGTCCCTGAGCGAATACCTGCTTCATCGGTTCGTCTTCCATTACGAGCCGACGCAACGGTGGCTGCAACGGGTCTGGTATCTCATCCATGGCGTCCACCACGAACAGCCCCAGTGCAAGACCCGCCTAGTGATGCCGCCGATCCTGAGCATTCCGCTCGCGCTTTTCTTTTACGTTGTCTTCCTCGTCACCGTGGGGATGATCCTGGCCCTGCCCCGCTTGAGCGGACCTTCGTTCGCGGGCTTCCTCACAGGCTACCTCGCGTACGACATGTTGCATTATGCGGAGCACCACCTCTCCATGCGGTGGGGCTTTCTCAAGTTCCTCAAGCGCTACCACCTGAGGCACCACTACAAGAACCCGAACCACGGCTTCGGCGTCAGCTCCCCGGTTTGGGATGTGGTTTTCGGCACCAAGCCGAAGGAATCCTGAGCGCTCCGCAGAATTCGGACCATCGGATCCGCCCGATCGCGGGCCCGTTTTCGTCCCAGCACATCTTCACTTGAGCACCTATACTGTGGCCGTGGAAGCCCTCGCGGCGGTTGGCCACCGGTTCCGTCGGATCCTGGAAACGGTCCAGGACATCACGCTGTTCTGCGTTTCGGTGATCCGCTCCGCCTTCCTCCCTCCGTACTACAAGCACGAGATCCTGGAGCAGGTCCACTTCGCACTGATCGGATCCCTGTTCATCGTTATGTTCTCGGCGCTGGTCGCCGGGCAGGCTCTCGCAATACAGCTCGCGCGGGAGCTGGCGAAGACCGGCGCGAAATCGGAGCTCGGCCATTTCATGGTCATCTCGTCCGTACGCGCGCTCGGCCCGGTGCTCACTGGAATGGTGGTCGCCTCGCGGATGTCAGCGGGGATCACGGCGGAGCTGGGCGCGATGAGGTCGAGCGACCAGATCGACGCTCTGGTCGCGTTCGGCACCGATCCGTTGAAACGACTCGTCGCGCCGCGGATGATCGCCCTCTGGATCGCGCTCCCCATCCTCACGATCGTGGGGGATGCACTGAGCGTGATCGGCGGGGCCTTCATAGGTCTGGGCTACCACATCACGTTCCAGTCCTACTACAACGGCGTGACCAAGTACCTCACCCCTTCCAACCTCCTCGTGGGCATGATCAAGCCCATTTTCTTCGCGCTCCTCATCACGACGGTCGCATGCTGGAAGGGTCTCACCTCGGCGGGAGGCGCCAAGGGGGTCGGCGTGGCCACCACGGAATCGGTCGTGATCTCCTCGGTGGGAATCCTGGTCACCGACTTCATCTGCACGAAGCTGATCTTCCGGGTCCTGGGCTGGTGAGCCGGTGATCGAGTTCCGGAACGTAGATTTCAGCATCGAAGGTCGCCCCATCGTGGCCGATGTCTCCTTCAACGTGCCCCGGGGCCAGACCAGGGTCATCCTGGGGCCCTCAGGCTCGGGGAAGAGCACGATCTTGAGGCTCCTGATCGGGCTCTGGCGCCCGGACTCGGGGAGCATCCTGGTGGACGGCGAGGACATTACCCAGGTCACGCCGGAGCGAATGCGAGAGATCAGGAAGCGGATGGGGATGGTCTTCCAGCAGGGAGCCCTCTTCGATTCGATGACGGTCGGGGAGAACATCGGATATACACTGCTCGAGGACAAGCACGACGAGGATGAGATCGAGGAATCGGTCCAGACCTACCTGACGCAGGTCGGGCTGGATCCAGCCCTGAGGGACCGGATGCCGGACGAGCTTTCGGGCGGGATGCAACGCCGTGTCGCCATCGCGCGCGCCCTCGCCGCCCGCAATCCCGACACCCTGCTCTACGACGAACCGACCACCGGACTCGATCCCCAGAGCGCCGAGCGGATCACCGATCTGATCGTCCAGCTGAGGGATGCGATGGGCAAGACCTCGATCATGGTCACCCACGACATTGCCGATGCATTCAAGGTGGGCAATCGCGTCACCGTCCTCGATCGCGGGCACGTCGTCTTCGAAGGGACGCCCGCGGATCTGGCGGAGGCGAACAGCCCGTTCATCGGAGAGTTTCTCGCGCCCTTTCGAAAGGCGGTGGCCGCGGCGTCGCGCCGGATGGAGACCCGTGGAGTCGGCTCCGACCCAGGCCCGCGCCATCAAGCAGGGGGGGATCCTTGAAGCGAACCGGCCGCGTCCCATTCATGGAGCTTCAGATCGGCTTCTGGGTGCTCGTCGCGTTCGGGCTCCTTCTATGGGCCACGTTCCAGTCCGGCAGCCTCAAGTTCTTCGGGAGTGAGGACAGACTCCATCTCACGTTCGCGAGTGTGGGCGGCCTCGAGGAAGGCGCAACCGTCCGGCTGAACGGAGTCCCCATAGGGCACGTTCGCGACATCTCGCTCGAGAAGGGCGGGAACAACGTCGTGGTGGAGCTGGGCATCAAGCACGCCACGCGCCAGCGGCTCCACCGCGGCTCGACCGCGCGCATCACGTCCGTGGGACTCCTCGCGGAGCTCTACGTCGAGCTGAACGGAGGCGATCCCACCCAACCCGTCATCCAGGATGACCGGGAGATTGTCCTCACCCCCGTGACGGATCCCCAGGTGGCATTCAAGAAGGTCCAGTCGATCACGGACAGCCTCGAAGTGCTGCTCGGGAACCTGAACGTCGCGGGGAGGGCTCTGGGAAGCGGTCACGGCACGCTCGGGCGGCTCGCGAACGACGAGCGGCTCTACCAGCAGCTCGTCGACCTGAGCCGAAACGCGAACACGCTCGCAGCCAAGATCGACGTGAACCAGTCGCGTGTGTCGGATCAGCTCGTTTCGCTGGCGGCCTCGCTCGATTCCCTCGCGCAAAAGATGCAGCACGGCCCGGGCACCATCGCGCAGCTCATGAACGACGCGACGCTCCACCAGAAGCTCACGTCGAGCACCGCGCGGGCCGATTCGATTCTAGGCGCGATCGCCGCGGGGCGCGGAACGTTCGGGAGGCTCTATGCGGATTCGACGCTCTACGACGACACGAAGGCGCTGATGGCTTCGATGAAACGGCTCATGGCGGAAATCGAGAAGAACCCGAAGAAGTATTTCAAGTTCAGCATCTTCTAACCCCACGCCCCGCTGGCCCCGGGCCTGTCACCTCAGCCCTAGCGGACCCACACGAGCTTTCTCTCGAAGACCCGTCCGCCCGCGGCGGCGCGGATCCAGTACACACCGCTCGAGACGCCCCGGCCGAGCGCGTCCTTCCCGTCCCACACCAGCGTGGTCGGCCCGGCCGTGGCCTGGCCCTCGAGCAGCGTACGGACTTTTCTCCCGGCCAAGTCGTAGACCGCGACATGCGCCCGCGCCGGCGCGGGCAAGGTGAGCGTGAGACTCGCGCTCCGCGCGGCGGGATTCGGTCGCGGCGCGCTCACCGTGATCTGTGGCGCCGGCGTCGTCTGCGGGTCGGACGCCCCCGCGGGCGTCTGCGCGGCGTCGTAGAGCTCGAAGTCGTCGACCGCGGCCTCGACGATTCCCTCGGGAGCCTGGTCCTGAGCGATGAATCGGACGCGAACGGTCGAGGTGGGCGTGATGTAATCGCGCACGCGGAAGGTCTCGTGCCGCCACGCGGGATCGCTCGTCAGGATCGATCGGACGTTCGCCCAGGTCAGACCGTTCGCGGACACGTCGATCAGGAAGGAATCGGGCTCCCCCGGCGAATTCATGTAGAACCAGCGGGCGAAGCGCACGTAAGGATCGGCCATCGCGACCATGTTGAGCGCCGGCGTCGTCAGGGTCGTCTTCCCTCCGTCAACGTCGTTGGTTCCCGGCGGATTTCCGGGGATGCTGTTCCCTGTAACGAAGCAGAAGCCGCCCGCACCGGGCGTGTGATCGTCCTCGGGCTGAACCGGTCCCGAGCCCAGGGTCCCCTCCGGCGGCTCCTCGTGCTTGGCGGCGGGGTGCAAGGATCCCGCCTCGTACACGGATGGCCCGAGGTGCCGCGCTGGAGCCGCGGTCGCCTGCGAGGTGCCCACCGGATCCGCGCGCTCCCAGATCCCCGTAACGGCGTTGTCCCCCGCCGCGCTCAGCGACCATCCCCTGTCGGCGTCACAGGAGTCGTACCAGGCGGCCTTATGCAGGGTGAAATCAGCGGTGCGATCCATCCCGGGCTGCACGGCCGTGAGCCGCGTGATGGGCACGTACCCGGCGCGGTCGCACGTCATGGAATAGACTCCGCCAGGCACGCCGGGCATGCTGTAGGCGCCGCCCGCGGCCGACTCCACACCGAGCGGCGTGTCCTCCATCTCGAGATCTGCCCCTTCGAGGCCGGCCGAGTCCGAGCTTCGCCTCGCCACGCCGGTCACCGTCGCGAGCGGCTCCGGCTGGAGCGTGACCAAGATCGAATCGTGCGCTCCCTTGGCCATGCTCACCGGCCAGATCACGCTTGTGTACCCGAATTTCTTCACCCGGAGCGTGTGGCTCCCCGGGCTGAGCGCGAGCCTCACGGCGCCCGAGCCCTGGGTGCGGGTCGAGTCGGTCTCGCCCATGGCGGTAACATCGGCGCCCGGGAGCAGGCCCGTGGTTGGATCGACCACCCTGACCTTCAATATTCCGTAGTTGGGGTTCGTGCGGAAGACGTAAAGGCCCGTACCCATGTCGCTGGCGACGAACGTGCCCGAAGGAAACCGCGGCGCGATCTCCCACACGCCGTGAAACCCCCCCGAGAAGCCCGCGTAGGTATCGTAGTACCCGAACTCGGCCGGGAGCGTCGCGTCGGATAGATCGAACAGCCGGATCCCCTCTGTGTAATAGGCCACGAACCCCGTGTCCGCCTTCACGTGAATGTTGTGGACGATCGCGAGCGGGTTCACGGTGATCTCCATGATCTGCGGATGCGCCATAAGATCGTGGATGTCGAAGACCTTCATCGTGCCGTAGTTCAACTCGTCGCAGACGTAGAGATATTTCCCATCCTTCGAGGTCTCGGCGCTATGGGTGAACGCCTTGGGATAGGTCCAAGACGTGATCTCGGTGATGGCGGCGGGGTTCGCGATGTTCAGGACGCGCATGATCCCGTTGTAGATGCTGCTCGCAAAGAGGGTGTCCCCCCGCGGGAAGCAGTCGTGGACGTAATCGGCGGTATATCCGCCGACGTCGACCGGGTTGAGCGGGTCCGCGAGGGAGAGGATGCGCATGCCGGTCTGGGCCGCGTCGAGCCGGGTACCGTTACAGAAGAGCAGCGCCCGCGTCGAATCCACCTCGAGCGTGTGCTCGTGGTTGAATCCGGTCGCGTAGACGCTCCTCAATTGCGGGAGCTCGGGATTGGCCATGTCGATGATCTGGATCCCGCCCCCTTGCGCTTCGGTGGAGACATAGACGTAGGTGCGGTACTGCTTCATCTCGCGCCACAGCGAACCGAGACCCGGGATGAACGCCACCTCGTAGGAGGCGGCGGGATTCGTCACGTTCACGATCGCGGTGCCGTCGGTCGTCCCGAGGATCGCGTACTCCCGCCCGTCCGGGTGGACGTAGCTCCAGCACGCCGAATACCCGGGGTGCTGGTTCAGGTGCGCGAGCAGGGTGACGTTCTTCGAGCCTTGGGCGTGGGCGGGCGGGGCGCTCCAGATCAGCGCGGCTCCGAAAAGCAGCGTCAGGAACGCGCGATCGACGTGAATGATGCGGAAGGCGCGGGTGTGAGCCAAGTCAGGTCTCCAACCGGAGAGGCGCCGGTTCTTGCCGCTCCTCTTCTTGATCTTACACCCAACCTGCCTCGCGGTACCAGGCCGCCGTGGCACGCACCCCGTCCTCGAGCGGGGTGGCATGAGTCCACCCGAGCTCCACGCGGATCTTTCGGGAGCTCAAGGTCCAGTCCCCGGCCGTGATCTCTCGGAATTTCTCCCGGGAGAAAAAGGGCGCTCGTCGTGTGAGTGAGCCCGCGAGCTCGCCCAGGAGCGCTCCCGCTTGGAGCGCGGCCATAGGTATCGGCACGCGCACGGCCCAGGTTCCCATGGCGTGGGCGATCGCGCTTCCCATCTCCTGGTAGGTCGTGACATCCGGGCCGCCGACGAAGTAGATCTGTCCCGGGGCGCGGTCCCCGGTCAGTACCGCCCACACCGCGCGGGCGTGATCTTCGGCATACACGACGCTGAACGGGCGCGCGCCGCCAAGGTACGGGCGAACGTGGCATTTCACCGCTCGGAAGTACTTGAGCAGCGCCCTCTCCCGCGGGCCGTACACCGTGGGCGGCCGGATGGCCACGACCGGGAGCCGATCCGCGGCCCCCATGACGAGCGCCTCTCCGGCGAGCTTCGTGCCGCCGTACACGGAGACCGGCCCGGGAGGCTGATCCTCGGTGACCGGCGCGCCGTCTCGGCTCGGCCCGGCCGCCGCTTGGCTCGAGATGTACACGAAGCGCTTCGGCGACGGTGAGGCGCGGAGCGCGGCGGAAAGGATTTTTTCGGTGCCGAGCACGTTGACCCGGTGGAATTCCACGGCGCTCGGAGCGTGGGTGAGACCCGCGGCGTGGACGATCCAGTCGGCTCCGCTCACCGCCGCGTCGAGGCCCTCGGGGTCGCAGACGTCGCCGTCCGCCAGCTCCACATCCTTTCCCTCGAGCCAGCGCCTGGAGGATGTCGCGCGCACGAGGCAGCGCACGCGCGCGCCGCGGCGCAACAGCTCGTCCACGATGTGGCTTCCGACGAAGCCCGACGCGCCCGTCACGAGCGCCAACGGCGCGGTCACAGCCCCCGCTCGTAGATCCGGTAGGTCTTGTAGCGCTCGCCGTTCACCGCCTCGATCAGCCGGTTCACGAGGTCGTTGTCCTCGAGGGTCCAGCCCACCTCGCACCAGACGTACCCGAGGGCTTTCGACGCGATCGCGGCTTGATGGACCAGTGTGGCATCGATGCCCCGCCGGCGGTACCCGGCCTTGACACCCAGCGCCATCAGACGGGAGGTGCGGATTCGTGGTAGGGCCCACAAGAGACGCACGATTCCGAACGGGAAGAGCCGCCCGCGCAAAGGCTTCAACGCGACATTCACGTCGGGGATCGCCAGCGCGAAGCCGACCGCTTCGCCGTCGATCTCGGCGAAGATCGCCAGCTCGGGAACGATGGCCGGCTTCAATTGCGCGGCCATGTGGTCGATTTCCCGGTCGGTCATCGGGACGAACCCCCAGTTCTTGTCCCAGGCGGAGTTGTAGATCTCCTTCACGCGCTGAAGCTCCTCTCCGAATCGCTTCATGTTGATCGGGCGAACCCGCACCCGGAAACGCTCGCGGACTTTCTGCGTGATGCGCGCGATTTGCGGAATCTCCAGCTCGGGCGTTTCCGGAATCGGAACCTTGAACGCGTACAGGTCCTTGGCCTTCTTGAACCCGGCGGCCTCCACCCAGGACGGGTAGGTCGGCTGGTTGTAGGGCATGAGGATCGTCGGAGGGTGATCGAAGCCTCGGATGAGGAGCCCGCAATCGTCGTTCGTCGTGAAATTGAGGGGGCCGCGCAGGACGCGCGCGCCCCGTTCGCGCGCCCA
>VBOX01000022.1 GCA_005893265.1 Candidatus Eiseniibacteriota bacterium | reverse complement strand
CAGCTGGCGAATAGTTTCCTCGCAGAAGCGACCACCGAGCTCGACCGGCCCTGCCGCAAGATCTCAGAAGCGGCGGCTCAGGTCCTGCTGCGCTACCAATGGCCGGGGAACGTGCGGGAGCTCCGGAACGTCATTCGGCGGGCCAGCCTCCTGGCTTCGGATGTGGTTGAGCCCGAGCACCTCTCCCTCCTCGCCGTCGAGCAGTCTCCTCCCGTCACCGAACGTCACGCAGAGCCAGCGCCAGCTGGCTCCTCCCTGAAGGAGCTCGCCGGGGCAGCCGCGGCGGACGCCGAAGGGCAGGCGATCCGCTTGGCCCTGCAGGCCACCGGAGGGAACAAAAGCGAGGCGGCGCGGCTCCTCCGGGTGGACTACAAGACGCTGCACCTCAAGATGAAGCAGTACGGCATCAACGCCGCGCAGTTCAGGGAGTCGCTGTCCGCGCCTTCCCCCGCGTAGCTCTAGTCCTCACGCAGTAGCCGGGCCTTCTGGCGCTCGCGCCATGGTCTTGGCGCCAGGGTCCTGCGACCGCACCAGACTCTCGGCGCCGGATCTCCTCGCTCGTCCCGGCGGCCCGCCGTTCTCCTGACCGGGCGCGGAGGGCGTTATCTCTCGCCACCACCGCCAGTTGCTCAGCCACCGGAACGCTCCGCGTTCGCGGTGTTGAAACGATAGCCCGACCTGCAGGAGTCGGCTGCGGGCACATGGTTTGCCAAACGACGGGAGAGGCCGCCCAGCGCGCGGGCTGATCCCCCGCGCGCGGCAGGGCCGAACTGAACTGGCAGTCTGAGGGGGCCCTCAGCCCTCCGGCTGCCCGTTCGGTTTTGGGCGTGATGGACGCGGCCCGCGCGGCGAAGCGTCACCATAGCGATGGGGGATGATCTACAGGGCGGGCTCTCAGCAAAGGGGGAAGTACTCTCACCAGACGATCAAACGCGAGGAGAACGACAATGCTGACGTTCTTTTGCAGGACGCCACTGCGGTGGGGGAGAGGTTGGGTTCTAGCGCTGAGTTTTGGGGTCGTGGCGTGTGGCGAGCGACCGGAAGCGACAGCGCCCTCGCCGCCACTGGCCGATCTGCTTCTGGACCCTCCGGCGTGCGGCACCGTCACGACCAACACGAACCTGAGCGGTGATTGTATGGGGCCGCTCGTCGTGGGAGGCAGCGGCATCACCGTGAACCTTGGCGGACACGCGGTCACTTGCGGGACGGTTCCGAATCCGCCATCGCCGTTTAATGGCATCGAGATCACCGCTCAGACCGATGTCCACGTCACGAACGGCGAGGTCAAGAACTGCGGCACTGGGATCGCGATTACTGGAGGAGGCGGTCACCAGCTCTCAAACCTCAACGTTCACAACCACGGCTTCGGTGGCGGCAACTTCGGTGACGGCATCCGCCTCACGGCCAGCAGCAACAATGACATCAGGAACACGACCTCGAGCTTCAACCACGCGCTCGGCGTGCGGCTGCTGGGTAACTCCGACTTCAACAAGATGGCCAGCCTGGAGCTCGAGCAGAACGACGGGCCTCAGATTAGCGGCGGGATACTCCTCGCCTTTGGGGCCGACAACAACACGGTTAGCTCGAGCTTCTTGCTCGGCAACGGCAACTTCGGCATCGGCATCGCCGGCAGCAACAACACGATCGACCTGAGCACCGAGGTTAGGCAGTCGAACAAAGGCGCAACTCCAATTGCAGGCACCTTCGGGGGTTCGCCGATGCCAGGGATCGAGGTGTTTTCATCGACTTCGACGGGCACTACCATCCGTGCGACCACCCTCGTCCAGAACCTCGTGGGCGTCTTTTTGGGTAGCGCCACGAACACCACCATCCAGTCCAGCGAGGCCAGCAACAACGTCCTGCAGGGGATCCGGCTCACCTTCGGTGCCAGGAGCAACCTGGTCCAGTCGAACAAGGCATTCGGGAACGGGACGTTCGACCTCGAAGACGACAACCCGGCCTGCGATGCCAATACCTGGAAGTCGAACAAGTTTGGCACCGCCAATCAGAGTTGCATTAACTAGGAGGACTCTGCCCGCACCAGGAAGAGACACGCAGCTCGACCCGAAACGGCCCGCCGAGGCAGGCTCGGTGCCAGGTTCAGTGTGCAACGTGGGAGAGACGTAGGGCCAGAGTCAGATCGCCATGGAGTACGCCAACGGGGAACGGCATCGATGACGAAGACGAGGACGACGACTAGAAGGAAGCAGGGAGCCGAGCCGGGGAAGGGCGTCGCGCGACGCGTCGCCCCTCCCTGGATGCTTATCTACTGGCTCGCGACGCTGGCCGGATGCTCCGACCAGATCGTCGAGCCCCGCCGCAGGCTCGCGGCGCCCTCCCTCGAGATAGCTGCGGCGCGGATCGCCAGCGGCGAGGCCAACCCCGTGCTCCAGTGGAACCAGACGGCGCTCGACGCCGTCTCCGCGGGCACGCTCGGCCCGCCGATGGTCTCCCGCGCCCTGGCGATCGTGCACACCGCGATCTTCGACGCGTGGGCCGCGTACCACCCTGAGGCCGTGGGGACGCGCTACGGCGCAGCACTTCGGCGGCCGGCGGCGGAGCACACGATGGCCAACAAGACCGAAGCGATCAGCTATGCGGCGTATCGCGTGCTCGTCGATCTCTATCCGGCGCAGATCGAGCGGTTCGACGCGAAGATGGCCGACTTGGGGTTCGATCCGGGCAACACGACCGACGACCGGACGACTCCGGCCGGCATCGGCAATGTGGTCGCCGCGGCGCTCCTCAAGTTTCGACACGACGACGGCTCCAACCAGCTCGGTACGCTTGGACCCACCGGGTTGCCGTACTCGGACTACACCGGCTACGAGCCGGTGAACACACCGGACGAAGTCCGCGACCCGAGCCGCTGGCAGCCGCTGCGGCACCCGAACCGCGCCGGCACGGCCATCATCGTGCAGCAGTTCCTATGTCCCCACTGGGCCCACGTCATCCCCTTCGCGCTCACCTCGGGGGATCAGTTCCGCCCGGCCCCTCCCGTGTTGTTCCCCCGTGGGTCCTATCGCGAGCAGGCGGAAGAACTCATCGACATCAGCGCCCATCTCACGGATCGCCAGAAGGTCATCGCCGAGTATTGGGCTGACGGGCCGAACAGCGTGCTACCGCCGGGGCACTGGGATCTGTTTGCCCAATTTGTCTCGCTGCGGGATGAGCATTCGCTCGATCAGGACGTCGAGATGTTCTTCATCCTGACCAACGCCATCCTCGACGCCGGCATAGCGGCGTGGGACGCGAAAATCCGATACGACTACGTGCGCCCCATCACGGCCATTCGGTTCCTGAAGCAGGGCAAGAAGATCCGAGCGTGGGGCGGACCCGGCCAAGGAACGAGGGTGATCAGCGGCGAGG
>VBOX01000101.1 GCA_005893265.1 Candidatus Eiseniibacteriota bacterium | reverse complement strand
GGCCGAGGAGGAGATCGAACTTCTCCTTAAAGAGGCGGTCGAGCTCTTCGCGAGACTCTTGAGCGAAATAGGGCATCTCCCAGCCGCCGAACTTGAAGCCCTTGGTCGGATCCTCAGTTGGCCCGCCGGGCGCCTGCATGACGCCGTCCATGGAAACGAAGGCGCCGACGATTATCTTCCGCATGGGTCACTCTCCTTGCTTGAATCTAGGACGAACGGACCGCTCGCCAGCGGTTCTCGGCGGGCCGTGTTTCCGGCCGGTTTTCAAGACCGCCGCCTTAAACTACTCGCCCACCCCTCCGCGCTCGTTGTCGCAAGGACACGAGTTTCAAGGGCGCTCTACCCACGAGGCCAGGGGCACGTAGCGCAGTCTGGCCTCGGCCTCTTCCTTGGCAAACTTTGGGCCTGGCGCCCACCGATATACCTCCACACTGGATCCGTCCTCGGAAATTCGATGCGGCTGAGAATCCCAGAGGAAGTCCTCCAAGGGAGGGTTCTCCACGACACCAACGCACTCGCCCTTCCGGTTGAACCTCACAGTGAATGGTTTGTCGCCTATTCGGAAATCCTGGCTGACCCCAAGGGCCAACTCCTGAACCCACACACGGGCCTGGTGGTGTTTGAAACCGCTGGCGTAGGTCTTCGCGTGCTCCGAGATGTGAAAGGCCGCACATACCTTGAAGCTGTTCTCATTGCCGACCAGGACCAGGTGGACGTTGCTCATGGCTGACGATCCTCCGATGGTGACGGACGGCCGTGTAGGCCTCGGTGTAGTCGTTGCACGGGTCTTGCTCGGCTTACCTACCCAGCGAAGTGCGCACGGGTTGCGAGCTGCTTTGCCGTGGAAGCGACGGGCTTGTCGGTGAGCGTCCTCGACCACCCCTCCGCATTGATGCATTGTAACTTAGCTCGGAGATCCGGGGCGGTGTGCCGTCAGTGCGGGCACTCCGTCCGGGGGTAGACGGCGCGGAAGCGGCCACCGACGGTGATGGTCGACCCGTGCATCGTCTCGCTCTCGAGCGTCGCGTCCACGCTGAAATCCACGGACGTCGTGGTAGCGCCGCACTCGAAGGAATTGAGGGCGATGGTTCCGGAAGCCAGTTCCTCGCTGCTGCTGTACTCTCCAAAGTGAGCGAAGAGAGTCACGTAGGGGACCGCGTGCGGCGGCACCGGGTGCGTGGGTAGCGTGTGGACCGATCCCTCAGCGGTGGCGTCGACGAGGATCTCGATCATCCACGACTGTTTTTGCAGCGTGGTATCGTAATACATGATTCGAATGACGCGCTCGTTGATGAACCCTGGGTCGTAGAGGCCGCAGCAGGTGATGGCCGAATCTCCCATCTCGATGACGGTGCCTCCTGCCGTTCGGAATACCAGTGAGTCCTCTACGAACGGCGATGGGGACGGCGACGTGGGAGGCGTCATGGGGTGGCCACCACGGTTGTCATCGCCGCCACAGGCCGGGAGGAGCATGACCAGCCCGAGTAGGACGGGGATCCAGCATCTGCGGAGCACGTGCAAACGAGTCGCGGTCATCTCGATCATTCCTCCGGATAGCCGAAGCGCTCGGTTCACCTACGACGCCAGCGCCTGGATCTTTTCGCGAATGATGTCTATCGCGTGGTCGATCGCGTCCTTGTGGGTGCGCGGCGATAGAATCGCCAACCGGAGATAGCGCAGGCCGCTCAGCATCGTGGACGAAAGGGAGATCCTCCCGTCCTCCTGGATCGAGCGCTCGAGTCGGGCGTTGTAAGCATCGGGATCGCCGCGGCGTGGCAGCGCGCGGAATACGACCACGGACAGGTCGGGCTCAGGGCCTACCTCGACGCCGTCAAGCGTGCACAGCCGCGCGTGGGCATAGCGCGCGAGGAGGAGCTTCTCCTCCAGCGCAGCCTCGAATGGTGCTACGCCCAGGACTTGGAGAGGCAGCCAGAGGCGGAGCGCCCGAAAGGGGCGCGAGAGCTCAGGCGACAGCTCCATGGGCGACGGCTCCTCTAGAAGCTGGCCAGCGCGCGGAATGTAGTTCGCGGTGAACGAGTACGCCGCGCGCATCGCCGCTGCGTTCTTGACTAGGACCGCGCCCACGCCGAAGGGAACGAAGAGCCCCTTGTGCGGATCCAGGGCGACCGAATCGGAGCGCTCGATGCCGCAAAGGATTCTTCTCCCCTCCGCGCATAACGCGAAGGGGCCGCCATAGGCCGCGTCGCAGTGAAACCAGGCGCTGTGGCGCGCCGAGATTTCCGCGATCGCCTCGAGTGGATCGACCGCGCCGGCGTCCGTGGTTCCCGCGGTCGCAACGACGAGCCACGGAATCCGACCGGCGCGTTCGTCTTCGGCCATCGCGACCTCCAGCGCCGCTGGAATCATACGGAACCGCTCGTCGATTGGAATCCGGCGCTGGACGCATTCGCCGAGACCGGCGACCCTCAGTCCCTTGATGACGCAGTGATGGGCCTGCTCGGTCAAGTAGACGACCGCGCGCTCGAAGTCTCGTGCCTTGAGCCCGGCCGCCTCTCGCGCGACGACAATCGCGGTGAGGTTCGCCATGCTCCCTCCCGACGTGAGGTTCCCCACGGACGTCTCTGGGTAGCCCACCACGGACGCGAGCCAGCGCAAGACTTGGTTCTCGATGCGGACCGCTCCGGGGCAGGCGAGGAAGTTGCCCGAAAACCGATTCGTGACCGCGGCGACGAATTCTCCCAAGGCGCCGTGGTAGAGGCTTCCGACGGGGATGAAAGCGAAGAATCCCGACGCCGTAGTGTTTTGGCCGTTGCCGTCAACGTGATGCGATAGCAGCGACAGGGCGCGCTCCATCCCGATCGGATCGCGTCCGATCGGGGCATCCGCGATCGCCGCCGCTGATCCCTCGTCGGCGCAAAACGCCGGCGCGGTCTCGAGCCATGAGAGAAACGACTCCGTATGCGCGACCGCGGCGCGAGATAACGCCGCCCGCTCCTCGGCCCGGGGTTCCAGCGGGCGCGTGAGTGGCTCCAGGACGCGGAGTCGATCGATGATCGGGTCTGACATCGAGGCCCTCCCGGTATCGAGCGATTAAACCGACCGAGGAATCTAGCACACGCAGGGCCTCGCGAAGATCCGCTCGCATGAACCACCACCGGCGTGGTTGCATTCCTGAGGCCCCGACCGTAACAATGCCGGTCGCATGACCCCCCACGTTCCACTCCACTCCGAGGACTACGTCGTTGCCGCGATCTTCTCCATCATCGTAGGGGTCAACGCGCTTGTTCTTTTCCCACGCGTCGTTCCTTCATTACACCGGCGACTGAAGCGCGCCGCCCTCATTACCGGAGCCATCGTAAGCGTCCTCACATTCATGATCGTGATCGAGACGCGCGCAATGGACCACCTCTTCGGAGGCTACTTTTCCTTCAAGACGCCCCTGGAGCGTCTTCACGAGCACTTCGCCGAATTCGACGAGAAGATGGCCAGGGACCCCGAGATCCGCCGAGCCCTCGAGAGCTCCTACGACTGGGGCATGAAACTGAGAACCCTGAACAGGCTCGGGGTTGAAAGACTCGACGACGCCACACTCCGGCGGCGAGCGCGAGTCATGAGCCTCCTTCTTTCTAGGGTGAGCGAGCACGCCTGCGCCACCATCGTCAAGGGGTCCAGTCCGACGGCATCCGATCAAGCGGAAATCGAAGAGGCGCTGTTGCGGCTCGAGGCGGGCTTCGTCGCGGAGTGGATGCAGGTTCTTCACGAGTCGATGCTCGCCGAAGTCCGAGAGTTGCCCAAGAACGCACCCACGGACGAAGAGCGGATCGCCGCTGGCCCTGCCCTCGAAGCGAAGCTCGGCAAAGACACCGCGAGGCGATTGATCGCCGGCCTCTCTGAAGGCGCGTCCGATTCGGAGCGCTGCTGGGCAATGAAAACAATCTATGCGGTGGCGCCAACCCTTCCCGAGCCCCACGCCACGGTGCTACTTCGGGATTTTCGGTAGTCGAGGTAGATACGTGAGGTCGTCTAGGTCACAGTTTCGCTACTTCAAGTGGGGCGGTCACCTGGCGGTTGCCAGAACCAGCGCGTCGACCTCCCTAGGGTCGGCGCGATCCATCGCCGCCTGGGCCTGCATCGAAGCATGGTCCCGGTAGATCGTCGCGATCGCGCGAGTCTTGCCGCCTTGCCGGTATGCGACCAGGCAATCGCGGTCCGGGATGCTCCCAAGGACCTGGATCTCGTCCCATGAGGACGCATATCCGACGTAGTTGATGGGCACGTCGTAGTGCTGGCTCCAGAAAAACGGAGCGGAGGCGAAGGGCTCGCGCCCGCCGAGCATGTTTCGCGCGGCGGTCTGTCCCTGCCGCTCGGCCACCACCCAGTGCTCCACGCGGATGGCCTCTCCACTGTATCGATCCGGCCAGCGCGCGATGTCCCCCGCGGCCCAGATTCCTTCGGCGCTCGTGCGCAAGCACTCGTCGACTACCACCCCGCGGTCGACGCGGAGCCCGGCCTTCTCCGCCAGCTCGATGTTGGGACGCACCCCCACGCCCAAGACGACCAGCTCGGCATCGAGCTTGCTCCCATCCCTGAGCGTCACCGAGCCCTCTCGAATCTCCGAGAGGGTCTGCCCCAGGTGGAACCGGACGCCCTGCTCTTCGTGAAGCGCCCGCACGAAACCACCCAGCTCCGCGCCGAGCACGCGTTCCATCGGGACCCGATCGGGCGCGACGACGTGGACGCTCAGCCCTCGCTTCGTAAGTGAGGCTGCGACCTCGAGGCCAATGAAGCTCGCCCCCACGACCACGGCCCGCTTCGCGCGCTGCGCGCGCTCGATAATCGATTCGCTGTCACGAAGGGTGCGGAGGTAATGGACGTGCGGCAGGGTCGCGCCCGGGACGTCGAGGCGGACCGGAGTCGCCCCAGCGGCCAGGAGCATCGCTTCGTACGGGAGAGAGCGTCCATCCTCGAGCAGAATCTGTCGCTTCTTGGGATCGATGGCCTCCACGCGCGTCCCGAGCTGGAGATCGACGCGCGCGTCCCGATACCAGTCCGGTGAGCGGAGTGGCATCCACTCAGGGGCCGCAGTGCCCGCCAGGTAATCCTTGGAGACGTTCGGACGATCGTAGGGAGCGGCTTCGTCCGCCGACACGATGGTGATCGGGCCTTCGTACCCTTCACGGCGCAGCATCTCCGCTGCGGCGAAGCCGGCCGAACCCCCTCCGACGAGGACCACGGAAGCGGGCGCCGAGAGAACCGAAGACAGGCGAGCCTGCGGGCTCTTGATGCCGGTCACGAACACGCGGTCGCCACGCTGTTCGGTCGAAAACGTGGCCACGGGATCGATCGCTGGAGCGCGAACCGCTTCGCCCGTTTCGGGTCTGAAGCACGCGTGGTGCCAGGGACAGATCAGGAAATCGCCGTCGTGGAGGCCCTCTTCGAGCGGCCCTCCGTAGTGGGTGCATTTTCCGGAGATGCCGTAGATGACTCCGCCCTTCCGGATCAACACCACCTTCGCGCCTTGGAAGTGGCCCGCCAAGAGTCCCCCGTCGGGAAGATCCGCGAGGGCCGCTCCATCGATGCCGAGATCGGGTCCGGTCAGGGCTTGATCGTCCGTGTCGCTCATGAGGTCAATTGTACCGCGTCCCTGGGACCAAGTTTGGACCGCCTGAGCCTTCGGGCGGCGCGAAGCCAAGCGTAGACGCGGTAGACCCAATCGTCGCGACGAGGACGCAAGTGATAGACCCAGAACGGGCGAGGCGCGGCACCCAGCGAGCGCTTGAAGTGCTCGAGTCGCTCGAGTCCGCCGCTGGCGCCCAAGTTGAGGCGTGCGTCGCCGGCGGAACATGCGCATTCCATGGCACGTCTCACGAGGGAAGGATACGAGAGGCTCTGGCGCGAGCTGCGTGCGGCCCCGCTCCACCATACAAAGCTCTCTCCCCCGCCGGAGAGGACGAGGATGCCGGCTTCGACACGGCCGGCACGACGCGCCACGAGAAGCCGCGCGAAGCGTGACGGATGGCGGACCAACGCCTCGAGGAAGGCAAGCGGGTACGGCCGGTGGCCGCGCCACGCCTTCGCCTGGTCTAGGTAGAATCGGTGCACGGCCGGCAACGCTTCCGCATCTTCTTCGATGGTGACGCCCCAGCGCTCGGCCTGGCGAAGGACTCGACGCGATTCTCGGTGCATTTCCGCGATGATGGCCTCCGCACCCGGTGTCAGATCGACGACGTGCGTCTGGCCAGTCGTGATGCCGCTGGCAAGGGCGCTCCAGGCAGGGTCGGGACCTGCCTCGCGCTCTAGTCGGGACGAGATAGGGGCCTGCACCACCTCGCCGCCCGCCACGCGCTCGGCCGACAGCCATTCCTCGAAGGCGCGCGCCAGCGCCGCTCGCACCGAGGCCGGATCGGGATCGTCCGCCGAAACCATCGGCCCGCCATAGGTGCCGAAAGGGAGCGAGCGCGCCCAAGTCAGGCCCAAGCGCACGCTGGCCGCAACACAGACGCCCCCCGCCAAGCGTTCGCCGCGCCGCGCCGTGAAGTAGAGCACACGCGCCCGCGGCCACACGCGCTCGACCGTTTCGAGAAAGCCGGCGCGAGCCGCGAAGGAGGCCCCCGATGCTTTTGCGAGCCAGGACTCCCAATCGGCGGGAGCCCGCTCGCAGTGCTCGAGGCGAAGCGTGCTCGGGATCGGCCTGTCGGTGTGATTCACGCTTGTGTCAGTTGCGGCTCTCCGAGGTTTCGTTTGCCGGCCAGCGGACCAGGGCGACGCCCAGAACGATCATGTACACAGGGAGCAGATAATTGTTGAGAGCCGCGATCGGAGCTAGTGCGCCAATCACGTTGCGATTGGTCAACTCCATCCGTCCATTCATGCCCTCCCTTCCGCCACCGGCTTAAGCCGCCGGCCACCTACGGCGTTCGCCAAGCCGTAGTCTAGCAAGGTTGGGCCGCAAAAAAACAAGGGCCGAACCACGAGGGATTCGGCCCTGTTACGGCCCCGGTCTTTCGATCCGCTACTAACTTCTCAGGATTACGAGGTGCTTGACCTTGCGAAACTCCTTCGGGTCTACGATTCGGAGCTCCACCAGGTCCTTGGAAACGGGCTGAATCACATAGCTCGCGACCGGCTGCGCGCTCAAGACCACGGCCTTCTCGGACGGAATGCGTATGACGGTCTCCTGATCCGTATCGAGGGGCGTGAAGGCGCTCTCGTTCACGGTGCCCGACGGTTTCAGTGTCTTGCCGAAACCGAGGACGCCGCCCTTCGACGCGATGACACCAGACTTGGTGAGCTCCTTCTTGGTTCCCATGGTGTAGAAGATCGTCGCAAGCTCGTGCTGCTTGTCCGTCAGCTCTTGCTGCTTCTGTGCTAGATCCTGCTGCTTGGTCTCGACCTCGGTCGTGAGGCCCGCCACCTGGGTGTTCAGGGTATTGACCTGCGTGGAGAGCTGGGCAATCTGATCTTCCTTCTCGGCCACATTCTTTCGCAGCCTGGCGATCGCCTTCTCCAGCCCGGCGATCTTGACGCCGCCCCTCTTCAGCCTGGCGTCCAGATCCTCGATCCGCTCCTTGGTGCGCTCCACGGAGGCCTTGAGCAGGGCGATGCGAGAGAGCACGGTGTCGTGAAGCGTGCCGGGCATCTCGACTTGGCGCCCGGATGGGATGACAGCTTCCCCGCCCAGGATAATGGTGTTCAGGCTGTCCTGGATCATCACGATCTCGTTGACGGCCCCATCGTAACGCTGCCGCATGCTCTCTTCGTTGGCCGTCGCCTGCGTAAAGTCCGCAGCAGACTTACGGTACTTCGAATAGGACACGACGGTGGCGCCCAACAGCAGCGCACAGATCAGGATGAGGGCAATGCCAATCGGTTTGCGCATCGTTGGATCTCCTTCTCCACGCGAGTTGTCATGGGTAGGCGAATCGCCTGTGAACTGGTGGGAGGTGTCGGGGTCGTGGGGGGTTGGCTGCATAGCACCACTTAAAGCCGCAAGACATATGCCATGGAGCGACTGCCCCCCGCGCGTTCGGGCCCGGGAGGATGCCGAAGCGGTTTTCGCGCTTACCCTTACCGGCCGATAACGGAGGCGCGTTCGCCGCGAGCGCACCGGCTCTCCGCGACCTCGGGGTTGTACTTAGAGGGACGACCAAGCCCACCAATGGACTTCGAGGGCCGCCTACACGGCCTCAGACAGATTCTAGGCCCGTGGGCAGGTGGCCGGAGCGCCTGGCGGCGACGGCTACCGTTCTGCTAACGTTTCCTCCGGGGTTCGGCCACGGAGGAACGCCATGAAGACAACCGACTTGAAGATGACCGACTTGATTCTGGAGCAGCTCGAGGCCGAAGGACCGCGGACTCGTCGCACCCTGGAGCGCGTACCCTCGGGACGCGACGACTGGAAGCCGCACGAGAAATCAATGCCGCTCGGCCGCCTGGCGATGCTCGTCGCCACGATGCCGACGTGGTTTTCTCTCATCCTCTCGAAAGACGAGCTGGATTTGAATCCGCCGGGAGGCTCGAACATCAGTCAGAAGACGCTGCGGACGAGCGCGGACCTGGTCGAGGCTCTCGACAAGGGGATCGCCGAGGCTGCCGCGGCCCTCAGGAACGCGACCGACGAGCACCTCATGAAACCCTGGCGATTGCTCGTATCAGGCAACGTCGTCGACGAGAATCCAAGGCACGTGGTGCTTCGAGATACCTTGATGCACCTGTCACACCACCGCGGCCAGCTGACCGTCTACCTCAGGCTGAACAACGTACCGGTGCCGTCGATCTACGGACCTACAGCGGACGACCCTCGGTTCGCCTGATCAAACCAATTTCGCCGTCAGCGTGATCGCGGTGCCGGCAAGCGCCTTCGAGACCGGGCAGTTGGCCTTGGCCTTCTCGGCTTGCGCCTGGAAGTCGGCCGCCGCGATTCCGGGCACCGACGCCTCGGTCGCGAGATCGATCTTTGTGATCGCGAACCCCTCTCCTGCCCGCTCCAAGCGCACGGTCGCGGTCGTGTGGATGTGGCCCGGCGGGTGACCCGCCGCGGTGAGTCCGGCGGTCAGCGCCATGGAGAAGCAGCCCGCGTGGGCGGCGCCGAGAAGCTCCTCGGGATTGGTTCCCTTGCCGTCCTCGAAACGGTCCCGAAAGGAGTACGGCCCTTGGAACGCCCCGCTCTCCAGCTTCAGCCTCCCCCGTCCTTCCCTTAGATTGCCATCCCACTCCGCTTCGGCGCGGCGTTCCGGCATGGATTCACCCTCCTCTCCGACAAGGCACGAACATGGCGCTACTTCCCGACGCCGTACCGCTCGACCAAGAGCCCGCGATGATGAAGCTCATGTCCCGCGAGGATCCATGCGACGGCGCGAACGCTGATGGTGCTGCCGTTCGCCGTCCCTCGGCGGAGGAGCGCCTCGTCGTCAAGTCCACGGAACAACGCGAGGGACGCGGCGCGCACGGTCTCGAACTCGTGGACGATGTCGGCGAGCGGTCTCGAGTCGAAACGGCCCGCCGGCACGTACTGGTTCTCGTCGAATCCCGCGAGGGGTGTGGCGTCCCCTCGGCTCACGCGCAGCGCGCGGTAGGCGAACACGCGCTCCGCGTCCGAAAGATGGCCGACGACCTCCTTCACGCTCCACTTGCCGGGGCCGTATCGATGGAGCGCTTTCGATTCGTCCAACGGCGCTAGAAGCCGGACGGTTTCCTCGATCTGTTTCCGCAACGCCGGCAGGGCATCGTCGCCTTGGACCAGGCCGATGTACTTGTTGTAGTACTCCAAGAACTCATCGGGTGCCGGGCGAGAGATGGCGAGCGTGGCGGGCATGGACTTCTCCTATGGTTTGGGCGGAACAGCGTTTTGCACCGAGAGAATGTTGCCGCCCGGATCCTTGAACCACGCGACCTGGAAATCGCCGGAGGCGTGAATGTCCCCCTTGAGTGTCAAGCCGGGCAGATCATAGTGCTCGAAGGTCACCCCTTTGGCTTTCAGCTCCTTCACGGTGCCCTCCACGTCTCTTACCTCCCATAAGGCCGCGGTTCCCTTGTTCGTGCCCGCGAACTCCGAGCGATAGACACAGAGCTTGGTGCCGCCGCTCTGATACACGGAAGCGATGTCGGGCATGGAAGCGACCTTCTTCAACTTCAGAATTTCCTCGTAGAAACGCTCCGCCGCCTTCATGTCCTTCACCGGAAGCATGGGCTGCACATCTGCATTCTCGAACATTCGATTCTCCTTTTCCGTTGTCCCATGCCCTCACCCCCGTGACAACAATCATATCGCAAGGAACTGGCGCGTCACCCCCGACCCGGACGCACCCCCCCGGCCGATCCATACCCAGGCGCACGCCGCCCCCATGATGGACAGCACGGCCGACGCGAGCGCCGTCGCGCGAAACGCGGTGACAAACGCCAGCGCTAAGGCCCGGCGAACCTCCGCGGCCTCCGCGGCCGGGAGCCCTGAAGGCGGTTCGGCGGCGGCGAGCTTTGTTCGCTCCGTGAGCACCTGCGCGCGGGTGGATGGGTCCAGAGGGAGCGCCTGCACGCGGCGTTCCAGGTCCCGGTCGAAGACTCCGGTAAGCAGGATTCCCAGGAGCGCGATCGCCAGGAGACCCGCCGTCCGCGAAACGGCGTTGTTGACCCCCGACGCGATGCCTGCGTTTCCCTCCCCCGCCGCGTTCATGACCGCCGTCGTGAGCGGGGCGATGCTCACGGCCATTCCGAAGCCGAGCACGAGGACGCCCGGGAAGAACGTCCTCCAGTAGCTCCCGCCGACCTCGGGCAGGGCCAGCAGCAGGAATCCGATCGCGACGACGATCGGCCCGACGATCAGGGGCCGGCGGGGTCCGAAGCGCGCGACGAGCCCCCCGGACCAGCGCGAGAAGGAGAACAACACCGCGATGAATGGCAGCATGGCCGCCCCGGCGCCGAGCGGTGAATAGCCTTGGACCTGGATCAATTCGAGCGGAAGGAAAAAGAAGACGCACGCGAGGGCCCCGTAGAGGAAAAAGGTGAGCGCGTTCGCCCCCGCGAATGTCGGCGAGCGGAAGAGCCCGAGCGGCAACATCGGTGACTTCGAGCGCGCCTCCACCGCGACGAATGCGGCGAGCGACGCCCCACCGACGGCGAGCCCCGCGAGGACGGCTGGATCGCTCCAACCCCGGCGTGACGATTCGATCAACCCGAAGACAAGGCCCCCCAGCCCGGTGGTCGCAAGCGCGGCCCCGGGAAGGTCGAGCTCCCGTGCCTGCGGATTCCGGCTCTCGGGCACCCGCCGGAGGAGGAGGAGGACGACGGCCGCGAGCGGAACGTTGAGAAAGAATGCCCAGCGCCACGACAGCGTGACGAGCCATCCACCAAGCACCGGGCCGATCGCGGACGTGATCCCGCTGAAACCCGACCACGTACCGATCGCCTGCCCTCTTCGGGCCGGATCGAACGAGGCCGAGATCAGCGCCAGGCTTCCCGGCACGAGCAGCGCCGCGCCGACACCCTGCGCGGCCCGCGAGGCTACGAGCCACTGGACGGACGGAGCGAGGCCACACGCGATCGACGCCAGCGTAAAAACCGTGACCCCGAGCGCGTAGACCCGGCGCCGCCCGAAGCGATCGCCGAGGGAGCCGCTTACGATGAGCAGCGCGGACAGGAAAAGCGCGTACGCCTCGACGACCCACTGGACGTCCGCCCCTTGAGCCCCGAACTCGCGGGCGATCGCGGGCAGGGCGACCGAGACGACCGTTCCGTCGATAAAGGCGAGGCTCGAGCCGAGGATCGTCGCGGCGAGCACCCACCGACCCACCGCATGCGCCGCCACTGTGGCCGGCGGTCCCGACCGGATCGCTTCTTCTTCGCAAGGCAGTCGCAGCGCGTGGGACATAGTCGGCTCGTCTTCCTCAGTAGCAGGGCTGCTGAGCTGGGCTGCAGTTCGATGCAGGCTTTGCCGATATTCGGGCGGTGAGCCGCGAACCCACTCTCGTGACCTTCCTTCTCCTCCGGAGCGCCTGCTTGCTGGCGCTCCCACTGCTCGTCCTTTCGTGCGCGGAGGACGCAGCCGATCACGAATACTTCGCGGCCTTGCGGGGAGAGGAAACCGGCATGACCAGAACCGAGCAGCTCGCGCATGTGGATCGCGCCATCGCCCTTGAGCCCGGTCGGGCCTGGTACCGCGAGACCCATGCGATCTACGCCATCGATCTCAAGCGCTTCGAAGTGGCGGCTGCCGATCTGGACACGGCGGTTCAACTCGCCGATCGGGCCTATCTGCGCTTCCTGCGCGGACTAGTGGCGTGCCAGCGTGGCGAGTATGAAAAATCGCTCCCCGATTTCGACCTAGCCATCGCGGAGCAACCAGGCAACTCCCAATTCTACAGGGGCCGGTCGCTTGCTCGAGGACTCCTTGGTCGGTACCGTGATGCGATGGTCGATGCCAAGCGTCTGCTCGCCCTTGCCCCCCAGCAGGGGGAAACACACTACGTCCTCGGCATGGCCCTGGTTGGGATGGGCCGCGACCAGGCCGCCGTCAGGTCGTTCGACGAGTCCTTGCGTCGCCGGCCCGAGCTGATTTACCCGTTACGCGCCCGCGCTGCCGCCTATGCGCGTCTAGGCGACACCCTCCGCTCCTCAGCAGACCGGGAAGAGGCTGAGCGAAAAGAGCGGGAACACCCCCACGCCGTGTGCTTGGACCCGTTCCGGTATTGAGTCGTGTTCGATAGCTGCGGGCAGACCTACCGCACCGTCACCGAAAATCGAAACGTCCGCTCCGGGACTTGCTGCCATTGCCGCCGGTATTCGAGCCGTACGGTCTGCTTGCCCGGCTTGGCGGCGCGGAAGCGCCATGTTTCGGTGCCCCCGGCTCCAGAAGCCCCGCGCTTGGCGGCCCTCGCCACGTAGACCGGGTTCGCCGCGCGCACCATCACGGTCCCCGCGGGCTCGGCCAAGATCCACTTGAGGCCGCTGGATCGATTGGATTCGAGCACCACGGTCACCACCTGACCTTGACGCAGGTCGTGCGAGGTGCCGTCATCGGCGGCGGTGAGGGTCGATCTCCCGCCAGCGCGTGAGCTGCCGGCACCCCCGTCTCGCGCCTCGGCAGTGCTGGTGCCGTGTCCGGCGGCGCCTTGGGCCTTTGTGTGGGCCTTGCCCACCTTCGATCGGGCTCCCGCAGCCGCTTCTCCCTTCGACTCCGCCTTCCCGGTGGTCCCGGGTTGCTTTCCCTGCTGGCAGCCGGCAGCCGCCAGGATCAAGATGCCAACCGCTACGCCAACGCGGAACGACAAACTCATCCTGTCCTCCTCTCGATCAACCTCCAACCACCACGCGCCACAACATGCGGCGGGTCCACCCCCTGGTGCCGTCCGCCGGAAAGATACGGCGCGGGCGAGCCGCCCGCCACTGTTGAGATCGAGTAGAGAACCGCGAGGGGAATACGCCCGGCTGCGGCCCGCGTGGGGCTCAGAGGGGGGCCGGCCGCTGCCACGGCCCAGAAACCCCTTCGAGGGGCCCTGTGCCATTCCGGAACTACGGCAGCACCGCGAACCTCCGCGACAAACTCTTTCCCCCGGCCTCAATCCTGTAATAGTACACGCCGCCCGGCAGGGTCGATGTGGGGATCCGCGTCGCATGGGGCCCCGGGTCCAGGGTCTCGTCCACAGGCGTCATCAACAGCCGCCCGCTCACATCGAACACGCGAACCACGACCCGCTGCCGCGTCGGGACCGAGAAGTGAACGCTCGTGAATTCCGAGCCTGGGTTGGGCCCGCTCGGGGCCAGCGAGAAGCCAATCCCCTCCGCCGAGGCCAGACCCTCGACGCCGGTGGCACCCAACCACCCGATATCGCCGAAGAGCTGCATCGTTAGATCCGGGTCGGAGGAGAGCGAGCTGTTGATCGCGGGCTCCATCAACAGATTCGGCTCCGCCGAGACGTCCCAGTGAGAGACGGACGATCCGGCCTGGTACGGATTGGGCGCGTACATCTTGACCCGCCCGCCCGCGCCCAGGCCCGCCCTCATGGAGGGGTCGAGTATGAGAGTGGCATTCATGCCAACGAGGTTTGCCTTGAGAATGCTCCCGTCGGATTGGGTGACGCGAACGGAAGGGATTGTGATCGTGGGGTCGCTCCCGCTCATTCCGCCGGGCGGGCAGCCTGGAACGCTGTCCGCCACGACGACCCCGATCGCGCCCGCATTCTGGGCGTTCTTGACCTTGGTCACGAACGGGCAGCCGCCGCGGTCGAGGAGCACGATCTTTCCCGCGACGACGTTGACGAGCGGCTCGCAGGCGTTGGTCACGATGCCCACGCCATCGTTCGCCAGCACCACCCCCCCGGTCAAACCGCTCTGGCTCAGCGGCGGCCCGAACGAGGCCAAGCCGACTTCATAATCGCCGACGGCGGGTGCCGGGCTGTTCACATGCAGATTCGGCTTTGAATCGAGAAAGGACGACGCCCGCGCGGTCACCGCGGTCCCTTCCCATAGGAGGTCGCCGCAGCTGACCGCCGAGGTGGCGCGCTGCGCATTGCTCATCTGATTCCAATGGAGCCCGACGGACGGATCGAACAGGAAGTGGTCCCAGACGGCGGGGAAGCTGTTGAGATACAGACCTGTCTGGCCATCGGTCGTGGTGCTGAACCCCAGCCCGTGACCCATCTCGTGGAGCACGACCGGGAATAGCTCGATCTGCCCCCCTTCGTTACCGTCGGTGCCGTAGTACCAACCGATGGAAAGGCAGGTCGGGCTCCCCACGCTGGAGTTGAACGTGGCGTTGATGTCGTTCTGCGCCGCCAGATCCACGCCGGCCAGCTTGTTGGCCAGGGCCTGGTGGTACCAGGTTCCGGAAAAGATCGCGCCGGCGAAGTCCCGGTGAACGGTGGTGGGGCCCGCGCTTCCCAGGACGCCGCTCGTCGCGTTGCAGGAGAGCGGGTCAAATTGCGCGCCCACCCGGATCTCAACGTTGCTCCGGAGCAGGGTCGCCCAGATGTTTGCGGCCCGCTGGAAGACGTAGAGCCGCTGCGCGCCGATCGTGGTGCCAGGGTTCCCGCCCACAGGCGACACCGGGGTGGGGTCGTTGAATCCCTCCATGGGACCGTCCAGATTCACGATCGTGATGGTGGCGGCGTATGCGGCGGGAGCTGGAGGGCCGCCCGAGATCAGGCTTCCGAGAACCGCAACTGCGGTGAGGATCATGGAGGTCGCGATGCGAGGGCGTGTCACCGCGTCACCTCTCTTCCGATTCCGCGCGCGGGGGCGCGGGCGTGCTCTTGGCCGGCGCGATCTCAGCCGGGCCGAGAATCGGAGCCTTGAGCGCCCGCTCGGCGTTCTCTGCCCCGTCGACGCATTGGAACCGGAGTTTCCCATCGGGGCCGATTCGAACCGTCACGAACTCTTGGAATCGGCCCTGAAGATCCACGCTGACGGACCCGTCCGGGTGATGCACCTCGACGAGTCCCGCCGACGAATGTTCGAGCCGTTGCCGCTCCTGATCCGAAAGCTCGTTCCATTGTTCGCGCGTGGGCATGCCCAACTCGCCGGTTTCAGGATCAATCCCGACCACCATGCCGCCCACGGCGGGACGCTCGGCCGCGTGAGGTGGACCTCCCCGGTCCGATCCTGCTCCGGCGTCGATGGGCCCGGAGCTCGCGCTCGCGGGGCCGGGTTCCTGAACGCGGCGCGCCGGCGCCGTGGCCGTCGCGGCCGGCGCATCCGAGGTGCGCACACGCTCGAGCTGCGCGGTGGGGGCGCTCGCCACGGGGGTCTCGCGCGTTGAACTCGGGAGCCCCAGAAGAATTCCTGCGACCAGGGAGGCCGCTACGGGCCACACGACACGTGGGATGGTAGGGAGACCTTTCATCGCGGAGACTCCTCTCCGTGGAGGTATTCGTGGTGGGATGTCTCGTTCAGGGCAATGAGTATGCGCCTCCGGTTCCAGTGCGACAAGAGGCTGTCGGGCGGGTAGGCGTCACGAATAACTTGATCGAAATCGGGTCGCGGATCGAGCCCCTGATCGAATCTAATGGTTCGGTCCTCACGAAACAGATCGTCGCAATCCACACCGAGCCCCACAGCTGCCCAGGAGGCTGACCATGACCGCTTTTCGAATCCTACCCGTACCCCAATCCGTCGCGGATCAGATCCGCGCAAAACGGTCGGATGATCACGGCAACGTCGGGATTCAACCCACGCGCACCGACGAGCCACGGGCGCTGCCCTGCCGCGTCTGCCTCGAGGAGGCATCGGTCGGTGAAGAGTTGCTCCTCTTCTCCTATTCGCCGTTTGAACGTCCGGTTCCCTACCGAAACGTGGGGCCGATCTTCGTCCACGCGACCGCGTGCAAGCCGTATGACCGTCCCGCGACCGTACCCGACCTGATGCGGCGACGCCTGCTCGCGCTGCGCGGCTACAGCGCCCAGGACCGAATGATTGAGTGCGATCTGGTCGAAGGCGCGGTCTTGGAATCGCTGATCGAGCGGTTTTTCGGGAACCCCGACGTCGCCTACATTCACGCGCACAACGCGCGTGCGGGCTGCTTCGTTTGCCGGATCGAGCGGGACCGCCCGGCTACGTGAGGCGGCGAAGGGTGGCGGCTACCGCCCCGAGGTAGGATATGGTCCTGGGTCAAAGGGGATCGAGAAGCCAAATCGGGTCATGAGGCCGCTCCAGTCGGCTCTCAGCCTCGATCCGTCCGTCCCGAGCACGTCGGCGCCTCCCTCGTCTTGCAGGTTCGTCTTCGCAGATCGGTAGCCAATCGCGACCTCGAAATGCAGGGAAGAGGCTCGAATATCACCCATGGCGAGCGCTTGGAATCCGGGCCCCTTGGCTGTCACATCGGACGACGTTCGCTCCGTTCCGACGCGGGCTTCGATCTTGCCGTTGCAAATGTAATACCCGACCCCAGCCCCGAGACCGTAGCGAAGGCGGTGCGTGGTCCTGAAGTACCCCGCCGTCGCACTGAATGCGCTCGCGGGCAGTTGGATATCAACGGCAACAGGCATTCCATCAATCCGCGCCTCCTTCGAGGTGCTGGCGGCAAGGCGCATGAAATCGAACAAGAGTCCCAGCTTGGCGGACGGAAAGACCCGGATCCCGGCGCCGAATCCAGCTCCGCCTCCAATCTCATTGACCGCAAAGCCGCTTCCTTCGACCTCCTCATTGCCGTGCTTGATCTCATCGTTCACATCGGACATGCTGTACTTCTGCGGGCCGCCAAAGAATGCGATGTAGACCTTGCCCCCGCTTTCGGACTCCGCTCGGGAAGTTCCCGTCCAGCCTAGAAGCACCACAAACCGGCTAGAAACCCGGATCATAGTTTGGACGGCCCACGGACGCCACCAATCTTGGCATGCCACCAACCGGTTGTGCATCTTGGAGTTCGTGGGTCAACATGGGCGGGGAGGACCTCCTTCGAGCGTGTCCTTTGGAGTAGGCTCCGGCCTCTGGTATACATGCCGTAGCGAAGAGCACCCAACCGCAGCCCGCGCGGGGGGAGCATGCACGAAAGTCCGGAGCGCATTCCTGTCTTGGTTGAGGACGCATACGACGATATTGCCCGGTGCGTCGCCGGGCGCATCGCCGAGCTTATCCGCAGCCGGCAAGATGCGGTGCAGAGGATCGTCCTCGGGCTGGCGACCGGCTCGACACCCATCGGCATCTACCGCGAGCTGATCCGGCTCTATCGCGAGGAGGCTCTCGACTTCTCCAACGTCGTGACCTTCAACCTCGACGAGTATTATCCCATGCCCCCCGACAGCCTCCACAGCTATCACCGGTTCATGTGGGAGAACCTCTTCGAGCACGTCAACATCCAGCCACGCAACGTACACATACCGCGAGGCGACATTCCGCGGGCCGAAATCGAAGACCACTGCCGCGACTACGAGCGCGCCATCGCGGAGGCCGGCGGTATCGACTTCCAGATCCTCGGGATCGGACAGTCGGGCCACATCGGCTTCAACGAGCCGGGATCGAGCGCGGCCTCGCGCACGCGCCTCGTCGTGCTCGACTCGATCACGCGGCGGGTCGCGTCCGCCGACTTCTTCGGGACCGAGAACGTGCCGGTCGAAGCCGTCACGATGGGCGTGGGGACGATTCTGGAGGCGAAGGAAATCGCCCTCCTCGCGACCGGCGAGCACAAGGCCGCCATCGTGAGGCGCGCCGTCGAGGGGGAGGTGGACCGATCGGTGGCGGCGACTTTCTTGCAGAAGCACCCCAACGCCACGGTCTATCTCGACGGCGCGGCGGCCGCCGAGCTGACGCGCCGGAAGACGCCCTGGGTTCTGGGCGACATCGAATGGACCCGCCCGCTCGAGATCGAGGCGGTCGTTTGGCTCAGCCAGGTCACAGGCAAATCCGTCCTCAAGCTGGATGACGTCGATTATCGGGAACACAGCCTCACGGGGCTTCTCGCCCGCTACGCTTCCTCGGGAGACCTCAACGGGATCGTCTTCAACGCGCTCAGCGCCAAGATCCGCGGAAGAAGCAACCTTCCGCAAGGCAAACGCATCATCGTCTTCTCGCCGCATCCTGACGACGACGTGATTTCGGCGGGGGGCATTCTGCGGAAGCTCCGCCAGAACCAGAACGAGATCGCGGTCGCCTACCAGACCTCGGGCAACATCGCCGTTTTTGACCACGAGGTGCGCCGTTACCTCGACTTCCTGCGCCGCACGGCGCAGGATTTCGGCTACGGCAACGAGCTGCTCGCGCCTTTCATCAACAATGTCGAGGACTTTCTCGCGCGCAAGGAGCCGGGCCAGGTGGACAGCGATGCCGTGCTGATGCTGAAGAAGCGCATCCGGGAGGTCGAGGCGATATCCGCGATCGCGGTGTTGCACGTGCGGCCGGATCAGGCCCGCTTCCTCAACTTGCCTTTCTACCAAACCGGCAAGGTACGTAAGGATCCGATCGGAGCGCGTGACGTCGAGATCATCCTCGCGCTGCTGGACGAGCTCAAGCCCCACATCATTCTGGTCGCGGGGGATCTCTCCGATCCGCACGGGACCCATCGGATGTGCAAGGACGCCATCGACCGGGCGCTCGAGCGCTACTCCGGCGAGTCGCCCGAGATGTGGTACTACCGCGGGGCGTGGGAGGAGTGGTCCGTCGCCGAGGCGGACATCCTCGTTCCCATGTCCGAAGAGGAGCTGAGGCTCAAGGTCAGCGCGATCTTCAAGCACCAGAGTCAGAAGGACCGCGCGCCGTTCCCGGGTGTGGACGAGCGCGAGTTCTGGCAACGCGTCGAAGAGCGGAACAAAGCCACGGCGCACCTGGTCGACCAGCTCGGACTCCCTGAGTATTTTGCGATGGAAGCGCTCGTGGTGCGCCCCAGCGTTACGGTACCCGCCTCTCCAGCAGGCAAGCCGCCGCCCATGGTCGCGAGCCCTGGCGGCCCTTCGATTCGGGGAGGAGCGCCAGGAGACGCATCACGGGGTTGAGCCGTCCTTTCCGAGCCGCCCATTTCACGTAGGAGCGCGCCTCCACCGGGTGCCAACCCTGCGGCTCGAAGACCGCCGGACCCTCGTCCGGGCTGAATCGAAGCGGAGCGCGCGCCTCGTCGAGCAGCGTGCCGAATTGTCGCACCAGCATTTTCCTTAGACCCGGCGACGCGAGATCGAGGACCCATCGCTTGAACCCCGGGGGCGCGGCGAGATCCTCCGCGAGCGCCGAGGCCTGTTCACGAGTGAGATAGATGATGAGGCCCTCCGTCACTATCAGCGCGTTCCGCGCGTCGCGGCCCAGGTCGGCGAAGAGGTCCCGCCGTGCCTCGCGGTTCGCCAGATCCAGGCGGACTCGGCGGAGTGCGCACCGCGGCCGCTCGGCCGCGAGAATCCCCTCCTTGTAGTCCAGGATCTCCGGAAGATCGACCTCGATCCACTCGAGGGAGGGTGGGAGATCCATTCGATAGGGGCGCGCGTCCAGTCCAGCGGCCAGGTTGACGACCCGGTCGCCGCCCCCGCGAACGTGTTCCGCAATCAAGGAATCGAACAGGTAGGTTCGGATCGGGAAGGGCCAGTCCGCCCTCGAGCGGGCGTCCATGGCGGCGGCGATCTCCTCACCGCGCTTCCCCGCCAGACGGCGAGCGTATGGGTCTCGGAATAGCGCGTCCGGCCGTTCCGTCTCGCGAGCCCTGTAGACGGCGACCCAGCGGGCGGTATCGGAGATATTGCGGATCAGGGGTTCGGTCGAGGGCACGGGACGGAGGACCCTACTTACAGGCCCGCGCTCACGCTTACGCCGAGCACGACTGGGACAAGGGCTGCGGCGCTGTCCAAGGGCAGTCTTAGCTCGATCCCCGGACGGACCCTCCACGGGCCGAAATCGGAATGGAACTCGAGCTGATTCGTGCTTCGCTCGCCCAGATTGCCGCGGTCGTCGGTGAAAAGGATCATCCCGCTCAACGCACCGCCAAAGGGAGAGTTGCTCTCGGTCGGAAGGAGCAGAATCGTCCCCAGCCGCAATCGCGCCGCGATGCCTGAAGCACTGACTTCGCGTAAGTTGACCGCGGCGTGAACCGAGACGTTGTTTGGCCCGAACGCTACGCGCGCACGATCGGACCCGGACCCTGTCAGGTTCGCGCCGAATTCGTTCTCGTCGGAAGTCGGAAGCCGAACGCCAAACTCACCAAAAAACGGCGATTCACTCCCCCGGATTTCGACACCGAGGTACACCTTGCCGGGAGCCGCCTCACTGCGATGAGGCGAACCGACAAAGAAATAGTAGTCCCCGGCGAACCGGGAGAAAGGAATCTCGCCGACGAGGAACACGTTCGGTCCCAGGGCGAAACGGCCGTCGAGGAAAAAGGCTGCCGTGAAGGTATCTTCGTCAATGTACTCGAGGCCCGGCTTCAGGATCTCGAGGAGAACCGACTGATCTCGGTCCCGCGGGATCCAGAGCGATTGGCACCGAACGGAGCCCGGAGCGAGGGTAGTCCCTAAGATGAAAACCAGGAAGCCGGTGCGGAGCCACTGGAACCATCGCGACATCGGGCGACCCTTCCCCATGTGCCTACTTCTTGAAGCGCGCTGCCTCATCCGAACCGCCGGTCACGTTGCCGGCGCTGTAGGAGTGCGCCCCCGCGCCCGCAAGCTCTCCGCCGGCAACGATCAGGTATTCCTCGCGGATGGGACGGCCCCCGAGCCAGCATTCCAGAATCTCGCGCACGCCGGCAGCATACCGAGCCTGGGCGGACAGGCTCGTGCCTGATACGTGCGGCGTCATCCCGTGGTGCGGCATGGTCCGCCACGGATGATCCTTAGGCGCCGGCTGCGGAAACCAGACATCCCCCGCATACCCGGCGAGCTGCCCGGTCTTCAAGGCCCGCGCAATGGCATCGCGGTCGCAAATCTTCCCTCGCGCCGTATTCACCAGATAGGCGCCGCGCCTCATCTTGGCGATAAGCGCGTCATTGAAGAGATGCTCGGTCTCAGGATGCAAGGGGGTGTTGATCGTGACGACATCGCAAACGCGCACCAGCGACTCGGCGTTCGGGTGGAAGGTCACGTTCAGCTCCTGCTCCACGTCGGCCGGGAGGCGATGCCGATCGGTATAGTGCAGCTGGACGTCGAAGGGCTTGAGGCGGCGGAGGACCGCCGTGCCGATGCGTCCCGATCCCACCGTGCCCACCGCCATTCCTTCCAGATCGTAGGAGCGGGATACACAGTCGGCGATGTTCCATCCGCCGTTCACGACCCACTGATACGACGGGATGTAATTGCGCACCAGCGCCAGGATCATCATCACGACGTGCTCCGACACGCTGATGCTGTTGCAGTACGTGACCTCGGCGACGGTCATCCCTCGCTCGATGGCTGCCTGCAGGTCTACGTGATCCGATCCAATGCCCGCCGTAATGGCCAGCTTCAGCTTCCGCGCCTTGGCGATGCGCTCTGCCGTGAGGTACGCCGGCCAGAACGGCTGTGAGATGACGATCTCCGCATCCGGCAGCTCGCGCTCGAAGGCGGAGTTGGCACCGTCCTTATCGGCGGTGACGACCAGGGTGTGCCCCTGCGATTCGAGAAACGGACGCAGGCCTAGCTCGCCGGAGACGCTCCCGAGAAGCACGCCTGGCTTGAAATCGATCCCCTTGGGGCTCGGGACGGTCTGGCCCCCGGGGTACCGTTCGACCTTCGGAATATCGCCGCGGGCGTACGATTTCGGATATCCCTCGACCGGGTCGTCATACAGGACGCAGAGAACCTTGGCCATATGGGTCACTCCTTCTCGTTTGTCGTGATCTAGGAACGATCGACATGCAGCAGCCTGGTCCTGTGCTTGAGCGTGCGCAGGATCATGAAGGCGATTGCGCTCCCACCGAAGAGCGTGGCCCACATCGGGTCCACCTCGAACCGTCGCTCCCGGATCGCATCGCCAAGGATTTCGAGAGCCGTGAGGGAGGAGACGAGGGCGAACAACCCGGGGTGTTCACGCCTCAACACGTGACGGACAGAGAAACCGCGCCCCGTGGGTAGCCAACCGCGCAGCGCCGGGACGATCGCCGGCGTACGTTCGGCCCAAGCCGTCCATTGCGGACCATACTCGCGACGCAGGAACTCCTCCTCGGCGAACATGATGCGCTCGTAGTAAAGCCAGAAGCCAAGGATGCCGATCACCGGGCACCACCAAACGCGAGGGAACATGAGAACGCCAAGCCACATGATGCAATTGCCCAGGTAGAGAGGATGCCTCACGACCGAGTACAAGCCGGACGTGTTGAGCGTCCTGGCGATGTGATCGCCTGTGTTGCGCCCGGCCGTTCCGGCCGGCACGTAGCCGATGACCGCCACTCGAATACCCAGCCCGACGAGTGAAATGGCGAGGCAAAGGAGTTCCCAGCGCAGGTCCCGCAAGCGGGTTCCGCCGGGGAACTCGAACTCCGCCAGGGCGGGCACCAGCACGGCGCCAAGCAGCAAGGGGAGATAGCCACGTTTGCGGAAGAGCCAGTTCCCGGATCGCTCGAAATGGGCTCGCAATGACATCTGCCTCCTCACCGGCTCGGGCACGGCACGGGGAGCCGCCCGTTCGCCGATTTCTGTGAAGGGACCGTCAGGGTGAGGGCCGGTGCCCCGAGGATATCACGGATGCTCTCCCGCCCGGCCCAGCCCCCGGAGGTAGGCGGGGTCCACGGTGGCGCCCAGCCGTTGTGCCTCTTCCGCATCGCTGATGGCTTTGGTGCGATCCCGCAGGGCCCACCATGCGCGGCTTCGATTGAGGTAGTAGCCGCCCAGGCTCCCGTCCCCGGGCGGCGCTCCTTGGATTGCCTTGTCGTACTCGGCGACTGCTTCACGCGGACGATTCAGCCGAAGGAGAGCCTCGGCAATGGCGCCGACATCCCGATAGTTCGTCGAATTGTTCGGTCGAAGCTCGATCGCGCGGCGTCGATCGGCGATCGACTTTTCGTACTCACCCATGGCGAAATACGCGATCGCCCGATTGACATAGGGGGAATAGAAATCGGCCTTGATCTCGATCGCGCGCGAAAAGTCGTCCGCCGCCCCGGCCAGATCGCCCTTCTGCAGTCTGATGCCGCCCCGATTATTCAACGCGTCCGTGCGGTTCGGCTCAAGCTCCAGCGCGCGGTTGAAGCAAATGAGGGCGGAGTCCCTCCGGCCAAGCTCGGCTAGAACCAACCCCTTGTTCATCCACGTGCGCGGGACCTTAGAATTCAGCGCCAGCGCGAGATCGTAATCAGCGAGTGCCTCATTGACCCGATTGACCGAATGGTAGTAATAGCCGCGATTGTTGTAGGCGTCGACGATCTGGCCCGGGTACTTCTGGATCGTGTCGTTCCAGAACGTCTCCGTGTTCTGCCACACGTCGCATCGGCGCCAGGTCTGGACCAGGGAGAACGGGAACAAGAGAAGCAGGACCCCCGCCATGAGAGGCTTCACGGGGAGTCGAGCGGCGGTCGAACCCGGCGGTTCATCCAGCCACCACGCGAGCGCGAAGAAGAGGCCGATGTAGGGCAAGTAGGTATACCGGTCGGCCATGACCGAGCCACCGATCGTGAAGAGCTGTAGCACGAGGAAGATGTTGATGAAGAAGAATGCCAGCCCGAAGAGAACCACCCGAACACGGCGACAAAGATAGACGACCGTCGGGAGAAGGATCGCCACCGCGGCGAGGGCGACATAAAACTTCGGGGCAAGCGTCTTCAGCGACGTGGGAGGATGTGGATAGATCGCGGAGAGATGAACGGGGACGAACAGCTTCACCACGTACATCGCCGTCGCGTAGGAAGCGAACAACACCTTCTTGAACGGGCTGAACAGCTGCGCGGCGGCCGTCGCCCCTGCCAAGCGCTGTGTGTGGAGGGTGAGGATGCCGGCCGCGATCGAGATCGCGAAGAAGGGCGTCTTTTCAAGCACGACCGAGGCGCTCCAGGGGCGCCTGCGAAAATAGTCGATCGCGAGCAGGGTCAACGGAAGTACGACGGCCGCCGGCTTGGACGCCAAGGATAGAACGAATGCGAGCAAGGTGAGGATGAGCCAGGGACTCCGCCGGGTATCGAGATAGCGTAGGTATACGATCAGCGCGATCAGGTAGAAGAAGGCGTAGAGGACGTCCTTGCGCTCGGAAATCCAGGCGACCGACTCCACGTGCGTGGGGTGGATCCCGAAGAAGACGCTCGTGACGACGGTCGTCCAGAACCGGTCGCCGGAGAGCTTACGGACGAACAGGAACACGAGCGCGGTGTTCGCCAGATGGAGGAGAAGGTTCAGCCAATGGTAGGAGGCGGGGTCCAATCCGGAGAGGCGATAGTTCAACGCCAGCGAAAGCATCGTGAGCGGATGGTAGTTGCCACCCAGCGGGACGGTCAGCAGATCATGAAGGCCCGGTTGCGCCATGGCTGGGTTTTCCGTCACGTATTGGTTGTCGTCCCAGTTGAGGAAGCCGTTATCCAGACTGGGTAGGTACACGACGAACGTGACGACCAGGATCGCGCCGAGCCACAGAAGCCAGTGGCCGCGGGGGGCAACCCGCCTCGACTTCGGTCGTTCCTGGTGCTGCTTGCCTCGGCGTCTCTGCACGTCGCCCTCAGCCGCTCGGCTCTGCTGCGGCACGGTCAAGGATCACAGTCGCCTCCAAGTCGATGCCACCCATGGGGACAACTTTTCCGCTGTTCCAGCGCGTGAGCCTGCCGATAACGATAGTGGTTGCATCCCGGCGACCGGGACCACGGTCGCGATTGTGACGTAGATGCGTGGGGGAGGTCAGCGTTGAATCCATTCATCCCCGAATTCGATGGCCAGCTCGAGCTGGCCCGGATCCCTGACGATTTCATCGCCCGAATCCGGAAGCGGGTCGAGGAAGGGCTGCTCCTGCGCGGGAGTCGAAGACGCGCGAACTATGCGGTCCGCTCCGCGGGGTCGGACGAGATCACCTTTGGCGCCGAGGACTTCTTGACCGCCTACAATGTAGGGCTCAACGACGTCAGCGTTCGCCGGAGCGGCGCCCATACCGTGAGTTACCATGTCACCTTCTGGCGATGGACCTGGACCGCCGTGGCGCACGGCGCGATCCTGGGCCTGGTCTTCCTCATCTGCTTCCTATTCGTCCAGGAACTTAAGCGAGATGTTGCCGCATACCACAACGGCCCCCTCATGTTCTGGGGGATCGTCGTCTTCTTCTGCCTGCTCTGGCCATGGATCCTGACCGCGATCCATCGCAAGTTCGCGGAGAAGGCGCTGCAACACATCCTCCGCGACGTGATGAGCTGAATCCTATTTGACGACGAGAATGCCCTGCATGTTGTGCATCATAGCCGTGCAGGAGTAGGAGTAGGTCCCCGGCGTACCCATCGTGACGATGATGCTCCGGGCGCCGGGCGCGATGCTCCCCGTGTCCCACGTGAACGCACCGGCGCGCTGGGTCGACGTGTGGGCCATGGAGTCGTTGTTCTTCCAGGCCACCTTGGTTCCAACCTCGACCGTATCGGGACTCGGCCAATACGCCCTCGGCCCGAGCTGTGAGCTGTTCCCCTTGATCGAGACGATCACGTCGGGCTTCGTGCCGGAAACCGGGGTGGATTTTGTATTGCACGAAAGAACGGCCAGCCCGAGCGCCATC
>VBOX01000100.1 GCA_005893265.1 Candidatus Eiseniibacteriota bacterium | reverse complement strand
TCTGCCTCTCGGCGGATTCGTGCGGATGGCCGGCGACAGCCCCGACTCCCAGGATCGGCAGGGGCAACCCCACGAGTTCCTCTCGAAGCCCTGGTGGGTGCGCGCGCTGATCACCGCGGCCGGGCCCATCGCGAACCTGATCCTCGCTTTCCTGATTAACGTCGTCGTCTATGTGATCGGGGTCAGGACACCGGACTTCCCGTCGGTGGTCGGGCGCGTTAGCCCCCACTCGATCGTCGAGAGCATCGGCGTCCGGGAGTGGGATCGGATCGCCGTCCTGGACGGGCGGCCCGCCGGGACCATGAGACAGCTCGCTCTGGCGATCGATCATGTCGTCGGAGCCAAGGGGCCGGAATATGTTCCCCTGACGGTCTCGCGACACGGGAAGGAGGTGGCTCTTCGCGTGCCACGCCGCGACGCGGCCCGGCTGGCCGGGGAGCTGGACTGGAAGACGGGAACCGTCATCGGAAGGGTATTCGTGGGGTTGCCGGCGTACCAAGCGGGGCTCCGCGAAGGTGATGAGATCGTGAGCGTCAACGGCGAGCGCGTCGGGACCTGGTCCGAGCTCAGCGCGCGGATCCGGCGCAGCCCGGACACACCCCTTGACCTCAAGGTCCGCCGAGGGTCTCAGATGTTCCTGGTCACGGTGAAGACGACGCCGGATAGCGTGATCGGCATTTCGCTCCCGGAGACGATTACGGTCGTGGAGCGGTTCCCACTGCCGCAGGCGGCATGGCTCGGGGTCAGGCAGACGCTCTACGCGGCCGGGCAAATCTACAGCGGACTCTGGAGCTTTGTGACCAATCCGATACGTTTGAGCTCGAGCGTCGCGGGACCGATCGCGATCGCGCAAGTCGCCCGCGACCAGGCGAGAAGCGGGTGGGATCAGCTTCTCTCCTTCGCTTCCTTCATCAGCGTGGCCCTGATGGCCATGAACCTGCTTCCGATTCCGATCCTGGACGGCGGCCACGTGCTTTTCGCGTTGCTCGAGGGCATACGCAGGAAGCCCCTTTCGCTCAAGACCCAGGCCGCGTTTCAGCGCGTCGGCCTCGCCGTATTGGGAGGTCTCGTCATCTTTTCCTTCGCCAACGACCTCACCCGGGTCTCAAAGCGATGGCGCGCCGAAGAAGATATCAACCGCCGGCTTCATCACAACACGCCTGCCGACACGGTCCCTTCCCCGGACGGGCGTTGATTCCGCCGGATTGACGCGGCGCGACACCCCGATGCGCGGCGCGGTCTACGCGAGAGTCCTCCTGGCCGTGCTGTTGCTCGCCTGCCCGTTTGCGGGCAAGCCATCGTCCGCGCAGAAGATCTCGGAGTTCGAGACGCCGCGCCAGGTACGGCGGGTCGAGATTCACGGAAACGAAGCGTTCTCGGACCGGAAGCTCCGCGGTTTCTTGAGGACCCGGGGCTCTTCATGGTTCAAGCCCTGGCGGCATCCTCCCTATCGGTCCGACTTTGTTCGCTTCGATCGCGTGACCTTGCAGTCCTATTACCGCCGCCATGGTTTCCTGGCCGCCCGGGTCGACAGCGCGCCCGCCATCCCCGTTCCGGGGACCTCCGCGAGGGTGGACGTCCACTTCTTCCTCACGGAGGGATCGCTGACCAGACTGGCGGGAGTGCGGCTTGAGGGAACGACTCCTCTATCCGAGGCTGAGGTACAGCGTGTCCTGAAGCTGGAGCCGTCGGACCCGCTCGACATCACGATGATCGAAGCGGATCGACAGGCGATCGAGGACCACTACGCGGACTTGGGGTACGCGGCCGTGCAGGTGCGTGACTCGCTCGAGGTGGACAGCGTGCGCGCGTTGGTGGTCTACCGGATCGTTCCCGGCCCCATCGTGCGAATGGGGCAGGTCGGGGTGGAGGGGATCAAGGATACCCGGCGCCGGGTCGTGACCCGCGAGCTGACGGTCCATCCCGGCGACATCCTCTCCCGGAAGAAGCTCGCGGAAAGCCAACAGCGGATCTACGACACCGGACTCTACGGCGATGTGATCTTCGAGCGGGGGGACATCGATTCGACGACCCACTTGGCGGACCTTCACCTCACGGTGCGGGAGCGCAAGATGGCGTGGGTCGATGTCGGGCTCGGGTACGGAACCCTGGACCAGCTCCGACTCACGAGCGAGTGGGGGCACCGGAACATGGGGCACGAGGGAATCCGCTTCGTTGCGTCCGGGAGGTTGGGCTTTGGCGTGACCACGCCCGACTCCGCCCAGCCCAAGACCAGGCTCGGAAATCGCCGGGCCGATGCCGCGATCTCCCAGCCTTGGATCTTTGGGACCCGCACACAGGCGACCGTCGGCGGGTATGCCGAGCAGATCGTGCAGACCCAGACGGGAGACCGGGCGCTACTACTCTTTCCCTTGCGAGCCTACGGCGCATCGCTTGCGCTTCGGCGCGACCTCTGGCGATGGACCCGCGGAACCCTCGCGTTCGAGCACCGGCACGTGATTTCAGACAGCACGAGCTTGAAGCCGGCGCCGGGGGAAGAGGAGAAGAGCTATTCCACGCGGCGGGTCGGGCTCTCCATCGAGCGCGACACTCGGATAAATCCCTTCGATCCCAAAGCGGGAAGCGATCTTATCGGGAACACCGTCATCGCGGGAGGGGTACTTAAAGGTAGTGCCCGCTTCACCAAGCTCTCCGGGGCCGCGACCACCTACATACCCGTTCCGCGTCGAATTACCCTGGCCCTGCGGCTCCAGGCGGGCTACATACGCCCCTTCGGGGAACGTGCGGTTCCGGCGGGCGACACACTCTCCGAGATCGAGCGCAACATCCCGGTGGACGACCGGTTCGTGACGGGCGGCGCCTCCTCCGTTCGAGGGTATTTCGAGAGCGAGATCGGTTTTCGGATCCTGTCGGTGGACTCGGCCGGTGTCGTGAAGGGGGAGATCCGGGGGGGAGAACTTCTTCTGCTCGGCTCGGTGGAGGCACGATTCCCGCTATTCTGGGTCCTGGGCGGGGCGGCGTTCATGGACGCGGGAAACGTCTGGGAGCGTCCGCGGGACGTGAGCTTGAAGCGCGTCTTCACCGTCACCGGCGGCGGGGTGGGCTACTCCGACATGCGCTACTCGGTGGGTGCGGGGATCCGGATCGCCACGCCGGTCGGGCCGGTGCGATTCGATTATGGCTGGAAGCTGAAGCGCGCGAGATCGGACGAGCGCGACCTTAGCTCCAGCCGGGGCACGTTCCACTTCAGCCTGGGGCAAGCATTCTGAGATGTTCTGGATCAATCGGACCAGAAAGCGTCGCGAGGAGAACGGGGTGGAGCCGCGCCAGAGACCCGGCCGCAGGGTTCCGGGCTGGCTGCCTTGGACCCTGATCGGCTTCGCCGCGCTCCTCCTGTTGGTCTCCATGGGAGCGGGCATCCTGGCGCTCCTCTTTGCCAAGGGGGACCCGACTCTCTCACGCCGCATCGCCGCCTTCATCAGCAGCTCGGTCGGATCCGATTCGACGAGGCTTGAGTCGGCCCGGATCCACGGCTCGATTTTCGGCGGTGCCGTCCTCGAGCAACCCCGGCTCGTCGTCGTTACCCCGGACGGGCCCGTCCCGTGGCTTATCGCAACTCGGCTCACGGCGGAATACGACACCTTCGAGCTGCTCTTTTCACGCCGCAGAACCCTGAGGATGACGATCGACTCGCCGGTACTCCCTCTGGTGCATGACCACCGCGGGAACCTCGTCGTGCCGCGTTTTGGTCGATCGAAGCGCAGTCCCCTGGACAAGACCGCGACGCGGATCGATATCCGCATCCGAGACGGTACGATCTCGCTGGATCGAGACGGGGTCCGATTCGGCAATATCGCCGGGAACGCCGTGGCCCTCCTCGAGCCGCAGCACACCACGATCCGAGTGGCGCGAGTGTCCGGTGTGAGCCGGATGCCTGGGCGCCCCGGATCGATCCGGGCGGAGGGCGTGGCCGTCGTTTCTAAAGGGCACATGCGGTTCGATCCACTCTACATCGCGCTAGATCGCTCACGAATCCGGTCGGCGATCCGGGGACGCGGCGGTCCGCCTGTCGGGGACGATCGCGGGGGAACCGGTGGAGGCGTTGACCGCCCGCGCGAATCTCGTCCCGGGCGCGGTGCGAATCGAAGACGCCTTTGCCCGCGTCAAGCAGGCGGAGGTCTCAGGGGACGCGGTGATCGAGACGCGCGGTGTTCTCACCGCGGAAGCGCGTCTCAAGAACGTGGATCCCGCGCTCCTCCCCTGGTGGCGGCTGCCCGCTAACACCCCACACGGGCTCTTGAACGGCGCTGCCCGGGTCCGGGCGATTCGAGCGAAGCCATATCCCATCGCGAGCGTCGGTCTCGATCTCCACCAGGGGAAATTGGGTCGGCTCGCCATCGACCGGGGCATGGTCAGCGCTCGGTTTGGCCAGCGAGGGGACGTGAGCATCGACACGGCGTGGGTCGACACCCCGGGAGCGCGACTCCTGGGCTCGGGCAGGATCGCCCCGGACTCCACGCTCGCATTCTCCTTCGAGGCCCTGGTACGCGACCTGGGCGCCATGGACTCCCTTCTGAAACCGGTCGCGATGGAGGCGGGGCAGGCGCGCATCACGGGGTCGATCCGGGGAAGGTCAAGCGCACCCGACTACCAGATGCGGGGGATCATCACCTCCGGTCGCCTCTCGAACGGGATGGCATTCGATTCTCTACGGCTCACCTCCCGGGGGCGCTTGGGCTCTCCGCCCTCGGCGGTCGCGGAGCTGGCGGTCGCCAGGCTTCGGGCCGCGGACCGGCCGCTCGGCGACGTGGCTTCCACGCTCACCATAACCGACAAGATCGTGTTCGAGCGGTTCCGGGAGACATCGGGGGACACGACGCTCTCTCTGCACGGCGAGGTGCGCTTTCAGGGAAAGACCGCTCTCGCGACGCTCGATTCGCTCACGGTCGCCGTCGGAGCCCGCGAATGGAGGAGCCAAGGACCGGTCGAGGCTTCCCTTGCGGGGGACAGACTCCAGATCTCGCACCTGACGCTGGCGATGGACCCAGGCAGACTCGATATCGCCGGGTCCGCGTGGCTCAACGCGAGCCGCGTGGACGCGCGCGCCAACCTGCAAGGCATCGACCTGAGCCGCGTGATCGGTCCCGGTGAGTCGCCGAACGCCCCGCGCGGAATCGTGGAGGGGGACGTGCTCTTGGCAGGGCCGCTCGCGGATCCCGATATCCAGGCGAACCTCCATGTCGCCCGCCCCCGCCTCGGGGGCGTAAGCGGGGACTCGCTTTCGATGAACTTGAGCTACGCGCCCGGGGCGCTTTCTGTATCGGAGATGCGGTGGGTCGCCGGCCGCGGACGGGCCTCGCTCGCGGGCTCGGCAAGGCCACGGCTCAAGTTTCAGGATTGGATCCACGCGCTGAGCCGCGGGGACGATTCGTGGACCTCGCGCGTGGATCTGGCGCTCACGGGGACGGCGGAATCGCTGGACATGACGACCTTCGCTCCGATGGACACGAGCCTGCGCTCGCTGCGAGGCATCACGACGGCGAGGGTGCGGGTGTCGGGAAACGCCGCCGAGCCGATCCTCGAGCTGGAGGCACGCGGCTCGGCCCTCGCGCTCCACGGGGTGGAGGCTGACTCGGCGGAGTTTTCGGGAAGCTACGCCCACCGAAGGCTCACCATCTCGCGCCTCGATTTCACCCGGGCCGGCGCTCAATCCCACCTGGAGGGCTTCATCCCGATCGACCTGGCCCTATACGGAGGGCGCCGATTGCTCCGGGACCAGCCGATGGCGTTCAAGCTTCGCATGGCGAACGCCGACTTCGGAGTCGCGGCGCTTTTCGTCCCGGAGCTCGCGGCGAGCGCCGGCAAGCTCAACGTGATCGCAGACGTCGAGGGGACGCCGTCACGGCCGGTCATCAAAGGGTCGCTGAAGCTCGTGGAAGGGATCCTCCGCGTCGCGGGACGGGACGAGGTGGTGGACGGGCTCGAAGTGGACGCCACGTTCGACGAGCATCGGATCAATGTGACCCGGATCCTCGGCCGCGAGGGAAGGCGGGGCCGCTTGAGCGGATCCGGCTACTGGCAAACCGCGGAGGGGCGGCGTTGGGGCGACTACGAATTTCATCTTCACGCGACCGAGTTCACCGCCACGGATCGGGAGACCTACCTGTTCCGTTTCAGCGGCGACTTTCTGGTGCGGGACGGGAGCAATCCCCAGGGAGAGGAAGTGCCGCGCATCACAAGCGTGGCCCCGGCGATGTTGTCCCGGGGTGAGTTGACGATGGATTTGAGCCGGTCCCGCGAGGAGCCGGACATGCCGACCCCGCTCCTTTACGACATCGTGATCGAGGTCCCGCGTAATCTTTGGTACCGGAATCTCGATACGGAAGTCGAGCTCATGAACGGACAGCTCACCCTCCGAAACGAAGGACTTCGGGACTTGATCCTGGGATCGCTCGACGTACGGGGGAAGTATTACATGTACTCGAGCGAGTTCCGCATCATGAGCGGGAGCATCAGCTTCACCACGCTGGATCGGATCGACCCCGACATTTCGATCGAAGCGCAGACGGGCCTGGCGGGCGTGGCCAATGAGACACGGGTGATCTATCAGGCACTCTCGGGCCGGGCAAGTCAGCTCAAGGTGCATTTGCACGACGACGGCGGGCACAGCGAGGCGTATCTCTGGAAGGTGATCACGATCGGGCAGTTCAGTTCTGCCGGAGAAGAGGTGAGCGCCACGGAGGGGTTGGCGCCGAACGTGGGTCCCGACGCCACCCTTCCCGTCCGGAATTACCTTTTCCGCAACGCGGAACGCTGGCTGGCGGATGTGGGCTTCATCGATACCATCGATCTGAAATCGGGTACGGCGACGGGGCCCAATCCGACCGGAAACCCGATCGGCTTGCTCGGGGTCGGAAAGTACGTGACCCCGGAACTCTATGTTAAGTATTCTCGCAACTTCTCCGGTACGGCGGAGGAGACCCAGAGCCTGAGCGCCGAGTACCGGGTGACCCGGCATCTTCTGCTTCGAGGGGAGCAGATCCGCGGAAAGCCGCTCAACCCGGCGGCGGGCGGGGTCGGCCCGAACGCACCCCTGCAGCAGTACAACCTCGATCTCAAGGTAAGACTCGAGTACTAGGAGAGCCGTGGATCTCAACTCCGTGCAGCGCCAGGCGGTCGAGCATCCCGGCGGTCCGCTCCTGATCCTCGCGGGCGCCGGGAGCGGAAAGACGCGGGTTCTCACCGGGCGGATCGCCCACCTCGTGCGCGATCGCGGCATACCTCAGGGCTCGATTCTCGCCTTCACGTTCACCAACAAGGCGGCCCGCGAAATGAAGGCGCGCGCCCAGTTGCTCCTCGGGCGTGAGGACCTGGGCGTGTGGCTCGGCACGTTTCACGCCACGTGTGTGCGCATCCTGCGCCGCCACGCGGAGCTCCTCGGGTATCCCAAGAATTTCGTGATCTACGACACCGACGATCAGCGCGCCCTTTTGCGGGAGCTGTTGCACGGGGCGGGTCCCGAGGACCGGAGCTTGACCCCCGGCGGGGCGGGCGGGCGCATTTCCGGGCTGAAGAACGAGGGATTGGGACCGGAGGAGTTCCAGAAGACGGCGTTCACGACGATCGACCGAAAACTCGCCTCTGTCTACGCCGGCTATCAAAAGGCGCTCCGGGACCGCGGGGCGTTGGACTTCGACGACCTGATCGGACATACCGTCCGCCTCTTCGAGCTCGACCCAGAGATCCACCGCGCCTACGCAACGCGCTTCCTTCACGTGCTCGTGGACGAGTATCAGGATACGAACTCGATCCAGTTCCGACTGATCGAGAGCCTGTCCCGGACCCACCGGAACCTGAGCGTGGTGGGGGATGACGACCAGTCAATCTACGGCTGGCGCGGCGCCGACGTGGGAAACATTCTCTCATTCGAGAAGTCGTTCCCGGAGGCGACGGTGCTCCGGCTAACCCAGAACTACCGATCCACCCAGATGATCCTGCGCGCGGCGAACGGGGTGGTCCGGCACAATGCCGCCCGCAAGGAAAAGGAGCTTTGGACCGAGAACGCTCGCGGAGAGCCCATCCGCGCGCACCTTGCCGAGGATGAGGAGTCAGAAGGGGAGCGGATGGTATCGCTCCTCCTGGAGACGCGTCGCGAGCTCTCGCTCAAGAACCGCGACTTCGTGGTGCTCTACCGCACGAACGCCCAGTCGCGGGCGGTCGAGAACGCGCTCCGCCGGTCGGGCATTCCCTACCAGCTCACCGGCGGGATCTCCTTCTACGAGCGGCGGGAGGTCAAGGACATCATCGCCTACCTGCGCGCGCTCGCTCAGCCGCGCGATTCCATCTCGTGGTTCAGGATCTTGAACGTGCCGCCCCGAGGAATCGGGCGGACCACGCTGGACCGGCTACGGGCGTTCGCGGAGGAGCGCGGGCTCACGATCCCGGACGCGCTCGAGCACCCGGATCTCGGTGCCGCGGCCGGACCGTCGGCGGCGAAGAGGCTGGCTGGGGTGGCCCGCCTCTTCGCGGCGCTCAAGCCCATGGCGACGCTCTCCCCTCCCGCGTGCTTGGCCGAGCTGGTAGCGAAGATCCGCTACCGGGAGTATCTGGCCGAGGAGAATCCCGTGGAGGCCCGCGAGCGGATCGAGAACGTCGACGAGCTGATCGCGAGCGCGGAGTCCTACTTGAGACGCGCGGAGGACCCTACCGTCGATGGTTTCCTCGCCGAAGTGGCGCTCCTGACCGACGTGGACCTCTGGAACGACGAAGGGGATACGGTGAATCTCATGACGATCCACTCCGCGAAGGGGCTCGAATTCCCGGTCGTCTTCGTGGTGGGCCTCGAGGAGGGTCTTCTTCCCCACGCCTCGTCGATCGACAATCCCGCCCAGGTCGAGGAGGAGCGGCGGCTTTTCTATGTGGCACTCACCCGCGCGCAGCTCCGGGTCCATCTCCTCCATGCCTCCTACCGGCGCGCGTGGAATTCGGGCACGGGAGGCGCGTCGCGTTTCCTCCACGAGATCCCCGAAGACTGTCTCGAGTGGGTGGAGGGCCAGCCCTGGCTCGCCCCCACGGCCGCCTCGCGGAAGCCAAGCAGGGTTGGTCGCTCCGGCGGTGGGGGTGGCGCCCGAACGAGTCCGATCGGGGTCCATGTGAGCCACCCCCAGTTCGGGGAGGGCGTCGTGGTCGCGTGCGAAGGCCATGGGCAGCGCGCGAAGCTCACGGTCGAATTCCGGCGCGCGGGAACGAAGAAGATCCTTGCCGCCTTCGCGGAGCTGAGCCATGCCGATTGATGCGAAGGTCGTCCACGACGTCGCGGCACTGTCGAGGCTCCAGGTCGATCCCTCGGAGGAGGCTCGACTCGTCAAGGAGCTGGCCTCCATCCTCTCCTACGTGGAACAGCTTCAGGCGCTGGACGTGAGCGGGATCGAGCCGACCAGCCAGGTCGGCTCGGGCTCGAAGCCGCCGCTCCGCGAGGACCGCGTGAAACCATCCGACGTCCGCGACGAGGCGTTGGCTCAGGCCCCCGACAGAGACGGCGACTACTTTCGCGTTCCACGGGTAGTATGAGCGACGCGTTCGTCCTCGAGTCGGCGGAGGCGATCGGCCGTTCCGTCTTGAGCAGGGAACGAAGCGCGGGGGATGTGGCGCGGACGTTTCTGGACCGGATGGACAGGACGGCGGAGCAGCTTCGCACATACCTTCACCGGGATCGGGAGCAGACCCTCGCCATGGCGAGCGCGGTCGACGCGCGCATCGCGCGCGGGGAGAGGCTGACGCCGCTCGCGGGCGTCCCGGTTGCCCTGAAGGACAACCTCTGCACGCGCTGCGTCCCGACGACGTGCGGCTCCAAGATTCTCGAGGGATACCTTCCGCCCTATGACGCCCACGTCGTGGAGCGGTTGCGCGAGGCGGGAGCCGTCTTCACCGGCAAGACCAATTGCGATGAGTTCGCGATGGGCTCCTCGACGGAGAATTCCGCCTACTTCCCGACCAAGAACCCATGGGACTTGGAGCGGGTGCCCGGCGGATCCAGCGGTGGATCCGCCGCGTCGGTTGCCGCCGGGGAGGCACCGCTGGCGCTCGGCTCGGATACCGGGGGATCGGTGCGCCAACCGGCCGCTTTCTGCGGGGTGTTCGGCCTGAAGCCCACCTACGGCGCGGTCTCGCGGTACGGGCTCGTGGCGTTCGCTTCCTCGCTCGACCAAATCGGACCCATCGCTCGGACCGCGCGCGACACGGCGCTGCTCTACAACGTCATCTGCGGCCGGGACGAGCGAGACATGACGAGCCGCGCGGAAGCCGCGGCCGTTCCGCTCGAGGATCTCGAGCGCGGGGTTTCGGGGCTCCGTTTGGGCATTCCTCGCGATTTGATCGGTGAAGGGGTGGATCCTGAGATCCTCGCCTCCCTCGACCGTGTGGCGAAGGCGCTCGCCAAGAAGGGCGCCGAGATTCTCGACGTCAGCTTGCCGCACGCGCGCTATTCGATCGCGACCTATTACCTCATCGCGCCGGCCGAAGCTTCCAGCAACCTGGCCCGCTACGACGGCGTGAGGTACGGCTTCCGCGCCAAGACCGACGATCTGCAGGCGATGTACGCCGTCACCCGGGGTCGCGGTTTCGGGCGCGAGGTGAGGCGACGGATCCTCCTCGGCACCTACGCGCTCTCGGCGGGCTATTACGACGCCTATTACCTGCGCGCGATGAAAGTGCGCACGCTGATCCGGAGGGACTTCGAGCAGGCGCTGACCCGCGCGGACGCGATCCTTCTCCCCACGACGCCGACGCCCCCGTTCAAGATCGGCGAGAAAGTGGATGACCCTCTCGCGATGTACTTGAACGACATCTTCTCGGTCCCTGCTTCTCTGGCCGGCGTGCCGGCGTTGTCCTTTCCGGCCGGCATGACAAAGGCGAACTTGCCGATCGGGCTCCAGCTCGTGGGGCGCCCCTTCGAGGAGGCGACGCTCCTCCGTGTCGCGCGTACCTGGGAGTCGGAGAACGCCGACGCGGCGCGCGTGCCGCGGCTCCTGAGCGAGCGCCGGTCATGAATCCGACCAGGCTCTCCCTCGAGGAGGCATGATGAGCGCGACGGGGCCTGCGACCGAATCCACCGCGGGGGCGGGCGCGCGCCAGGACCGGTACGAGACGGTCGTGGGATTGGAAGTCCATGCCCAACTCAGGACCGAGTCGAAGATTTTCTGCGGCTGCAGCACGAAGTTCGGCGCGCGGCCCAACACGCAGGTCTGCCCGGTCTGCCTCGGACTCCCGGGCGTGCTTCCCGTGCTGAACGAGCGCGCGGTCCGGTTCGCGGTCATGACGGGCCTGGCCGTCGGCGCCAAGGTCGCGGAGCGGAGCGTCTTCGCCCGGAAGAACTATTTCTACCCGGACCTCCCCAAGGGTTATCAAATCTCCCAGTACGATCGGCCGCTCTGCACCGGCGGCGGCATCGATATTCGGTCTGGGGGCGGCTGGAAGCGGATCGGGCTCGTGAGGATCCACCTCGAGGAAGATGCGGGAAAGTCGCTTCATCCGGAGGGTCGAGAGGGCGTGACGACCACGCGCGTCGACCTCAACCGGTCCGGGGTGCCGCTCATCGAGATCGTCTCCGAACCGGATATCCGAAGTGGAACGGAGGCCTACGATTACCTGATCCGGCTCAAGCAGATCCTCATGTACCTGGACGTCTGCGATGGAAACATGGAAGAGGGGAGCCTTCGCTGCGACGCGAACGTTTCAGTCCGGCTCAAGGGGCAGGCCGCGTTCGGCACGAAGGCGGAGATCAAGAACATGAACTCCTTCCGGAATGTCGAGCGCGCCATCGCCTTCGAGACCGACCGGCAAATCCGCATCGTGGAATCGGGCGGCCGGGTGGCGCAGGAGACCCTCCTCTGGAATGCGGACAAGGGTATCGCCGAGACGATGCGTAGCAAGGAGGAAGCTCACGATTACCGCTATTTTCCGGAGCCCGATCTCCTGACGCTCGATCTCGATCCGGCGTGGGTCGAGGCGGTCAGGTCCGAGCTGCCCGAGCTGCCGCACCAGATTCGGGACCGGCTCACCCGTGATTTCGGCATCCCCGAGTACGACGCGGAAGTCCTCACCGAAACCCGCTCGCTCGCGACCTACTACGAAGAGGTTGCGCGCCGCTCGGGGAACCCCAAGCTCGCCTCGAACTGGATCATGACCGAGGTGAACGGCATCCGGAACAAAGAGGGCCAATCCATCGAGGAGTTTCCAATCCGGCCCGACCGGCTGGGTGATCTTATCAAGATGATCGCGACGGAGCGAATCTCCGGCAAGATCGGAAAGCAGGTTTTCGAGATGATGCTGACCCGGCCGGAAGGTCCCGACGAGCTGGTCAAGGCTCACGGCCTTCTGCCGATCGACGATGAAGGTTCCCTCCGAGCGCTCGCGCGGGAGGTGATCGCGGCGAACCCAGGCCCCGCGGCGGAGGTGCGAGCCGGGAAGGAGCGGACCTTCGCGTTTCTCGTGGGGCAGGCCATGAAGCAATCCCGAGGCCGCGCGCATCCGGAGAAAATCCAGGAGGCGCTCCGGAAGGAGCTCGGGGCAGGGTGAGCGGGCCCCCCAAGATCCTCGTCGTCGGCAGCGGTGGCCGGGAGCACGCGCTCGTGCGCGCGCTGCACGATTCAGCGGAACACCCGGCGGTGTTCGCCGCTCCCGGAAACCCGGGGATGGAATCCGAAGCGACGTGTGTCCCGATCCGCGCCACGGATCTGGCGGCGCTCACCGGATGGGCCGCCCGAGAGAAGCCGGACCTTGTGATCATCGGGCCCGACTCGGCCCTGGCGATCGGGCTCGCGGACGCCCTCGCAAAGGTCTCTGTCCCGGCGCTCGGACCGGTTCGCGCGGCGGCTCGCCTGGAATCGAGCAAGAGCTTCGCGAAGCAGGTGCTGCAAGAGCTGGCTCTACCGACCGCTCCGTACCGTGTCGCGCACAGCGCCGCGGAGGCGAAGCGGATCCTGGCGGGCGCGACGTATCCGGTCGTGCTCAAGGCGGACGGCCTTGCGGCCGGTAAGGGCGTCGTGGTTGCCGAGCGCGAGAGCGAGGCGTTTGACGCCATCGGCGCGTGGATGGAGCGGGGAGAGCTAGGGGAGTCGGGTAGGGTCCTCGTTATCGAGGACTTTCTTCGCGGTGAGGAGGCGTCGCTCCTGGTCCTCACGGATGGGGAGCGGTGGATGCTGTTTCCTCCCGCGCGCGACCATAAGCGCGCATACGATGGGGACACGGGGCCGAACACCGGCGGGATGGGTGCGTGCGCCCCGGCGCGCGTCCCGAGCGCGCAGGATGCGATTGCGATCGCGCGCCGGATCGTGGACCCTCTCCTCGCCGAGCTTCGTGCCCGCGGCATCCTCTATCGGGGGATTCTCTACTTCGGGCTCATGCTGACGCCCTCGGGCCCGATGGTGCTCGAGATCAACGCGCGGTTCGGCGATCCCGAGGCTCAGGTCGTCCTGCCGCTCCTCGATGAGGACGCGCTGCCTTTGTTCCTTGCCGCCGCCCGTGGCTCGCTTCCTCCGGATCGCCACGGAACGTTTGTCCGCTACGCCGGAGCCGCGGTGTGCGTCGTGCTCGCGGCGCCGGGATATCCGAAGGAGCCGCATACGGGCCAGGCGATCGAAGGCTTGAACCACGCGCGACCCCACGGAATCCGGTTCTATTGCGCGGGAGTGGACCGCCGCGCCGGCGGATTCGTGACCAGCGGTGGACGGGTCCTCGGTGTCACCGCGCGCGCCGAGACGCTGGAGCGGGCGCGTGAGGCCGCTTACGAGGCGGTCTCCTGGATCCGGTTCGACGGGATGCAGTATCGGCGCGATATCGCGGCCGTGCTCCAGCCAGGGAGGCCCATCTCATGAGCGAGAAGACACGCGTTCTGATCCTGTTCGGGAGCGACTCGGACCGCGCGACCATGGAGGAGGCGGCCCGTGTGCTTGAGAGCTTCGGCGTCGCCTTCCGCATGGAGACCGCGTCGGCGCACCGGAGCCCGGACCGCGTGCGCGACATCGTTCGCGAAGCGCCGGCGCAGGGGGTCCAGGTCTTCATCGCCGGGGCGGGCATGGCGAACCATCTCGCCGGCGCCGTGGCGGCGCACACTACGCTTCCCGTGATCGGGGTGCCGCTCGGAGGATCGGCGCTGGCCGGGGTGGATTCTCTCTACTCGACGGTCCAGATGCCGGCCGGCGTGCCGGTCGCGACGGTGGCGATCGGTGCCTCGGGAGCCAAGAACGCGGCGGTGCTCGCGATTCAGATCCTCGCCCTCTCCGACCGGGGTCTCGCGCTGAAGCTCGAGGACCTGAAGCAGAGGCTCGCCCGCGGCGAGCGGCTCTGATCGCGGGGGAGCGAGCGAGGATCCATCCATGGAGCGGGTCGTTCTCGCGCCGGGGACGGCGTGGCAGAACGCCTCGGAGCGCGCGGCCGAGGTGCTCCGCCGAGGCGGCATCGCGCTCCTCCCGGCGGAGGGGGTGTACGGCCTGCATGCCTTGGCCGACCATGGGGGCGCCGTGGCTCGGCTCCTGGGGTTGAAACCGCGCGGTGCCGGGAAGCGCTTCATCGGTTTGATCGGCGAGCCGGGGGATCTTGACCGCTGGGCCGCGCCGAGCCCGAAAGCGCTCGCCCTCGCGCGGGAGCATTGGCCCGGCGCCCTCACGCTCGTGGTGCCTGCGTCCCCGTCGATTCCCGAATCGCTGCGCGCTCCGGAAGGAACGGTCGCCCTTCGCTGTCCGGGCAGCCCGTTCCTGCGTGCCGTGGTTCGCGCCGTCGGCGGGATCGTACTCTCCACCTCCGCCAACAAATCCGGAGACGAGCCCCCGGTGCGCGCGGAGGACGCGCTCGCAGACCGGGTCGATCTTGTTGTCGATCAAGGGGAGCTTTCCGGCGTTCCTTCGACCATCGTTTTGGTCGAAGGGGATCGCGTTCACGTGCTTCGCGAGGGAGGCGTTCGGCTGACCGGAAGGTCCACTTGACGCTGCCGTGCCCCGCTCCTACACTCGATCGTCTGATGGATTCTCGCTCTCGTGCTCGAAGTGAGGCCCATGTTCCAGGTTCTGATCATTTGCACGGGGAACACCTGTCGCAGCCCGATGGCTGAGGGGATCTTGCGATCGCTGCTCCCGTCGGACCTCGCGGACGTGACGCGGGTGGTCTCCGCCGGCACGGGTGCGACCGAGGGTGCTCCCGCGACGCATCTCGCGGTGCAGGTGTGCGCCGCGGGCGGCGCCGACATCTCCTCGCACCGCTCGATCCCGGTCACCCGCGTCCTCATCCGGGCGTCCGATCTGGTGCTGGGGATGGAGCCGCAACACGTCGCGTACGCACGGGACCTGGCGTCGGACGCAGCGGATCGTATCCACCTCATCACCGAAAAGGGCGCCGCGCCGGGCTCCGCGGCATCGGAGGGGGTTCTTGACCCCATAGGCGGGAGCGCCGACCAGTATCGTGACACATTCAACCGGATCCGGAGCCACCTTCTGGGATGGATTCCGGTGATCCGGGAATCGGTCGAGCGGCGCGAGGGCGTGCGACGCTCGAGCGAACCATAATCCACGCCGAAAGGAGGAGGGCATGGCGCGTGAATCGGGCGGCTTGATCTGGATGAATGGGAAGTTCGTGCCGTTCGAGGACGCAAAGATCCACGTCCTCTCCCACGTGGTGCACTACGGCTCGAGCGTGTTCGAAGGGATCCGGGCGTACGCCACACCCGGCGGCACGGCGGTATTTCGCCTCGACCGCCACGTGCAGCGCATGCTCGACTCCTGCAAGATCGCACGGCTCCCCATTCCCTACGGCTATGACGAGCTGATGGACGCGATCCGGGATACGGTCCGCAAGAACGGCGGCGACGCGTGCTACATCCGCCCCGTCGTATACCGGGGGTTCAAGACGTTGGGGGTGAATCCGACAGGCGTTCCGATCGACGTCGCGATCGCGGTCCTGAACTGGGGAAAATACCTGGGCAAGGACGCGCTCGACCACGGCATCTCGGCCAGGGTTTCCTCGTGGAATCGGCAGGCGCCGAATACGTTCCCCGCGATGGCGAAGACAGGCGCGAACTACATGAACAGCCAGCTGATCAAGCTCGAGGCGGTTGCCGACGGCTACGAAGAGGGAATCGCGCTCGATGTGTTCGGGTACCTCGCCGAAGGAAGCGGCGAGAATATCTTCCTCGTCCGCGGCGAGACGCTCCACACGCCGACGATCGCGAACGCGATCCTGCCCGGGGTTACCCGTGACTGCGTCATGACGTTGGGGCGCGAGATGGGTCTCGAGGTGCGGGAGGAGCAAATACCCCGCGAGATGCTCTACATTTCGGACGAGGTTT
>VBOX01000099.1 GCA_005893265.1 Candidatus Eiseniibacteriota bacterium | reverse complement strand
AAGGGGTCTCGTTCATGGAGGACGACTATAAGTGGCACGGCGTTCCTCCTAGCCGCGAGCAAGCGGACCAGGCGCTGCGGGAAATGGGGACGACCCTGGATGAGTGGACGACGCGGCTGGAACGCTTCACGGGGCCGGAAGTGGCTCCCGGGCCGAGGCCGGCGGCATGACCGGCGCCACCCCCGTCGCTCCGAAGGCACCTCAAGCCCCGTCGCTCGGCAAACCCGAGATGAAGCGAACCCGGGAAGGGTTCGGTCACGGCCTCGTCGACTTGGGGGAGAAGCGTTCGGATGTGATCGTGCTCGTCGGGGATCTGTCCGGCTCGACCAACGTCACGTTCTTCGCGGAAAAGTTTCCGGACCGGTTCATCCAGGTCGGGGTCGCGGAGCAGAACATGATGTGCATCGCGGCGGGGCTCGCCGCGACCGGAAAGATCCCATTCCTCTCCACGTACGGCGCCTTCGCTTCATGCCGGAGCGCGGATCAGATGCGCGTGACCGTGGCGTACTCCGATCTGCCGGTCAAGATCGGCGGGGCGCACGGAGGGATCAGCGTCGGACCCGACGGGGCGACGCACCAGGCGATGGAGGAGATCGCCATCGTCCGCTCCATTCCCAACATGAAGATGATCGTGCCCTGTGACTACTGGGAGACACGGAGGGCCACCGTTGCCGCCGCGGACGATCCGCACCCCAACTACATTCGCTTCGGCCGCGAGCCCGTTCCAGTTGTGACGGGGCCCGAGACGCCGTTCACGATCGGGAAGGCCAATGTTGTTCGCGAAGGAGGCGATCTCGCGATCATCGCGTGCGGCGTCATGGTCTATGAGGCGCTCGTGGCCGCCCAGGAGCTCGAATCGCGCGGCGTACGCGCCCGCGTGGTGAACATGCACACGATCAAGCCGATCGACACCGATGCGATCGCCCGCGCCGCGCGGGAATGCGGCGCGATCGTGACCGCGGAGGAACACCAGGTGAACGGGGGCCTGGGCGGTGCCGTCGCTGAAGTAGTCGTCCAATCGCACCCTGTCCCCATGGAACTTGTGGCCGTCCATGATCGCTTCGGTCGTTCGGGAAAGCAGGACGAATTGATGGCCGCGTTCGGCATCAAGGCGCCGGACGTGGTGCGCGCCGCCGAACGGGCTCTCGCCCGCAAGCGCGCGCGGTAATGCCTCGGCGTCCTTCGCGTCGGCTCGGCCCAGGGCCGCTCTTAGCTCGCGCGGGCTGCCTCCTCCTCGTAGCTGCGGCCTCAGCGCCCTCCTCGACCGCAGGCCCCTTGGAGCCCACGGGTTCGTCCCCCGGCTACGCCAAGGAACGCTCCTCGGTCTCCGCCCCGGCGGCGTTTGCGATCCTCGCGTGGGATTCGCTGAATCAGGAATGGGGAGCCGCCGCGGTGTCGCGCTGGATTTCGATCGGCTCGCGGTCGCTCCATGCGCGCGCGGGCGCGGGCGCCTGGGTCGGGCTCGAGCTCCCCGATCCGCGAGGCGCGGGGCTCGCCCTGGAAAGGATGGCGGGCGGGCTCCCGGCGCGGGTGGCTCTCGACAGTCTTCTCGCCGGCGACGCGAGGCGGGGGGAGCGGCAGGCGGCGCTCATGGATCGCGCCGGGGGTGTGGCTGCCTTCACGGGGGATCTCTGCCCGGCCTGGGCGGGGGAGCGGACGGGGCGCGGGTACGTATGCCAGGGGGTGGGCCTGCGCAACGGCGGGACGCTTCAAGCCATGGGGCGAACCTTCGAAACGGCGGGGGGGACGCTGGGGGAGCGTCTGGTCGCGGCCATCGAGGCCGCGGAATCCGCCGGGCCCCTGCGCGAGGACGGGGAATCGGCCGCCTTGCTCGTCGTGCGTGACGCAGGCGGACCGAACGGATGGTCCGATCGAATGGTCGACCTCCGGGTGGATCAAGCCCAGGACGCCGTCCAGGAGCTGCGGCGGATTTATGCCGTGCACGCGGCCACGTTCCTACCCGCGGCGTACGCGCGCTTCGGGGACATGGCCAAGCGCCGTGGTGATTCGATCTCGGCGGATCGGGAATACGCCCGCGCGGAGGCGGGATTCCGTGTTGCCGTGGCCCGATCCCCCAAGGATCCCGACGCCCTCAACGAGCTTGCGTGGTTCCTCGCGACCCACGATCGCGAGCTGGAGGATGCTCTGCGCTTCGTGAAGGCGGCGATCGTCGCCAGACCGCAAGATTCCAACCTCTACGACACCCTGGCCGAGACGGAGTATCGATCGGGTTCCCTGAACCGCGCTATCGAAGCGATGGCGCGGGCCGTGAAGTACTCAGGCGGCGCGCAGCGCTACGCGGACCGGCTGAGGCGATGGGAGCGGGAGCGCTCGGCGCTCGAGGGAAAGTCTACGCCCGACGCGGGGCTGCGCCCTAACCGGTGAAGGAGCCCGGTGTCGGGCGTGCGCTCCGGAAGAGGGAGTCCAGGGTGCGGAACCCGATGGGCTCGATCGAACGGAACGGCTCACCGTAACGGACGCCGATCTGCCCTCCGAAGTGCCGTGCCCTCCCCTCGATCCGCTCGATGAAGTCGGGATCGTTCAAAGGCGTGTTCGCCGCGGCGCTCGTCCGATCGACCTGGGTCCGGTGCGCCAGGATCGCCCGACGCTTCCCGTCCCAGCCCGCGGTGATGTCCACGACGAAGGTCGGGACAAAGCTGACGCGTGAGGCGAAGTAGTAGCGCGCCTCGGCGCGGTGAGGTTCTCCCTGGTCGTCGAATCGCCGTAGCCCCGCCATGTACCACGCGCGGTCCACGAGCCGGGATGCTTCGACGTGGTCGGGGTGCTGGTCGAGGGGCGCGTGCGTAAGCAAGATCGCGGGACGCAACGTCCGTAGAATTCGCGCGACGCACCGGGTCTGCTCGGGGTCGTGGGCGTCAATTCCGCCGTCCGGAAGCCCCGCGTTTCTCCTGTCGGCGACGCCGAGCACCCGCGCCGCTTCCGCGGCCTCCGCCGCGCGCTCCTCGACGGTGCCGTTGGTGGAGAGCTCGCCGCGCGTCAGATCCAGAATTCCAACGGAATAACCCTGCTTGGCCGCGATCGCGAGGGTGCCGCCGCAGCTGATCTCCACGTCGTCCGGGTGTGCTCCGATCGCCAGGATTTGGAGCGGTGGGGGCTCGGGAGGGGTCACGGAAAGAGGGGCCGCCTAGTGGTGGGGCTCGTGATCGAAGGCGTGCTGCGTGCGGATCGTGCGGATCGTCCCGGTCTGGACCCGCATGACCATGGAGTGGGTTTCGGCACCACCGGCTCGGAAATGCACCCCCGGTAGAAGGTCGCCGTCGGTGACCCCGGTGGTAGCGAAGACGATCCGGTCTCCGCGGGCGAGGTCGCTCTCCGTGTAGACGCGGTCCGGATCGTCGATCCCCATCTTCTTCGCGCGTCCCCGTTCCTCGTCGTTCCGGAGGATGAGCCGGCCCTGAAGCGCTCCACCGAGGCAGCGCAGCGCGGCCGCCGCGAGCACCCCTTCCGGGGCACCGCCCACTCCGAGGAGCACGTCCACTCCGGTCGAGTCGATCGCGGTGGCGATCGCCGCGGAGACGTCGCCGTCCGGGATCAAGTGGATGCGGGCGCCGGTGCGCCGGATGCGGAGGATGAGATCCTCGTGGCGCGGCCGATCGAGCACCACGGTGGTCAGGTCCTCGAGGTCGTAGCCCTTGGCGGCCGCGATCGCTTCCAGATTCTCCTCGATCGTCCGGTTGAGGTCGATCGCGCCCGCAGCCTTCGGGCCGACGGCGATCTTTTCCATGTACGTGTCGGGGGCGTGCAGGAGATGGCCGCGTTGGGCGAGCGCGATCACGGAAAGGGCGTTCGGCCTACCGTAGGCAACCGAGTTGGTGCACTCGAGCGGATCCAGCGCGATGTCCACCTCGGGACCTTTTCCCGAGCCGACCTCTTCACCGATGTAGAGCATCGGCGCTTCGTCCCGCTCTCCCTCGCCGATGACGACCGTGCCCTGGATGTCCACGATGTCGAACACCCGGCGCATCGCGGTGACCGCGGCCTGATCGGCGGCGTTCTTATCTCCGCGCCCCATCCAGCGGGCGCAGGCGAGCGCGGCCGCTTCGGTGACGCGGACCAAATCCAAGCCGAGATTCCGGTCCATCGTGTGTCGTCAGCGGCTCGGGGCTTCGCCGAACGCGCTCGCGTCGATTTCTTCCCAGTCGTTGATTGGTTCGGACCAGCGGTAGAGCCGGATCCGGCTCGTGGTCTCCGTGTCGGAGTAGACGTACTCGACATACGATCCGCCGCCGGCCCGGTTCGAGTAGTGGAGCTTCTTGTCCACCACCAGAGGGCGCGTCGTCCGCGCGAGCTTCATGCGGCCCATGGCGCTCTGCCAGATCACCGATTCGACGACGGCGTGTGTTTCCTCGTCCTCGACTTCGTCGAACTCGAGGCCGCCGAATTGTTTGTCGAGACGGCGGAGGACTTCCTCCCAGCGTTGGTCGTTCATCCATCTCCCATCGGCCAGGTTGACTTACGTTCGGAGCCCACTATAGTAGCACACCCTGTGAATCGCACAACCGCCCCTGGACCTGTCGGTCCCTTCAGCGGCCGATCCGCGCTCGTCCTCGGAGGTTCGCGCGGGTTGGGCCGCGCCGTCGCGCTCGCCTTGGCACGCGAGGGAGCGCGTGTCCTCGCGACCGGCCGTCATCGCGACACGCTCGCCGAGCTTCGCGCCATCGCCCAGGCGCGCGGGATCCCCCTACGGACGCTCCAATCGGACGCTGAGAAGCGAGAGAGGGTCCGCAAGGCATTCCGGTATGCCGCCTCGAAGATCGGCGGGCCCGATCTGCTCGTCCACGCGGTGGGAGATTTCTGGGAGGGCCCGATCTCACGCCTCACCGGCGAGCGCTGGGAGGCCCTCGTCCGCTCGAACGTAACGAGCGCGCTCTATGCGATCCAGGAGGCGCTCCCCGGGATGCGGCGGCGGCGCTATGGCCGGATCCTGCTTTTCGGCGTCGCGGGCGGGGACGTTCCGCGCGCGGCGCCGCGCGCCCACGCCTATCGCGCCGCGAAAGTCGCCCTTCTCACCCTGGCACGAAGCGTGGCGCACGAGGAGGCCGCGAACGGGATCACCGTGAACCTGATCCTCCCCGGGGTGATACGGACCGGAACCGTGACACGAAGCTCCGCTCTGCTCGCCCGGCGCATTCCCGCGCGGCGGCTGGGCACTCCCCAAGAGGTCGCGCGCGCCGCGCTCTTCCTTCTCTCCCACGACTCGGGCTACATCACCGGCTCCACGCTTACGCTCTCTGGAGGGCTCCTGCTTTGAGGGAGGGGCGCGGTCATGCCTGAGCTGACCCTGGTATCGATCGAGACGCCCGTCGATGCGAACATGATCCTGGGGCACGCGCACTTCATCAAAACGGCCGAGGATCTCTACGAAGCGATCATGAATTCGGTGCCGAACGCGAAATTCGGTGTCGCGTTCTCGGAAGCGTCGGGCCCGAGGCTCGTTCGGAGCGAAGGGAACGACGAGGCGTTGAAGCGGGCGGCCGAGCGGGAGCTCATGAAGCTCGGGTGCGGCCACGCCTTCCTGATCTTCCTCGCCGGCGCGTACCCCATCAATCTCCTGAGGGATGTCCGGGCCTGTGTGGAGGTCTGCGCCATCCATTGCGCGACCGCGAACCCGGTCAAGGTCGCCGTCCTGCGCGACGGGGAGGCGGGCGCCATCGTGGGCGTCCTGGACGGGCTCGGCCCGGCGGGTATCGAAGGCCCGGCGGAGGCGCGCGCGCGGCGAGATTTCGTCCGGAAGATCGGCTACAAGCTCCCCTGACGCTGCGACCGGCTCAGCCCTGCTCCTCAAGGGATCCGGACCGGGTCCACCCAGCGCGCAACCACGTTGACCTCGGTTTTTCAAGATGTTAGGCTGGTTGTAATCGTCGGTTGTCCCTCACCAAAGCTGAGGTCACGCATTGCGCGCATCCACGCCGAAGGCCTGGGTGCTCCGGAGTCCGGTCGCCCCGGAGCGAGCCCAGGCGCTTGCCGTCCAGCTGGGCATTTCGCATACCTTCGCCGCCCTCCTCGCCAATCGCGGGTTCTGCTCCTCCGTGGAGGTTCAGGATTTCCTTGAACCTAACCTGGACAAGCTCCTGGACGCATTCACGATGCGCGACATGGATCGAGCGGCCGCTCGGATCTGGAAAGCGATCGACGAGCGCGAGTCGATCCTCGTATACGGGGATTACGACGTAGACGGCATCACCGCAACCGGGCTTCTGACCTCGGCCCTCGCGCGGCTGGGGGCGAAGGTGTCCTACTTCATTCCCGACCGGATTCGTGACGGGTATGGGTTCTCGCTCCGGGGCGTCGAAGTGGCCAAGAAGCGGCGGATCCGCCTCGTGATTACAGCCGATTGCGGCATCACGGCGACGAACGAGGTGAAGATCGCCAAGCAACATGGGATCGACGTGATCGTTACGGACCACCATGAGCCGCTCGGCGTCTTGCCCGCGGCCGACGCGGTCTTGAACCCCAAGCGGCGCGACTGCGCCTATTTGTTCAAGGAGCTCGCGGGCGTCGGGGTGGTCTTGAAGCTGGTACAGGGGCTGGCCCAGTACCGGCCGGGCTCACTTCCCGACGATTTCGTCTACGAGCATCTGGATCTCGTTGCGCTCGGCACGATCGCGGACGTCGTTCCGCTCCGCGGCGAGAACCGAATCTTCGCGAAGCTCGGACTCGAGCGGATCTGCGACTCGACCAAGCCCGGAATCGTGGCGCTCAAGGAGGTCGCCGGCCTGCGCGCCAAACGGGTCGAGAGCGGTCACGTCGCTTACATCCTGGCACCGCGGATCAACGCGGCCGGCAGGCTCGGAAACGCGGAGAGCGGCGTGAGGCTCCTGCTTTCGACCGAGCCGAGCGAGGCGATGACGATCGCGGAGAGCCTTGAAGAAGACAACACCATGCGGAAGAAAATAGACGAGTCCACGCTCGAAGAGGCGCTCGATCAGCTTCAGGCCCTGGGGCCCGAGCTTCCTCCCGCCATCGTGCTCTGGTCCGACCGGTGGCATCCCGGTGTCCTCGGCATCGTGGCCTCGAGGCTCATGGAGCGCTATCATCGTCCCACGATCCTCATCGCGGCGGACGAGGACGAGGGGAAGGGATCCGGGCGGAGCATTCCCGGCTTCGACGTCTGCCAGGGGCTCCAGGAGTGTAGCGAGCACCTGATCGGCTTCGGGGGACACAGCTACGCGGCGGGCCTCACGATCCGCGCGGATCAGCTGCACTCCTTCCGCGAACACCTCTGCAGCGTCGTGTCCGAGCGCCTCACGGCGGATGATTACGTTCCGAAGCTCTCGATCGACGGTCCGCTTCGTCTCGAGGATTGCAATGAGGATCTGGTTCACTTCCTCGATCGCCTTTCGCCGTTCGGGCTCGGGAACACCGAGCCGCTCTTCATCGCGGAGAACATCCAAATCGCCGGGTCGCCCGCGGTCGTGAGCCGGAATCATCTCAAGCTCAACGTCCGCCAGAACGGCCGCGAGCTCGAGTGCATCGGCTTCGGGATGGGTCATCTTGCCGGTCCGATCCAGTCGGAGCCCGGACGGATATGCATCGCGTTCGTTCCCACGATCAACGTCTGGCAGAACCGCGCGCGGCTTCAGCTCAAGCTGCGCGACGTCCAGATCCGTTGACCATGGACACGGTCCCCACCGATATCCTGGGACCGCTGCTCCAAATCCTCGAGCGGTCCAAGATCCCGGTCGGACCCGACCGTCTACGCCGCGCCTATGACTTCGCCGCCAAGGCGCACGGCTCCCAGCTCCGCCTGACCGGCGAGCCGTACGTGACGCACTGCGTCGCGGTCGCGCACATCCTCGCCGATCTCCTCGGGCCGCGCGCCGACGAGACGATCCTCATCTCCGCCCTCCTCCACGACGTGGTCGAGGACACCGACGCCGATCTCGCGCACGTTCAGGCCGCCTTCGGGCCGGAGGTCGCGCTGCTCGTCGATGGCGTCACGAAGATCGGTGGGCTGCACTTTGACCGTCCCGAATGGGAACAGGCCGAGAACTTCCGGAAAATGCTCCTCTCGATGGCGAAGGACCTCCGCGTGATCCTGATCAAGCTCGCGGATCGCCTCCACAACATGCGGACCCTCCATTCGCTCGACCCCATCCGGGCCACGCGGATCGCGCGGGAAACGCGCGAGATCTACGCCCCGTTGGCGCACCGGCTCGGGATTGCGCGGATCAAATGGGAGCTGGAGGATCTCTGCCTCAAGTATCTGGATCCCGACGCCTACAATGATCTGCGTCAGAGGGTGCAGCTGAAGCGCGAGGAACGGGAGCGGCTGATCGAGGAGGTCATGCGCCCCCTGGTGGAACGGCTGGGCGAGCTCGGGATCAAGGCCGAGGTGATCGGCCGTCCGAAGCACCTCGACTCGATCTATCGAAAAATGGAGGCCCAGAACCGGAAGTTCGAGGAGATCTTCGACCTGCTCGGAATCCGCGTGATCACCCCGGACAAGGTGGATTGTTATCGAGTGCTCGGATTGATCCACGACCTTTACACGCCGGTCCACGAACGGTTCAAGGACTACATCGCCACGCCGAAGAGCAACATGTACCAATCGCTGCACACGACGGTGGTGGTGCCCGGCGGGAGCATGGTCGAGGTCCAGATCCGAACCTCCGAGATGCACCAGACGGCCGAGCTCGGCGTCGCCGCGCACTATCGGTACAAGGAGGGCGGCGGGGGGCCGGACCACGAGCTTCTGGCCAAGCTCCAGCCGGTGTTGCGCAACGTCGAGTGGCAATCCACGACGAACGATCCCGAGGAGTTCATGGAATTCCTCAAGACTTCGCTCTATCAGGACGAGGTCTTCGTGTTCACACCCCGCGGGGACTTGAGGAGATTGCCACGAGGCGCGACGCCGCTCGATTTCGCGTACCTGGTCCACACCGAGGTCGGACACCACTGCGTCGGCTCGAAGGTGAACGGGCGCATCGTCCCGCTGCGCTATGAGCTTCGTAGCGGCGACACCGTGCAGATCATCACGTCGCCGCTCGGCAAGCCGAATCGGGATTGGCTCAAGCTCGTCAAGAGCCCGAACGCCAGAAGCAAGATCCGCCACTGGCTCAAGACATCGGAGCAAGCGGATTCGGTCGCCCTCGGCAAGGAAATGCTGGAGCGTGAGCTGCGCAGGCGCAGGCTTAGCCCTCCCGAGGAGATGACGATCGCGGATCTGGCCCAGTCGCTCGGCTACCCGGAAGTGGACCAGCTCATGGGAGCGCTCGGGCGGGGGAGCGTCTCGATCTCCCAGGTGATTCAGCGCTGGTTTCCGCAGGGAGTTGGGCCGGTGCAGCGGATCAAGGAGGCCTCGCTCGATACGATCCGTGCGATCACGCGGCGGCCGGGCAGGGGGGTACGGATCCAAGGCGTCGACAACCTCATGATCAACTACGCGAAATGCTGTCAGCCGGTACCTGGGGATCCGGTCGTGGGGATCGTGACGCGAGGCCGCGGCGTGACGGTACACCGCACCGACTGTCCGAACACCTTTGACGACCGTGTCGCGCCGGAGCGGCGGCTTCTGGTCGACTGGGACGCGACGCCGGAGGACTCCTTCGTCGTAAAGCTTTCGATCTACGGAGTGGACCGGAAGAGCCTTCTGGCGGACATCGCGAAAGCGATCTCGACCACGAACACGAACATCCGCACCGCCGGGATCAAGGCACGCGATCGGAACGCCCAGGGGGCGTTCGTCGTTGAGGTGCGGGATCTGAATCACCTCCGGACCGTCATGCGGGCCGTCGAGCACGTCGAAGGCGTCGAGGGCGTGGAGCGCGAGGAGATCTTCGGGAAGCCCCCGCGGGGGGGCGAGGCGGACGCCGCTTCGTGAGGGCGCTGCTTCAGCGGGTGAGCCGCGCGGCGGTGCGGGTCGAGGGAATCGAGATCGCGCGCATCGACCGCGGGCTTCTGATTCTCCTGGGTGTTTCCACGCGGGATGTTTCGGGGAGCGAGGGGAAGCTCGCCGCGCGCTGCTCCGAGCTTCGCATCTTCGAGGACGACCAGGGGAAGATGAACCGGTCGGTGCGCGAGATCGGTGGAGCCGCGCTCGTCGTGCCGCAGTTCACGCTCTACGCGGATGTGTCCCGGGGCCGCCGCCCCAGCTTGGACGGTGCGGCCCCTCCGGGACCCGCGGAGCTCGCGTTCTCGACTTTCTGCGCCGCGCTCGTCGCGCTCGGGATTCCGACGGAACGGGGCCGGTTCGGCGCTTCCATGGAGGTAGAGCTTGTGAACCAGGGTCCCGCCACCTTTCTTCTCGAAGTCGCGCCGCCCGAAGCGTAATGCGAACCAACCTGCTCAATCCCTTCGGCCCGAAGATCGTCCTCGCGTCGCGGTCGGAGCGGCGGCGGGAGCTTCTCACCATGGTCGGCGCACACTTCGAGTGCTTCCCCGTGGCGGTCGATGAATCGCCGCTCCCGAAGGAGCGCGCCGAGGCCCACGTGCTCAGGCTCGCCGAGGCGAAGGCTCGCGCGGCGCTCGAGGCGATCGCGGAACGTTTCGATCCCGCGTCCACCGTCCTCCTGGGCGCCGATACGGTGGTCTCGATCGATCGCGACATCCTGGGAAAGCCGGTGGCATCGGACGAGGCGGCGCGCATGCTGGCACGGCTCTCGGGGCGCGTGCACGAGGTTTGGACGGGGCTCTCGCTCGTTCATCCGGCGGACGGGCGCGCCGTGACGCAGGCGGTACGGAGCATCGTCAAGTTCTCGCGACTGGATGGCGAGGAGATCGAGCGCTACGTCGCTACCGGAGAGCCGCTCGATAAGGCGGGCGCCTATGCCGTGCAGGGGCGCGGCGCGCTCTACGTCGAGGCCATCGAGGGGTCCTATTCGAACGTGGTCGGGCTCCCGCTCTCGCACTTGAAGCATGCATTGAAGCTTCTCTTCGTGGTGCCGGAGCGGGAAAACGCTTGATGGAGCCGTTCCGGCTTGACGGCGAGCGATTGTGGCTCCTCGATCAAACCTTGCTGCCGCATGAGGAGCGTTGGATCGAAATCGCGGACGGGCCCGGGATGGTGGAAGCGATTGGCCATCTTCGCGTGCGAGGGGCGCCCGCGATCGGAATCGCCGCGGCGCTGGGGCTCTGGCTCGAAGCGCGTCGGATCGCGCGGGCTGAAGACGGTCGTGACGGGCCGGGAGCTGGTGGCTTGCCCCCGCGCGGAGGCGCCGAGGAGCTTCGCGATGCCGCGCGGTCGATCCGCTCCGCCCGTCCCACGGCGGCGAACATGGGTTGGGCGGTCGATCGGGTGCTTCGCGCGGCCGAGAAGGCCGCCCCGCCGGGCTCCGATGCCTCGGGACCGGCGGGGAACGCAGGCGCGGAGACGTGGGTCCAGGCGATCCTCGCCGAAGCACTCACGATTTGGGAGGAGGATCGCGCGGCCTCCCGCGCCATGGCCCGCTGGGGAGCCTCGTTCTTTCGCGACGAGACGCGGTTTCTCACGCACTGCCACACCGGTGGGCTGGCGACAGGAGGTGGGGGGACGGCGCTCGGAGTCCTGCTCGAGCTTCACCGGAGCGGCCGCGACGTCTCGGTTTGGGCGACCGAGACGCGTCCGCTCCTGCAAGGCGCTCGGCTCACCGCGTGGGAGCTGCAACGTGAGGGGATCCCGGTCAGTGGCCAACAAAGTGGGCACGTACCCGCTCGCCCTCGCGGCGCGCGAAGCGCGCATTCCGTTCGTCGTGGTCGCCCCAAGCTCCACGTGCGATCCAGAGTGCCGTTCCGGCGCGGGGATCCCCATCGAAGAGCGGGACCCCTCTGAAGTCCTTGCGTACCAGGGCATTCCGACCGCCCCTTCGGGTGTTGGAGCATCCAATCCGGCCTTTGACGTGACCCCCGCGCGCCTGGTGACCGCCATCGTCACGGAGCGGGGAATCCACCGGGCCCCGCGTTTCCTGCTGGCCGGCGTTGACAAGGGTTCCAACTACCGGTAATCTTCACCGTTTGCGTCATCCGTATACGAGGAGGTTGGATTCATGGGCACGCATTCGGTACGCGCTTCGGAGATCGCGCAGGACTGGTTTGTCGCCGACGCCGAGGGGCAAATCCTGGGCAGGCTGGCGAGCGAGATCGCGAGCGTGCTCAAGGGGAAGCGCAAGCCCACGTACTCCACGCACCTCGACGTCGGGGATCATGTGGTCGTGGTCAATGCGGAGAAGGTGCGCGTGACGGGGCGAAAGCGCGACGAGAAGATCTATTTCAGGCACTCGCTTTATCCGGGCGGTCACAAGCTGACCCGCTTCCGCGACGTGCAAGCCGACAAGCCGGAGGAAATCATCCGGTTGGCCGTGAAGGGGATGCTGCCCAAGAACAAGCTGGGACGCGCCATGATCAAGAAACTGAAGATTTACGCCGGGCCGGAGCATCCGCATGTCGCGCAGTCGCCGCGGCCGCTGCCCCGGATCGATTCCAAGGTCTAGGGAGGTAGTCATCGCTGATGAGTGATTTCATGGGAACAGGACGGAGAAAGACCTCGATCGCGCGAGTCCGGCTCAAGCAGGGCACGGGAAAGCGCATCGTGAACGGAAGGGATCTCGATCAGTACTTCTCACGCCTCGCGCTGAGTCGAATCGCCCTTCAACCGCTTATCTCGAGCAACGTCGCCGACAAGTTCGATCTCGTCGCCAGCGTCCGCGGCGGCGGTCTGACCGGACAGGCCGGGGCGATTTGCCTCGGAGCGGCGCGGGCGCTCCTCCGAGTTGATCCATCCCTTCGGGGACCGCTGGGCAAGGAAGGACTCCTCACGCGTGACGCTCGCATGAAAGAGCGGAAGAAATACGGACAGGCCGCTGCCCGCAAGCGGTTCCAGTTCTCGAAGCGGTAACGACGACGGGTAAGCTTCAGGCGGGGGGCGCTGTGTTCGCCCCGCCATCACTCACGCTCCGGACCGAGCGGCCGGTCTCCCCCATGGGGTGGCCATTCGGGTGGAAGGGGCGGCGGATCAAGACGGAGGGTATCCTTGGCTGAAATCGGAATGAAAGAGCTCCTCGAAGCGGGCGTCCATTTCGGGCATCAGACCCGGCGGTGGAATCCCAAGATGAAGAAGTTCATCTTCATCGAGCGCAACGGCATCTACATCATCGATCTGCAAAAGACGCTCAAGGCCCTCGCCGACGCCCGCGCGATGCTGGAGGGCGTGTCTCGCCGCGGCGGCGCCGTCCTCTTTGTCGGCACGAAGAAGCAGGCGAAGGACGCGATCCAGGATGAGGCTCAGCGCTCCGGCATGCCTTACGTGAACGAGCGCTGGCTTGGCGGGATGCTTACAAACTTCAAGACGATCAAATCGAACATCCGCCGCTTCAAGGACATTGAGAAGATGGCCGCAGACGGAACCCTCGAGAAGCTCTCCAAGAAGGAACAATCTCAGATCGAGAAGGAGCGGACCCGGCTCGCGAAGATCTTCACGGGCATCAAGGAGATGTCGCAGCTCCCGGCCGCGATTTTCGTTATCGATACCAAGAAGGAACGGATCGCCGTCGCGGAGACGAACCGTCTGGGCATCCCCGTGATCGGGGTCGTGGACACGAACTGCGACCCGGATGTCGTGAATTATCCTCTTCCCGGGAACGACGACGCGATCCGTTCGATACGGCTCTTCGCCCGATTCGTGAGCGATACGATCCTGAGCGCCCGTCAGGAGGCCCAAGAGGGAGCCGACGTGGTGGCGCCGCCGGAGTACCCGGCCGAAACGCCGGCGCAGCCCGACGCAGTCGCCAGCGCTTGATCCCACTCGTCTTCCGGAACCAAAACCCGATCCAAAGCTAACCCGATCCAGCTCTAGGAAGGAGTACTCGATGACGATCACGGCCTCGCTCGTGAAGGACTTACGCGAGCGGACCGGCGCGGGCATGATGGAGTGCAAGAAGGCTCTCGCCGAAACGAATGGAGATATCGAGAGAGCGATCGACTTCCTGCGCAAACAGGGTCTCTCGCGGGCCTCCGAGAAATCGGGCCGCGTGGCCAAGCAGGGCATCGTCTACTCCTACATCCACCCGGGAGATCAGCTCGGCGTGCTACTCGAGCTGGATTGCGAAACGGATTTTGTGGCCCGCACGGACGACTTCCGCGAGCTGGCCAAAAACCTCGCCATGCAGGCCGCGGCCACAGGGGCGCATGCCGTGGACCGGGAGAGCGTCGACCCTTCCGTGATCGAACGCGAGCGCGCCATCCTGCTCGAGCAGGCCCGGACTACCGGAAAGCCGGAGGCGATCCTGGCCAAGATCGTGGAGGGGAAGATCGAGAAGTACTACGAGGAGATCTGCCTTCTGGAGCAGCCTTTCATCCGCGATCCGGACCGCAAGGTGAAGGATCTCGTGGATCAGGCGATCTCGAAGCTCGGGGAAAACATCGTCGTGCGCCGCTTCGCCAAGTTCCGCATCGGAGAGAACTGACGCCCGTGGCAGCTTCCCGCCGCCGTGTGCTTCTCAAGCTGAGCGGTGAGGTCCTCGCCGGCGGTGCCGGCCATGGAATCGACGCAGCCGCGCTCGGACGCCTGGCGGGGGAGATCCGCGAGGGCGTCGCCGGCGGCATCGAGCTCGGATTGGTCATCGGCGGTGGAAACATCATTCGTGGAACCTCGGCCGCCTCCGACGGTGTCGACCGGGCGGCCGCCGATTCGATGGGCATGCTCGCGACGGTGATCAACGCCATCGCATTACAGGATGCCCTCGAACGCCAGGGTCTCGTCACCCGCGTCCTGAGCGCGATCGAAATGCGGGCGCTCGCCGAACCCTACATCCGCCGCCGCGCCGTCCGTCATCTCGAGAAGGGACGGGTCGTCCTTCTCGCGGCGGGCACGGGTCATCCGTACTTCACGACCGACACCGCGGCCGTGCTTCGCGCGGTGGAAATCGGCGCCGATGTCCTCCTCAAGGGCACGAAAGTGGACGGCGTGTTTTCCGAGGACCCGATGCGCAACCCCGCCGCGGTCCGGTATGATTCGCTGAGCTATCCGGAAGTGATCGACCGTCGGCTACAAGTAATGGACATGACGGCGTTCACCATGGGCATGGACAACCGGCTTCCCATCGTCGTGTTCAACGTCACCGTGCCGGGAAATCTTGTGCGTGCGCTGCACGGTGAGCCCGTGGGGACCAGGGTATTGGTGGAGGTCTAAGGATGGACCAGAAGCTCATCAAGAACTCCGAAGAGCGCATGAAGAAGGCGGTCGAGACGATCCGCCATGAGGTGGCAACCATCCGGACGAACAAGGCCACGACCTCGCTTCTCGACGGGATCAAGGTCGAGTATTACGGCAACCCGGTTCCGCTGCAGCAGGTGGCGAGCGTGAGCGTGCCCGAGCCGCGGATGCTCATGATCCAGCCGTGGGAACGGGCCGTGCTGCCCGAGATCGTGAAGGCGATCCAGCGTTCCGACCTGGGCCTGAACCCCACGGACGATGGTTCGGTGGTGCGCCTGGTGCTTCCCACGCTCACGGAAGAGCGGCGGAAGGACCTCGTGAAGGTCCTGGGGAAGATCATCGAGGATGGAAGGGTCCGCGTCCGGACCATCCGGCGCGAGTCGAATGACGAACTGAAAAAGCTGGAAAGGGAGCACAAAATCTCGGAAGATGACTCCAAGAAGGCTCAGGCTGAAATCCAGAAACTGACCGATCGCTATATCTCGGCTCTGGATGAGCTGTTCGGGAAGAAGCAGGCCGAAGTCATGGAGGTTTAAAACCCTGGACCCTCGCCGCGCCGGGCTCGACCGGTTACCGGACGCCGCGGGACGCTGTGCCATCGTGATCGGGCTCAAGGACCGGACGTCCGCGGGCCCGTTTTCTTTGCCGTGTATTCGGTAGCGATGAATCCCTCGAAAGCGGCACCGACGTTAGAACAGGTGCTGAAGCGTCCCACGCCCGCGCACATCGCCATCATCATGGACGGAAACGGGCGCTGGGCGGAACGCCGCGGCCTGCCCCGGTTGATGGGGCACCGTGCCGGACGCCGCGCCGTGCGCGAAGTGGTCGAAGCCTCGGTCGAGCTTGGGATCAAGGTGCTCACGCTCTACACCTTCTCCCTCGAGAACTGGGACCGGGGCGCGCGAGAGGTGAGCGGTCTTATGCGTATCCTGGAACAGGTACTCCGGGAGGAGCGCGAGGAGCTCAAGCGGAACAACGTCCAGCTGCGCACGATCGGCCGTGTGGATCTGCTCCCCGAACGGAGCCGCAAGATCCTGGAATCCACGCGGAGCTATCTTTCCGGGAACGACGGGCTGGTCCTTGTCCTGGCGCTTTCGTACGGAGGACGCGCGGAGATCGTCGACGCGGTGCGGCGCATCCTCGAGCAGGACCGCGAGCGGAGAATCGCGCCTGCTGCGATCGATGAGGATTTTTTCGCGGGAATGCTCGACACGGACGGTCTTCCCGATCCGGACCTCCTGATCCGCACGAGCGGCGAGCTGCGCGTTTCGAACTTTCTCCTCTGGCAGCTGGCGTACGCGGAATTCTGGGTCACCGATGTCTTGTGGCCCGATTTCCGGCGGAAGCACCTATTCCAGGCGGTCTATGACTTCCAACGAAGAAGCCGTCGCTTTGGCAGAACTCGCTGAGTCCCGCGAGGAGGGGCTGGGCGTAGGATCCACGCCCGCGAAGGACGCCTCGCTGTTCCTTCGGGTGGCGAGCGCGATCGTCTTCCTCCCGCTCCTCGTCCTGATGGCTCGTATCGGTGGGCTCGTCTATCTCGGGTTCACGCTGATCATGATCGGACTCGCGCTGCGCGAGTTCTACCAGATGATGGCCTCGAAGGGCTTGGCACCCCATTGGAAGTCGGGGTTCTCCGCCGCCCTCCTGTTCCCGGTCGGAATCTACGTGCGGCTCCGCACGCACCGTACGGAGGAGTGGCACCTGGCCGGGCTCTTCACGGTGTTGCTCGTCGCGATGCTCCTCGCGGAGCTTCGACGCGGGGCGAGCAAACAGACGCTCGTGAACGCCTCTTCCACGGTCCTCGGCGTGCTCTACATCGGCTGGCTTGGCGCGCACGTCTGCGCCCTACGGGAGCTGCCTTGGTCCCTCGGCTTGCCGTATTCGCTTGGAATGTCGTTCGCCCTCCTGCCCTTTTTCCTGGCGTGGACGTGCGATACCGCGGCCTACGCGGTGGGGCGCGTGTGGGGGCGGCACAGGTTGGCGCCGGGGGTGAGCCCGCAGAAGTCAGTCGAAGGCGCGGTGGGGGGCCTCCTGGCGGCGATCGCTGCAGGCGCCGTCGCCCGCGTGTGGTTTGCGCCGTACCTTTCGTGGCCGTCTGCGCTCGTGCTCGGAGGGCTGGTCGGTGTTTTCGCGCAGCTGGGCGATCTCGTGGAGTCGCTCCTGAAACGGGACGCGGAAGCGAAAGAGTCCTCGAGCCTGATCCCCGGGCACGGCGGCGTGCTGGATCGCTTCGATAGCCTGCTGTTCGCGGCTCCGCTCGTCTACTATTACCTCGTGTGGCAGGTTCTCGGACGATGATCCGTGTCGCGCTTTTGGGAGCCACGGGCTCGATCGGATCCGCGGCGCTCGATCTTGCCGGAGCGTATCGGGATCGGATCCGGATCGTATCTCTGGCCGCCCGCTCGAACGACGCTGCGCTCACCCGCGCCGCGGACGGGCTCGGGGTTCGCCGGATCGCCCTCGTGGACGCAGAGGCGGCCCGCCGGGCGCGCGACCGCTGGAAGAACGGGGAGGTGCTCGAGGGAGAGTCCGCGCTGACCGCCCTCGCCGAGGACGGTGAGGCTGACGTCGTCATCAACGCGGTCGTCGGCAGCATCGGGCTCAAACCGACCGTCTCCGCGCTCTCGCGAGGCAAGCGCGTGGCGCTCGCCAACAAGGAGTCGGTGGTTCTCGCCGGGGAGCTGTTGACCGCGGTCGCCAAGCGGTCGGGTGGGATGATGATTCCGGTCGACTCCGAGCACAGCGGTGTCTTTCAGTGCCTCGCCGGCCGCCCGGTGTCCGACGTGCGTCGCGTCACCCTCACGGCTTCGGGGGGGCCCTTTCTGCGGCGGGATCCGCGCACCACGCTCGACTCGACGCCCGAAGAAGTGCTCAAGCATCCGACCTGGTCCATGGGAGAACGGATCACCGTCGACTGCGCCACGTTGGTCAACAAAGGGTTCGAGGTGATCGAAGCGCGCTGGCTCTTCGATCTCCCGCCGGATCGCGTGGACGTCGTCATCCACCCCCAATCGATCGTGCACGCCCTGGTGGAATTCGTGGACGGATCGATCGTGGCCCAGCTGTCGGTTCCGGACATGCGCCTGCCGCTCCTGTTCGCCTTGAGCTATCCCGAGCGCTGGACCTCGGAGCTTCCACGCCTTGGCGTCGCTGACCTGGCGACCCTCACCTTCGAGCCGCCCGACCCTGATCGATGTCCCGGGCTCGCCCTCGCGCGGCGCGCGCTGACGGCGGGGGGGACCGCACCCGCCGTTTTGAACGCGGCGGACGAGGAAGCGGTCCGGCTATTCCTCGACAGGAAAATCCGCTTCGGCGATCTGATGCCCCTCGTCGAGGAGGTGCTGACCGCGCATCGTCCGGAGGGGCCGCTCACCCTTGAGTCGATCCTTGAAGCGGATCGTTGGGCGCGCGGGCGGCTTCACGAGGCTGCCGCGCACATGACGCGCGGATGACGCCCGCGCCTCGCCGCCTCGCGGGGGACCGACGGGCCGGGGCCGCGCCACCCGGAAAGGAGTTGCTCCTCGACATTGTCGATCGGCTGCGTCGCCGGAAGGTGGCGGTGATCGGCGATCTCGTGCTGGACGAGTACTGGGTCGGACGCTCCTCGCGGATCTCCCGTGAAGCGCCGGTGCTGATCCTCGAACACGAGGAGGAACGGCGGGTGCCGGGGGGCGCGGCGAACGCGGCGATGAACGTCCGGGCGCTCGGCGGTGTCCCCCTCGTCGTCGGGAGGCTCGGTGGCGACCCGGCCGGCATGGCGCTCGCTCGGGCGCTCCGGGCGAACGGACTGCCGACCCGGTGGTTCCACCGCGACCCGCGCGGAGGCACGATCGTCAAGACGCGTATCCTCGCCGGCTCGAGCCATGCCGCGCGGCAGCAGATCGTGCGTCTCGATCGGGGACACACCGAGCCGCTCTCGCGGGAGGCCGAACGGCGCCTCACCCGCTCGGCTCGCGAGGCGGTTCGCCACGCGGACGCGGTTCTTCTCTCCGACTATGGCTACGGGGTCCTGAGCCCGGGGCTCCGTCGTGCGGCCATCGGCGAAGCCAAGCGGGCGAACATTCCCGTCGTCGTCGATTCCCGCTACGATCTCCGCGCCTACCGTGGCGCCACGTTGCTCACACCCAACGAGCACGAAGTTCTGGATGCGATGCACCTGCCGTCGCTTCGCGCTCCGGTCCTGAAGCGCGCGGGTGATGCGCTTGTTCGAAACGGCGGCGCGCACGCGGTCTGGATCACCCGGGGAAGTGACGGGATGCTCCTCTTCCAGCGCGGCAGCCGTCCGGTCGGAGTTTCGATCGTGGGGTCATCGGATGTCGCGGACGTGACCGGAGCGGGGGATGCCGTCTCGGCGACCGCCGCCCTTGCCCTCGCCGCGGGGGCCTCGCAGCTCGAGGCCGCGTTCCTCGCGACCTACGCCGCCTCAGTGGTCGTGATGAAACGCGGAACCGCCACGGTGAGCCGCAAGGAGCTCATGGACGCGATTCGCGTCCACGCCGCTCCCAAGGTGACCTGATGAACGCCGGGTCCAAGAAGGCCATGCCGCTCTCGTCGGTGGAGCGGCGCCTGCAAGACTCTCCAGCGATGCGCGAAGGGCTCGTCCTCGCGAACGGAATCTTCGATCTGATCCACGTGGGCCATGTCCGATATCTCACAGGCGCGAAGCAATCGGGTACGACGCTCCTTGTCGCCGTGAATTCCGATGCCTCCGCCCGCAGGCTCAAGGGACCCGGCCGTCCCTTAACGCCGCTCGAGGAGCGCATCGAGGTGGTGGCGGCGCTCGAATGCGTGGATTGGGTCACCTGGTTCGAGGAGGATTCGGTCGAGCACGTCCTCCGTCGGCTGCGGCCCGCGATCCACGCCAAAGGCACCGACTACACGGTGGAGAGCGTCCCCGAACGGGGCATCGCGCAGGCGCTCGACGTCCGTACGGTGATCGTAGGGGACCCCAAGCACCACGCGACGAGCGACCTCATCCGACGTATCGGGCTACTTGTGGCGGGGTCCGAGGGTACCCGGAGTGGATGAGCGCGGCGGCAACCGCCCCGCGGTTCCGACGCCCCGGCGCGTGCTGGTCACGCGGCTGCGCAGGATCGGGGACGCAATCCTGGTACTTCCCGTAATCGAGGCGCTCCACGAACGGTTCCCCTCGTGCTCGATCGATTTTCTGGCCGAGGAGGCGCCGGCCCAGGCGGCCGCCAACCATCCGGCGATCGACCGCGTGCTCGTGCTCGACCGCACGCTGGGATCCTTGCTGCCAGCTTCGCCACGCCTACTTTGGGGTCTCCGGCGGCGCGGCTATGATTGGGTGATCGATCTCTACGGGAATCCTAGAAGCGCGCTTCTTGCGGCTTGGACCGGGGCGCCGGTTCGCGTGGGGCCCGCGCGCCGCGCGCGTCGCCGTCTTTACACGCACGTGGTCCAGCCCGTCTCAGAGCCGATCTCCGCGATCGCCCATCATCTCCGCTCCCTCGAAGCTGTCGGTATGACGCCGGCGCTCCGCCCGCCGCGCATCACGCTCACCGAGCGCGAGCGGGAGCAAGGGCGTGCGCGTCTCGAATCGGCGCTGCCGGCCGGCGCGCCCCGCGTCGGAATCCACGCCGGGAATCGATGGCCCGCGAAGCGATGGCCCGAGGAGCGGTTCACGGCGCTCGTGCGCGCTCTGCCGCGCATCGGGGCGCGAGCGCTCGTTCTCGCGGGGCCCGGCGAGGAAGCCCTCGCGCGCCGGATCGCCGCGGGCGGGGGAGCCGGGTTGGACGCTCCGGTGATCGGCGGGCTGCCGCTCCGCGACTACTGGAGCGTCATCGCAGCGCTCGACGTGCTCGTTACGGTCGATGGCAGCCCGATCCATGCCGGTCCCGCGCTTCAGGTGCCCACGGTCGGTATCCTCGGGCCGACCGAGCCCGAGATATGGTTTCCGTACCAGGCGAGCGACGGGCACCAACTGCTCTCGCGCGAGATTTGGTGCCGTCCCTGCCACCGCCACGAATGCGCGCGGATGGACTGCCTCGATTGGATCAGCGTGGGCGACGCGCTGCAGGCGGTGGCGCGCGCGCTGGCGCACGCAGGAGGCGCGCGTGCGATCGCATGAGGGCGTGGCCCGAGCGCGGCCTGCCGTCGATCTTTCGCGCGTGCGTCGCGTCCTTGTCCTGCGGCATCGCGCGGCGGGGGATCTCCTGCTCACCACGCCCGCTCTTCGTGCGCTGCGCGCCGGGCTGCCGTCCGCTTCCATCGACGTGCTCACGGCGCAGGGTACCGGAGCGCTCTTGCGCGGGAATCAGGACGTGGACCGGGTGCTCGAAATCGATCGGCGATCGCTCGTGTCCCAGGCCTCGCGGTACCTGGATCTGATGCGCGGTGGATACGACCTGGTCCTCGACATGGTTTCCACTCCGAGGAGCGCGTTCATGGCCGCGCTCACACGCGCGCCGATTCGAGTGGGCTACGATCTCGCCGGCCGCCGCTACGCCTACACCATCCGCATTCCGCGCGAGCCGCTCGGACCCAACGGGCCGGTGGTGCGCTACGCGCCCGAGGCTTCGCTCGATCTGGTTCGCGCGATCGGAATCGCGCCGCGCGGGCTCGGGCTCACGCTCACGGTGGCTCCGGAGGCCCACCGGACGATCGACGAATGGGTGCGCCGCTCGGGGCTGGGCGCGCGTCCCCTCGTCGCCTGCCTTCCCTCCGGCACGTGGCCGACCAAGACCTGGCCTCCGGAGCGCTTCGCGGCGGCCATGGATGGGCTCCACCAGGACGCCGACATCGTCTGGATCTGGGGCCCCGGCGAGGAGCCGCTCGCCCGGGCGTGCCGCGGGCAAATGCGAAACCCGGCCACCCTGGCACCAGCGACCGGCTGGCAGGAGCTTGCCGCACTGATCGCTCGCTGTGCGCTCGTCGTCAGCAACGATTCCGGACCGAAGCACCTCGCGGTCGCGCTCGGTGTCCCGACGGTTACGGTTTTCGGGCCGACGCATCCGGGTGCGTGGCAGCCCCCCGCGGGACCGCACGTCGCGATCGAGGCTCCGGGCCTGGGCTGCCTCCATTGCAACGAGACGGTCTGCCCCTTGGACGGGGATCGGTATTTGCGCTGCATGCGGGACGTGACGACGGCGATGGTGATCGAGGCGTGCCGCGCGCGGCTCCGCGAACGGGCCGGGAGCGTCGCTTGAGCGCCAGGGAAGCGGGTTCCGCGCGCGAGCCTCTGAGCGTGCTGGTGACGACGAAGAATGAAGAGAGGACGATCCGTGCGTGCCTGGAGTCGGTTCGCTGGGCCGAGGAGGTCGTAGTGGTGGACTCCGGGAGCACCGACGGGACGTTACCGATCGCACGCTCGATCGCGGACCGCGTGGTGGACCATGAATACGAGAATCCGGCCGCTCAGAAGAATTGGGCGTTGCCGCAGCTCAGGCACACGTGGACGTTGATATTGGACGCCGATGAGCGCGTCCCACCGCCCCTCCGGAGTGAGATCGAATCCGTGCTCGCCGATGCCGGGCGGGAGGACGGCTATTGGATCTACCGGGAAAACCATTTCTATGGGAGGCCGATCCGGTCCGCCGGCTGGCAGCGCGACAAAGTGCTTCGGCTGTTCGATCGGACCAAGGGGGAGTACCGGCCGACCATGGTTCACGAAGAGATGGTACTTCGCGGCCGTGAGGGCTTTCTTCGCGAGAGGCTCGTCCACGAGCCCTATCGCGACCTGGACCAGTACTTCGAGAAATGGAACCGCTACTCCCGCTGGTCCGCGGAAGACCTGCGCCGCCGCGGGGTTCGCGCCTCGGGGAGCCGCCTCCTCGTTCGACCCTGGCTGCGCTTCCTGCGCATGTACGCGCTCGAGGGGGGATTCCGGGAAGGGCGGCGCGGGATGGTGCTTTGCTGGCTCGCCGCGTTCTCCGTCTTCACGAAGTACGCGCGTCTATGGGAAGCGGAGACCCGGGACGAAGAACGATGAGGGTCGCGTTCTTCGGAGCGTACGACCCCTCCTATCCGCGCACGCGCGTCCTCCGCGAAGGGCTCGAGAGCCGTGGAGCCGAAGTTCTTTCGGTCCACGCGCCACAGCATTCTCCCATCGGGCTCCGGGAGATGCGGCTCGCGCTCTCCTGGATTCGCGGGGCGCGGAAGCTCGACGCGATCCTCGTGCCGTCCTTCGGGCATCGAGACGTTCCATTCGCGCAGCTGGTGGGACGCGTCGTGGATTCCCCCGTCCTCTTCGATCCGCTCGTCTCGCGGTGGGACACCCAGGTCGGTGACTTGGGAAGGCTGAAGCGGGGAACCGTGAGCGCGAGCCGCGTCCGCGCGAGCGATCGTCTGTCGCTCTCGCTCGCAGACATGGTGCTCTGCGACACGTGGGAGCACGGTGATTTTTATTCGAGCGAGTTCGGCGTCACGCGGAGGAAGCTGAGTCGGGTCCCGGTCGGAGCCGATCACTTCGCCTTCGAGCTGGGAGGCAGGCGAGCGTCCGTTCCCAGGAGTGGGCCGCTCGATGTGGTGTATCTGGGAGGCTACCTGCCGCTCCACGGGCTCCCGACGGTGATCGACGCCGCCACCGAGCTCGAGGCGCGCCACGGCACGCGGTTCGCGAGCTTCACGCTCATTGGAGGCGGCATGTTGATGCCCCGGATCGAGCGCGATATCGCCGCCCGCGGGCTCAGGAGCGTGCACCTTCTCCCTCGGATGCCGTACGACGAGGCCCTGACGCGCCTCGCGCGTGCCGATGTCAGCCTCGGCATCTTTGGCACGAGCGCCAAATCGGCTCGCGTCGTACCGCACAAGGTCTTCCAGTCGATGGCGCTCGGCGTGCCGACCATCACGCGCCGCTCCGCCGCGGTGGCGGAGTTTTTCCGCGACGAGGATCACGTCTTGCTCGTGCCCGCCGGAGATGGTGCGGCGCTGGCGGGGGCGATCGGGTCGCTCGCGGAGAATCGCGAACGCCGCGAAAGCATGGGGGCGGCGGGCCGCGCCGCCGCGCGCGCGCAGGCCTCGCCCTCTCGGATCGGGGATCTTCTCGTCGAGGCGATCCAACGCTCGCGCGAAGCCACCGCGCCGGGCGCACGCCGGTGATCCGGATCCTCCACGTCGATTCCGAACGACCGTGGCGGGGCGGACAACAGCAGGTGCTCTACCTCATGAGCCGGCAGCGATCCCGCGGCGACGATCCTCACCTCGTGGCGCCCGTCGGAAGCGCGCTCGCGCAGAGGGCATCGAAGGAAGGCTTCACGGTGCACCCGCTGCCCATGCGAGGGACGTGGGATCTACCCTCGGTGTTCGCGCTCGCGCGAATCATGCGCGCGGAGCGGCCGGACGTCGTGCACTGGCACGCGGCGCGCGCCCACGCGATCGGCGCGATGGCCGCCCTGATCGCCCCCGGACCGGCCCGCGTGCTCTCGCGCCGCGTCCAGTTTCCGGTGCGCCGCTCGCTCGGTAGCCGACTTCTTTACGCGCTTCCGATCGAGCGGATCGCGGCTATCTCGCAGGCCGTGCACGTTTCGCTGGTCCGGAGCGGGATCGACCCGGGGCTGATCCGAATCGTGCCGAGCGGGATCGACGTGGCGTCACTCTCAGGACCCTTCGATCGCGCCTCGGCGCGCAGAAGCCTCGGCGCGGGTGACCAGGACGTGGTCGCCCTCAATGTCTCGGCCATGGCGTCCCGGAAAGGTCAGACCGACCTGCTCCACGCTACGGCGCTCTCGATTCGGCGGGTGCCGACGCTCAGGGTCTGGATTGCGGGGGAGGGGCCGCTGGAAGATGATCTGCGCCGCGAGCAACGCGCGCTGGGGCTCGAGGAATCTGTGAAGTTCCTAGGCTTCCGGACCGATGTGTTCGATCTGCTCCGCGCGGCCGATTTCTTCTGTCTCCCGACGCTCTCGGAAGGGCTCGGAACGTCAATCTTGGAGGCCATGGCGGCGGGGCTGCCGGTGGTGGCGACGCGGACGGGGGGCGTTCCGGAAATCGTCGAGGAGGAGCGGACTGGGGTTTTGGTACCTCCTTCGGACCCTGCGGCGCTTTCCGACGCCATGGTGCGTGTAGCTTCCGACGCCGATCTGAGGGCCTCGATGGGGGCCTTGGGGCGGGAGCGTGCCGAGCGGTTCAGCGCCGATCGGACCGCCCAGCTTACCTGGGACGTCTATCGCTCGGCGCTCGTGGCC
>VBOX01000098.1 GCA_005893265.1 Candidatus Eiseniibacteriota bacterium | reverse complement strand
CTGACATGTACGTGGAATCTCGCTGATCGCGGACGTAGATCGAGTCGAAGCCCACTTGGACCCCCGCGGCGTCGAAGCGCGGGATGGAATCCAATCGTTCTTGCCCCAGCGGGCGTATCGTACGCCCGTGATCCCGCTGGAGCTCGCTCGAGAGGACCCCCTGAAGGCTCATCCCCTTTAGGGGGCTGATGCTGTACTGGCCGCTTACCTTGAGTCGGTTTTGCCGCTGGCTGGTCTCGGAGATCGCGTTGAGCGACATCCGCCCACGGACGAGGGTGTACGAGAGCGCCTGGGTCCATGAAGCGGTTGAAACGTCGCGGTTGTAGGAGCTGTCGTACGCCAGCAGGGATGGACTAGGCTGTTCCACTGGGGAATCGGCGCTCACGGTCGTCCCCTCCGTGCCCTGCGCGTTCGCGGTCCCGACCAGGGTCGAGCACGCGATCAGCGCGGCCGCGGCGAGCGGTACGAGCCCAGCTCCGGAGCGCCGGATGCGCCCGCAGATTCGGGGCCGCTTCATAGCCGGCCCTCCGCTCCGCCCCACGCGAGCCACGCCCGCGCGAGCGCCACGAACTCCGCGAGCGAGAGCGTCTCCCCCCGCCGTCCCGGCTCGAGCATCGCCCCCTCGATAAGCACGCGCGCCTCCTCCGGGGCCAGCCCGAGCCCGGTCGCGAGCGCGTTCGCAAGCGTCTTGCGGCGCGTGCCCATCGAGGCGCGCGATAACCGGGACGCGGCTTCGCGCTCCTCGGCGCTCGTGTCGGGATAGGGGCGCGGCGTGACCTCGAGCACCGTGGAATCCACGTCCGGGCGGGGGTAGAAGGCGCCGGGCGAGACACGGAAGCGGTTCTTCACGATGGCGTTCAGCCCGACGAAAACGCTGATGGAACCGTACTCCTTCGAACCCGGCTTGGCCGTGAGGCGCTCCGCGAACTCGCGCTGCACCATGAGGAGCGCCCTTCCGACGCGCTCCTTTTGCCCGAGAATCCACTCGAGCGCGGGCGTCGTGATCGAGTAGGGGAGATTTCCGATCACCGTCACCCGTCTCGCCTCCGGGATGAGCGCGTCGACCGCGCGGTCGAGGATGTCGCCTCGGACGACGCGCGCGTACGGAAAGGGACGAAGCTCCTTTTCCATGTGTTCCGCGAGGCGGAGATCCAATTCTACCGCGACGAAAGGGCGGCCAGTAGAGGCCAAATCGCGCGAGAGCGCCCCGAGGCCGGGGCCGATCTCGACGACGGGCTCGAGCGGATCCTCGACCAAATCGGCCACCCGCCGCGCGACCCGGGGGTCGCAGAGGAAATTCTGCCCCATCCGCTTGCTCGGGCGCACACCGAGCCCCCGGAGCGTCGCGGGCACCCCGGAGGAAGCGGAGCGGTGGCCAGGCGGTGCGGAAGAACGCCGGCTGGATCCCGGCCGGCCTCCCCCAGAGGCGGAAGAGGCTTCGCGACGCCGCGTCGGTCGCTTCCTCGAGCGCTCCCGGTGCTACGCCGAGCGCTCCCGCGAGCTGGTCGCGCACCAGAGCGAGGTAGGCGGGTTCGTTTCGTTTGCCCCGATGCGGCATGGGAGCAAGATAGGGCGAATCGGTTTCGAGCACGACGTCGGTCAGGTCGAGCTGACGGAGAATCGCGGGCAGGGGGCTCTTCTTGAACGTCGATGAGCCCCCCACTCCAATCTTGAACCCCATCGCTACCACGCGGCGCGCGAGCGCCAAGTCCCCCGCGAAACAGTGGAAGCTACCGCCAGGGGGTAGTACCCCCTCCTCCTCGAGAATGTCCGCGACCCGCTCGGCGGCTTCACGGTGATGGAGCACGAGTGGCTTCCCGGTCTTCCGCGAGATGTGCGTGCGGCGGTGGGGATGCACCCGTGCGACCCTCGCGAACGTCGCACGGGTGCATCCCCACCGCCGCACGCACATGGGGGTGGCGGCGCGAAAGCTCGATCGCGCGGCGGCTCGACTCGGCGTCGGTTCCCGCCTCGACCACGAACGACACGCCCGCGGAGACCGCGCGCGCCAGCACCTCGTCGCGGTCCGAATCGAAATCGGACCGTCCCAGATGCGCGTGGGAGTCGATCAACGCTCGATCCGGGGGAAGAGAGGCTTCGATGGACCGAGCGGCTCGCCCGATGCGCGCGCGGGAATCGGGGCGCCGGTCGCGGGCAGCCGCACTTTATCGAGCGAGGGCGTGAGCTTCAGAGTCTCCCATACCTCGCCCGCCTTGCCCGGCATCACGGGATAGAGGAGAAGGGCTACATGCTGGAGCGCCGCGACGAGGGTCGCGAGGAGCGCGTCGAGCTCGGCCCCACGGCTCGGATCCTTCGCCAGATTCCACGGCGCCTTCTCTTCCACCAGGCGGTTCGCGCGGCGGATGACCGACCAGGCCGCCTCGATGCCTTTCTCGATCTCGAACCGGTCCATCGCTTCCGTGTAATCGCGGAGCGCGGAGGCGAAGGTGTCGCCCAAACCCTCGATGAGGGTACCCTCGGCGACCTTGCCGCCGCGATAGCGGTGCACCATCGAGACCGTCCTCGTGAAGAGATTCCCCCAGTCGTTCGCGAGATCGGCGTTGTACCGGTCGATGAAGAGCTCCCAGCTGAAATCGCCGTCTCGGAACAGCGGCACTTCCTTGAGCACGTAATAGCGCAGCGCGTCCGCTCCCCACCGATCCACGATGTCGAGCGGGTTCACGATGTTCCCGAGCGACTTCGACAGCTTCTCGCCATGGAAGGAAACCCAGCCATGCCCGAGCACCGTCTTGGGGAGGGGTAGCTTCGCGCTCAGGAGCATCGCGGGCCAGATCACGCAATGGAACCGGGTGATGTCTTTTCCGATGACGTGGAGATCGGCGGGCCAATACTTCGAGAAGTCGCCGTTCATGTCCGGGTAGCCGACTCCCGTGATGTAGTTGATCAGCGCGTCGACCCAGACATAAACCGTGTGAGCCGGATCATTCGGAAGCGGAATGCCCCACGCGACCGACGCGCGCGATACGGAGATGTCGTCGAGACCGCTCTCGACGACGTTCACGATCTCGTTCCGGCGTGTCTCGGGGACGATGAACTCGGGGTTTCGGCGGTAGTGCTCGAGAAGTTTGGGCCCGTACGCCGAAAGGCGGAAGAAGTAGTTCTCCTCGCTCACCCACTGCGGCACGGTCTTGTGGATGGGGCATTTCCCGTCCACGAGATCCTTCTCCGGATAGAATCGCTCGCAGAGGAAATGTCGAGGCGCTTCCAGACCGCCTGGAACACTTCCGCCATCTGGTCGCAGTATTCCTTGGGCTCCATCCCTTTCTCGCGCGCCGCCTTCTCGACGTTGATCGAGTGCTCGTCGTTTCCCATGAGGAAGCGCGTGTTGAAGCCCGCCATGCGCTTGTATCGGGCGATCGTGTCGGCAGCGATTTTCTCGTAGGCCGTGCCGAGGTGGGGAGGGTTGTTGACGTAATCGATTGCGGTGGTGATATAGAACTTCGCCATCAGTTTTCCGAAACGGGAAACTGCAGCTTCGTTCCTTTGACGCTTTCTCCATCTCCGGGTTTCGTGCCGCGGGCACCGCACCTCGTCTTGTCGCAGCCGCGCCGTCTGTCGCGCGTCGGACCGACGACCTTCGTGCCGGCGGGAAGCTCGGAGAGCGCGAGCGGGGTCTCGTGCCCGCTTTCGTCCATGAGCAGGAGCGTGCGCCGGAAAATGTCGACCCGCGAGACTTCCTGCTCGACGCCCGCGAGGACCAGCTTGCTCCCGATCTTCGGAAATTCGCGGGATGCTTCTTTGTAGAAATCGAGCTCGTAGCGAAGGCAGCACTTCAAGCGGCCGCACGCGCCGGAAATCTTCGAGGGGCTGGGCGAGAGGCCCTGGTCCTTGGCCATCTTGAGCGTGATCGGCTCGAACTGGCGAAGCCAGGTCGCGCAGCACAGCTCCCTTCCGCACGTACCGACGCCGCCGATCCTCCCGGCCTCGTCGCGCACGCCGATCTGGCGCAGCTCGATTCGCGTACGAAAGATTGAGGCGAGATCCTTCACGAGATCGCGGAAGTCGACCCGCTTCTCGGCGGTGAAAAAGAAAGTGATCCTGTTTCCGTCGAATTGATACTCGACGTCCACGAGCTTCATATCGACGTCGCGATGGATGATTCGTTCCTTGGCTGTGTCGAATGCGCGCGTCTCTTTCGAGCGATTGCGCTCGAATACCTCGAGATCCTCCGGCTGGGCCGGGCGGAGCAGCTCCCTCAGCTTCCCGGGCGCGTCCTCCCGCTTCACCCACTCGCTCGTGTGGTGGACCTTGCCCAGATCGATCCCGCGGTCCGCTTGGACAATGACCCAATCCCCGTGTTGAACAGGGATCTCGCGCGGGTTCGTGAAGTACTCACGGCGGCGTCCCTTGAAAACCACTTCGATCAGCTCGTTCATAGGGTGGTCCCCGTGACGCGGGGTTCCTCTCGAATCGATCATGCCCGCCCAGGCGCCATGCGGTACTGGGCCGACGCGACCGCGTAGGGAATGGTGACGTTGGACTGTGCCGACTCGGCGATTTCCTCCAGCACGCGCACCCTCTGAGTCAGCGATTCCGCCGGGATCGCGCGCGCATCGGCCGCGACCTGGCGTCGGAGGTCCTCGTTCGCGAGCTGGGCCCGCTCTCCCAGGATCTGATGACGCAGCACGTCGCGGTAGTAGTGAAGCGCGAGCGAGACCGCCGCAAGAAATCGCGGGCGGTCGCGATCGAGGCGACCCCTGCGAAGCGGACCCAGGATGGCGGCCTCTCTGGGATGGACGAAGAGATCGAGCGCAAGCGCCCTGAGCCTCGAGAACTCCCCCTCATCGAGAGTCGCTTTTCCGGCGCCGTCGAGGGGGGGCTCAAAATGTTGCAGCGCCCGGCCGAGGCTACCGTCGGCGGTGGCGGCCGCGAGGCGCGCCACGGGCTTGGATATGCCCCTTCGTTCCACGAGCACCTCCGAGATGGTCTCGGTTGAGAGCGGGCGGAAGCGGACGTGCAGACAGCGCGACTGGATGGTCGGCAAGAGCGCGCGTACCTGGCGGGTGCCCAGGATGAGCACCCGGTTGGGCTGCGGCTCCTCGAGTATTTTCAAGAAGGCGTGCGCGGCCGGCGTCGTCATCGCCTCCGCGCGCTTCAGGATAAGCACCTTGGCGCCGCCCTCGCGACTGGCGGTCAGCGAAAGGAATTGCTTGGCCCGTGCCAGATCCTCCACCGAATGGACCCCTGGCTTGGCGAACAGGGGCAGGAAGTACGGGTCGCTGGCCAGCCGGGAGAGGATCGCGGCGCGGGCCTCGGAGCGGGCTTCCTCGGCCTGCCGCTCGGTTCTTCCCTCGGACGAAAAGGTCGGAAGCGGCACGAGGAGCTGGAGATCGGGGTGCTTGAGCCTCAGGACGTCGCGGCAGGCTTCGCACGCATCGCAGGAAGAGCCGTCGCCGCGGCCCGATTCGCAGAGCAGCGCGCGCGCGAAATAGAGCGCCGCCCGTGTCTTTCCGACGCCGGACGGGCCGTGGAAGAGGTAGGCGTGCCCGATGTGACCGGATTGCAACGCGGCGCGGAGAAGCGCTAACGCTTCTTCCTGGCCGCGGAGAGCCTCAGCAGCCATGTATCGATCTCAACGGAACCAGTCCAGGGGATTGAGCGCCGTCTTCCCCTGCCGGATCTCGAAGTGGAGGGCCGTCCCTATGGTGGAGCCGGTATCCCCGACTCGGCCAATGACATCCCCGGCGGCAACTTCCTTGCCGACCGCGACAAGGATCTCGGAGGCATGGGCGTAAAGTGTGTAAAAGCCGCCACCGTGATTCAGTATAGCACACTTGCCGTAGCCGTCGAGCCAGCTGACGTAATCGACGCGCGCCTTGGAAACGGCGGTGATGGGGGTCCCGAACGGGACCGCGATGTCGATTCCACTATTATATGTAGAGGTGCCGAACCGGGGGTTCTTCTGGTACCCGAACGCCCCGACGATCCTCCCCGTCACGGGCCAGGGCAGCCGCCCGCGGTTTTTGGAGAAGTCGCCGAAAAGCGGAATGACCCCTCCCGGGGCCCCGCGCTCGGTCGCGAGGCGCCGCTTCTCCAACTCCCCGATCAGCGCCTGGATCCGCCTGCTCGCGCGCTCGAGCTCCGCCGCGGCCTGCTCGTTCGACTTCCGCTCGCCGCGGATCTCCCCGAGGAGCTGGCGGCGCTCCTCCGTGAGCTGCTTCTGGGCGCTGCGCTGGCGCTCGGTCTCACGCCTTAAGCGATCGAGCTCGCGCTGTCTCTCTTCGAGCCGCGCCTTGGTGTCCTGGACCTCGATCCGGTGCGCCTGCGTGAGCATCATCTGATTTCGGTCCTCGCGCGCGATCTTCGCCAGGAAATAGGTGCGATTGACGAGGTCGGGGAAGGAGCGCGCCGAAAGGAGGTATTCGAGGTCGCGGCTTCGGCCCCGCTTGTAGATCTCCCGGAGCCGCCAGGACAGACGCCGCCGGTCCCCCTCCAGCTGAACCGCCGTCCGCGCAAGCTCCGAGGTCGCGCCTCCGAGATCGGCCGAAATGATCTTCCGCCGGCGCTCGAGCGCGGACAGGTAGCGGATCGTGAGTGAGAGCTGGACCTCCTTCTCCTTCAGATCGCCGAGCAGGTTCCGCTCGCGGCCGCGGAGCTGCTGCGACTTCGCACGGCGCTCGTCGAGCTCTCGGCCGAGCGCTTCCAGCTCCTTTTTTTGATTTTCGATCTCGGCCTGGGTCTCGTCGACCACGCGCCTCGTCGTGTCGCGAGGAGCCGCGGCGGGGGGCGCGGCCTGGGATGGAACCGCACCCTGCGCGCACGCTTCGGATGTCGTCAAGGCGATGCCGGCCCATGACGCGCCGATCGCCAGTGCCAGCGCCAGCGCCGTCGTGGCGGGTCGCCCGCCTAGAGGAGCCATTTCCTCGGCAGCGTCGCGACCGCGATCCAGCTTCCGAGAAGCCCGAGAAGGCCGCCCGTCGCCGCAAATCCGAGGAGGATATCCGTCGAGGGCATCGGGAGGTGGAACAGCCCCTCGGTGAGGGAGTCGTGGATCGCACGGGCGAGCAGGATCGTGATGGTAGACGCGATGGTCGCGAGGACGAATCCTTCCGCGAGATACGGGGCTTCGGTGAAGAGAAAGCCCCCTCCCATGGAGCGGATCAAATGGACCGAATCGAGCCGAGCCTGAATCGCAAGACGCGTCGTCGCCCCCACGACGAAGAGAACGCCGATCAGGATGATGAGCCCGAGCACCGCTCCGATCTGATGCAGCGTGCGGGTCACCTGCTCGGCACGAAGGACCCACTCCCCCGCGTAGCGCACGTCCTCGACGTGCGGGAGCGTTTCCGCCTGACGCGCGATCGAGCGCACCCCTTCCGCCGTCCGATAATCCGGCTTCGGCCGGACCACGAACGAGGACGGAAGCGGGTTGCCGCTGACGGCCTGGAGCAAGGCCTCGTCTCCGACGTCGGCGCGGAATTGCTCCCATGCCTCGTCTTTGCTCACGAAGCGAACGCTGTCCGCGCCCGGCATGACGCGAAGGCGCGCCGCGATCAGGTCAACATCCTGGCGTGAGAGCCCTTCGTTCAGGAAAACCGAAATCTCCTCACGCGACTCGAGCTGCTTGGTGTAGTTGTCGACGCCCGTGAGCACCATCATGAAGAGAAGGAGGATGAGCAGAATCGAGGACATCGAAAGAATACTGGCGAGGCAAAGAGTACGATGGCGGCTCAGCGTGCGCCAAAGCTCGGTCGCTATATAGTGGAGGGGACCCATCAGATGCCCCCGGCCGCATCAGGACGCGGGGTGCCGTCCGGCCGTGAAGCGCCGGAGGGCTCGGGCCCCGGGGCGTCGGAATGCACGACCCCTTGCTCGAGGCGGATCACGCGCCCGGGATGACGCTGGGTCCAGTCCTCCACGTGGGTCGCGACCAGCACCAGGGTCTCGCGATCCCGGTACTGGCGCATGAGCGAGAAGATCTGGGCCGCGGCCGGCGGGTCCAGGTTCCCCGTCGGCTCATCAGCGATGAGGATCCGGGGGTGCCGGACCAGCGCGCGCGCGAGCGCGACACGCTGTTTCTCCCCCGCGGAGAGCTCACCCGGGAACAGCCCCTCCATGCTCCGGAGCCCCATCTCGTCCAGGAGCGGTGTCACGCGCTGCCGGATCTCCTCGCGTTCCCAAACCCCGGCGATCCGGCAGGCGATGGCGATGTTCTCGTACACGTTTCGGTCGGCGAGGAGTCGAAACTCCTGGCCCAGCATCCCGATCGCGCGGCGCATGCCGGGCTCCGCTTCCACGCGCCCGCGCGTCGGCCGCTCGGCCAGAGACACGAGACGAAGGAGGGTCGATTTCCCCGCGCCGCTCGGCCCCGTGATGAAGACCCACTCGCTCGGCTCGAACGCGAGCGATACGTCGCTCAAGGCGAGCCGATTCCGATAGTACTTGGTAACGTGGTCGAGCCGGATCAGGGCCATGACCACTCCAGGCGCCGCCCACCGGTGCGCGTGGTCAGGTCGATCGCGACACGCGCGGCCTTGACGAGCCCTGACGGATCCGGCGAGCGGGACCCGCGTTTCCATGCGCGGTCGAATGCGGTGCCGTGATCGACCGAGCTCCGAATGAACGGAAGACCGAGGGTCACGTTCGCGGAACCGCCGATTCCATCCATCTTCGCGGCGATCAGGCCCTGGTCGTGGTACATCGCCACGATGACCCCGAAGCCGTCCGCCATCGCGCGGTGGCCGAAAAAGGTATCGGCTGGGAATGGGCCCTCGGCGCGGATGCCGTTCGCTCGCGCGCGCTCCATGGCCGGACCGATCACGCGTTCCTCCTCGTCCCCAAAAAGGCCACCCTCCCCGGCGTGCGGATTGAGCGCCAGGACCGCGACGGTTTTCTTCGACCCCCACCGGAAATTCCGCAGCGCGGCGGCCGCATACTCGATCGTGCTCGAGAGCGATTCCGTCCTGAGCTCATCCGGAACGCTCCTGAGCGCCACGTGAACCGTGGCGAGGACGATTCGGAATCGTCCGCCGGCGAACAGCATGCGCGTACCGGACGCCCCGCTCAAAGAACCAAGGAACTCCGTGTGGCCCGGGAAGGGATATCCGGCCAGATGGAGCGCCTTCTTGGAGATCGGGGCGGTCACGATGCCGCTCGCGCGGCGGTCCAGCGCGAGCCCGGCCGCGACCTCGATCGCGCGCGCGGCCGTGCGTCCCGTTACCTCCGACGGGACACCCGGGTCGAAGCTCCCCCACACGCCCGCTGTCGACATGACGAGCGGGATCCCGGAGGCGACATCCGCCTTGGGATCGAATTGATCCGGGGCGATCGGCCGAAATCGTAGCGGGACGCGCGCGTGGCGCGCGGCCCGATCGATCACCTCGGGATCGCCGACCGCCACGAGACGCGCCTCACGGCGAAGCGTCTGGAGCGCGAGGGTGCGAACGAGGATCTCCGGGCCGATCCCGGCAGGGTCGCCCATGGTGAAGAGGAGCGTGTGCCGACGCGCCGCCACGTTCTCGCGGCCTCCTCGAGTTCAGTTCTTGACCTCGATATTGACGTTTTTGCGGATCCGTTCCAACCAGCGGTCGTACGCGTCTCGCAGCTTCTGGTTCAGCACGATCTTCTTCAGATCCTCTTTGATCTCCTCGAATCGATATTCCCTCTCGGGGACGCGTCCCCCGAGCTTGAAGACATAGTAGCCGGCTTCCCCCTTGAGGGGGACGCTCACTTCTCCCTCGCGGAGCCCGGTCAAAGCCTCCCGGAATGATGGGGGGAGGTTGGGCACCGCCACATCTCCCAGGTAGCCGCCGGAGTCCTTGGTCGAGGTGTCCATGGAGAAGCGCCTGGCCATGGCGGCGAAATCGGCGCCCTTGAGAAGGGAATCGCGCACCGTGAGCGCCCGCTTGCGCGCGCGTTCCTCGTCCGCCGGCTTGATCGCGGCCTGAAGCAACACGTGCCTCGCGTGGACCCGTTCCCCGCTCGTGTCGGACTTGGCGAAGTGCTCCAACACCTGGATGATGTGCCATCCGTATCGGCTGCGGACAGGCTGGCTCACGTCCATCGGTTTCAGCGAGAAGGCGACCTCCTCGAACTCACCCACCATTTCTCCCCGCCCGAACGTGCCTAGGTCGCCCCCCCTCACGCCGGAAGGGTCGTCCGAGAACTTGCGTGCGATCTCCTCGAACGGCCGGCCCTTGCCCACGATGAGGTTTCGGAGGCTGTCCGCGCGCACCCGAAGACGCTTCACCTGAATCGAATCGGGGTCGAACCCGACCACAATCGCCGAGAGCTTGAGCTCCTCGGGTTTCTTTCCCAGCGAGTCGCGTCGTGACGTGAAGTAGCTTTTCACCTCAGCATCGGTCACGGTGGTCTTGTTTTGGACCTCGCGTCCGACGAGACGCATGACGAGGAGCTGCTTTCGGACATCCGGCTCGTACTTCTTCCGAAGCTGCGCCTCGGTGGTCTTCTCCTCCGCGAGCGCCCGCTGAAAGTTCTGCTCGGTTCCAAGCCGCGCGCGAACGTTCTGAATCGCCTGCATCACCGCTTGGTCGAGGTCCGCCTTCGGGATCGTGATGTTCTGCCGCGCTGCTTCCGCCAGGATCACCTGCTCGTCGATCAGCTGCTGAAGCACGTCCTTTCGAAGCTTCGCGACCGTCACCGAATCGGCCGGATCGACGCGGAGATTTCCCATGGCCGTTCGAAGCTGCTCGTCGACATCGGACTCGAGAATTACTTCCTTGTTGACGATCGCGGCGATCCGCTCGGAGGCTGCGAGGTCGTGGGTCGCCGGCGGCGCCACGGCGGCGAGAAGCCCCAAGGCCGCGAGCCCCGCGATCAGCATGATTCCATCACGCCTCATCGACGCTTCCCTCCGGCCTTCGAGCTCAAATCGAGGCGGACCGCCTCCAGCCGAGCGGGCACGGTTCGCGCCGGCGTGGCGGCCCTCAGTCGGTTCAATTGATCGGTGACCCACGCCTCCTCTCTTGCTTCCCGGGCGTCCACGGCGGCATCAACCGCCGCTTCCGAAAAGGTCATGGGCCGGGCCGCCTCACGACCGAGGACCAGAGCGAGCGCATACCCGTGCGGCGTATGGACCACGGGCGCCATCTGCCCGGCGTCCAGGGACCGGGCGGCGAGGCTCAGGGGATCCCTTTCCGTATCGAATAGCGGCATCTCCGCGTAAAGGTTGCCCAGAAGCGTGGCCGCGGACGCTCGCGGTTGCTCCCTGAAGCCGTTCGCGATCAAGGTCGAATCTCGAAACCCGATCCCATTCCAGCTACGCAACGCCGCCCGCGCGGAATCCTCCGAGTTGAACATCGCGACCAAGGCTCGCCGGGCCGGGGGCCGCTGATAGCGTGCGGCGTGGGACTCGAAGTACGCGCGGACGGCACCGGGATCGCTCGGTTCAGGCACCGCGCGCGCCACCATCGCGCGCGTCGAGACCTCCTCACGGATCAGGCGAAGCGTGCGCGCGACGGCGGGGTCGCGATCGACGCCGTACTCGTGCGCGTCTCGCGCGATCAGGCGAGGTAGGATCGCCGTTGCGCAAAGGATCCTGAGTTTCGCGGTGCTTTCGATACGCACCTTCCCGGCCCCGTCGGGCCTCAAGGTCTCCGAGTACGCGATATCCGAGTAGGTGATCGAATCCCCATCGACCCGCGCGAGAATGCCCAGAGCCGGGCGCACCCCCCGCTCCTGTCGCGTTCCGTCGGGACCGAGCGAGGCTAGGATCGAGTCGACTCGCTCCGTAGCCGTGGCAAAGACGACAGAGTTCGCGGTCGTGGGATTGAGTTCGAACTTGAAACCCTTGAGAAGAGCGTCGGCATAGCGCCCCTCCATCCCAGCGGCCCTATCGCGCAAGAGCTTCTCACGGAGTTCCGTGTCCTCGGGCTCTCGTATGGCTTCGATTCTATAAATCTCATAGGACCCGCTATTCGGGTAGGGACCCAGGATGTCTCCCGGCTTCGCGGTTTTGAGCGCGTCCCGGGAAGCGCGGTTCAGCTCGCCTGCCCACTTCCATCCAAAATCGGCCCCCTGGGTGGAGGAAGGATGAATGCTATAGGTCGAAGCGATCGAATCGAACCTCGCCCCCTTCTGGAGTGCGGCGAAAACCTCGATGGTCTTTTGGTGATCGGTGAGGGTCTGGATATAGGACATTCTGACGCGTCGATAGAGGCCCCCCGCGCGCGCGGAGTCCATTTGCGCGGCGGTGGGCTGGATCTCAGGGACAAGTATTCGATCCCGGATCACCGGGTACAGGAAGGCTGCGTTTCGGCGCTCGATTTCGTGCCTGATCGCGGGCTCCTTGAGGAGCCCCGCTCGCTCCGCCTCCAATGCGAGAAGCTCGCGATCGATGCAGAGGTCGAGGAGCTTCTTACGCCACAGGGCGGGTTTCTTGATCCTAAGCGGATCATCAGCCAGCACGAGAGCCGCGCGCCGGACGTCCGCCTCATCGATCCTGCGATCGGCGATGGTTGCGATCGGACCTTGAGCGGCAGGCGGGCGCGCTCCCTGGGCATCGTGAAATGCGGGAGCCGCGAGGACAAGTAGCGCTGCGCAGGTAACCCTAAGTTTTCTCATTTTGGATCGCCGTATCGGCGGGCCTTCCAGCTCCTCACCGCTTTCCGTTAATACCCCGAACTCCCGCTCGCGGTTCAACTTCCAGCGGCTGGAAGAGGCAGGTCCGCGACAGTACCAGACCCCCCCAGCACCCGCAACAGGTTTGTGGTAAGTGAGATCGGCTCGGCAGGGGACCGGACGCGGAACGACCCAGTCCCCCCTCCCAAGAATTCAATCCTGGCTGGGGTGGAGGCCACCAAACGCAGAATCTGGTCGCGTTGGAGCGGATCGGCCAGATCCACTTCGAGCCTGTCCTTCCCGACGCGCAAACGAGTCGCGCCGGCGTCCCTGCCGGTCAGCCGAAGCCTCTTCAGCTCGAAAAGGTGCTCCGCCTCGGGCGGAAGCGGCCCGAATCGGTCCCGGAACTCGGCTCGAATTTCCTCAAGCTCACCAGAAGCCGTGACCGCGGCCAGGCGGCGATAAGCATCCAGTTTCTCGTCCGGATCGGTGATGTACTCGTCGGGGATGAACGCCGGCAGATCGCTCGAGATCGAGGGCTCGGGTCGCCGTTCGGGCGCCTTGCCCTCAAGCTCCTGCACGACCTCATCCACCATGCGGCAGTAGAGATCGAATCCGACGCTGACCATGAATCCGTGCTGCTCCGGCCCAAGGAGGTTTCCGGCGCCACGAATTTCCAGATCACGCATCGCGATCGTGAGTCCCGCGCCCAGCTCTTCGTGCTCCGCGATCACGCGAACCCGCTTTTCCGCCTCTTCGCTCAACACGGTGCCGGCGGGGACCAGCAAGTAGCAGAACGCCTGGTGGTGCGACCGGCCGATCCGGCCGCGCAGCTGATAGATCTGGGCGAGCCCAAGCGTGTCCGCGCGATTCATGAGCATGGTGTTCACGGTGGGGATGTCGAGGCCGGATTCAATGATCAGCGTTGTAACGAGGACGTCGGTACGGCGCTCGAGAAAGTCGAGCATCACTCGCTCCAGCTCCACATCCCGCATTTGCCCGTGCGCGACTCCGTAGCGCAGCTGGGGCACGATGCTCTGGAGATAGTGCGCGATCCGATCGATGGACTCGACGCGATTGTGCACGAAGAACGACTGCCCGCCGCGATCCGCCTCGCGCAGGAGTGCGTCACGGACCACGTCCTTGTTCATCTCGACGATCTCGGTCTTGATCGGGTAGCGGCCCCGGGGCGGGGTGTTCATGACGGACATGTCCCTCGCCCCGAGCAGGCTCATATGGAGCGTCCGGGGAATCGGCGTCGCCGTCAGCGTGAGCACATCGACATTCTCGACGAGGGTCCGAATCCGCTCCTTCTGGGCGACCCCGAAACGCTGTTCCTCGTCGATCACGGCAAGTCCGAGATTCCTGAACTGGACGTCTTTGGAAAGGAGCCGGTGGGTTCCGATCACGATATCGATTTCTCCCCGTCGGATCTTCTCCACGATTTGTTTCTGCTCGCGGGGGGAGCGGAAACGGCTCAGCATGTCGATCCGAACCGGAAAGTCGGCGAAGCGCTCGGTGAAGGTGACCAGATGCTGTTGGGCGAGCACCGTGGTCGGGACGAGCACGGCGACCTGTGTCCCGTCCTGGACTGCTTTGAATGCCGCGCGAATGGCGACTTCCGTCTTCCCATAGCCCACGTCTCCGCACACGAGCCGATCCATCGCGCGCGGCGACTCCATGTCGCGCTTCACTTCTTCGACGGTGCGAAGCTGGTCGGGTGTCTCTTCATACGGGAATGACGATTCCAGCTCACGCTGCCACGGCGTGTCCGCCGGAAAGGCTCTTCCGCCTCGTGCCTTTCTCACGGCGTAGTTCCGAAGAAGCTCCTCGGCCATTTCCCGGATCGCGCGGCGCGCTTTCGCCTTGGTCCTCTGCCAGGCGGTGCCGCCCAGGCGCGAGATGAGCGGGGTACGTCCTTCCTCCGCGGAGTACCGCTGCACCATTCCGAGCTGATCGATCGGGACAAAGAGGCGATCGCTTTGAGCGTATTCGATATGAATGCATTCGGTGTCCTGGCCGTCGAGCGTGATCCGCTTCAGGCCGCGGTAGAGGCCGATTCCGTGGTCCAAGTGGACGACGTACTGCCCAGGCTCGAGCGTCATCAGGTCGCGGATCGAGGCTCGCGAGGGCCCCGAGCGACGCCCGCGCCGACGACGATAGCGCGCGAAGATCTCGTGGTCCGTGAAGACGGCGATCCGCGCCGCCGGGAGAACAAACCCCGCCGTGATCGAGCCCACATCGACGGAGACGACGCCTTCCCCCAGGATCTCATCGAGTCGCTCTGCCTGGCCGCGATTGTCGCAGACGATGACCCGCTCGTACCCCAGCTCGGCAAGCCTGCGAAGCTCGCCTCGCAGGAGATCGAGCTTCCGGCCGAACGAGGGCTGCGGACGCGCGTCGAACGAAATTACCTGGCCACGATCCGTCGCGCCCACCGTGACCCTGGATTCCATGCGAAGGAAGCCGCGGAGGCGCTCGAAGCAGCGCTCGGGCGAGTCGAAGAGGTCAGCGCGCTCGGGCAGGTGCGGGGTCCGCAGACGCGCGTCCGGCTCGAGACGCTCGGCCTCGCGCTCCGCCGATTCCAACTCACGCTCGATCGCCTCGGGCTCGTCCATCCAGATCGCCGTGCCGGGCGCCAGGTAGTCGAGAACGGATCCGAGCGGGATTCCGAGATGGGGGGCGAGCCAGTCGACGCCTTCGAAGTAGACGCCCTCCGTCACCAGGTCCCGGATGCGGCTCCCCTCGAGGTCCTGCGCCAACCGCCCGCGATCGAGGGGCCTGACCCGCTCCTCGAGGCCTTCGGGGAAGAGGATTTCCCTGGCGGGAGCGATGCGCGCTCCCTCGACCGGGGCAACCGACCGCTGAGTCGAGATATCGAACGTGCGAAGCGACGCGACCACGTCGCCGTCGAATTCGATCCGCACGGGATACGCCATCCCCGGCGCGAAAACATCGAGCAGCCCTCCCCGGCGGCTCACCTCGCCAACCTCTCCGACTTCGCTCACCGCCCGGTAGCCGCCCATGACGAGGCGGCGCGTCAGGACTTCGGGCGCGATCTCGACGCCGGGCGCGAGGGTCACCGCCCGCGCGCGGATCGAAGCCGGCCATGGGGCAAGGCGGTAGAGCGAGACGGCCGGAATCACCACGACTGGTGGATCGGGGTCGCCGAGCCGGAGCATCGCCGTGATGCGGTCGTCCCGAACCGGACCGGTCGCGACCTGGGAGCTCCACGGCACGACATCGTGAGGCGGAAGGGAAACCACTCGATCGCGCCCGAGAAGAAAC
>VBOX01000076.1:5455-26588 GCA_005893265.1 Candidatus Eiseniibacteriota bacterium | reverse complement strand
CGACCTTGAGCAGGAGTCCCCGGGGAATCGCGATTACGAGGTTCGCCAGATAAGGAATCGATTTCCAGCGGAGCGGCGGGGCCGAGTAGGCGACCGTGAGAATGGCGGCGGTTCCCGCGAGCAGGGAGCACTGGGGGCCGACCGCGGCGGCCAGAAGGAACGCGACGACGTAGAGCCATCCCGAGAGGCGGAGCGCCTCCGGGGCGCTCACGCGACCCGAAGGGAGAGGTCTCGTGGGTTTGTTGATCGCGTCCGCCTCGAAGTCCGTGACCTGGTTCAGGACGTTGGAGGCCGCATTCAGGACCGCCGCCATCAGCGTCCCGAGCGCGATCTTCGCCGCGACCCACGGCATGAGGGGGACCGGCGGGTGCGCGCCGAGCGCGATCACGCTCCCCGTGAACATGCCCAGCGCCGGGGCGATGAGCGTGAACGGGCGGGCAAGTTCCCAGTACAGGGATAGCTTCTCTCGCACCATTGAGGCCCCCGGAAGCCGCCTAGCGAAGCTCCAAGTCCCGGCCGTCCATGCTCGCGGGAGGGGCGATGCCCAACCTCCTGAGCACGCTCGGCGCGATGTCGATAATCGCGGGCGACGCCGCATCGAGGGGCCTGCTCGAGAACAGTACGCCGGGTACGAGGTCGGGGTCCACCGAGCAGTGATCGCCGCTCCAGCGCCTCTCGTTCCACTCGATAACCTCGGGCGGGATCCCTCCGAGCGATGTCTGCCAGGAGACGCGATAGCCGCGCTCGAAGCCCACCACGAGGTCGGGAGCCTCGTCGAAGTAGGGCCCGCGGTAGAGTTCCTCTCTGCGGTACACCCTGCGCACGACCCCTTCCCCTGTGTCCGGATCACGCAGCGCGCCAAATTTCTTCACCAGCTCGTCACGCAGCTCGTTGTACGCGCGTCCGGGCGGGACGATGCCGAGTCGCTCTCGTCCTTGCAGATTCACGTAGATCTGCCCCAAGGCGAGGGCGTACGCGCGCGTCTTGCTCCAGTCCACGTTGGGCCAGAAGGTGCCGCGCCCAAAGAGGTCCTCCAAAGTCCGGTCCCGGACCGGGTCCAACTTGGTGAGGGTCATGTAGCCGTTTCGCACGAGCCACGTGTTGATGTTTACCGCCTTGCGAAAGCTCGAGAAGCCGTGATCGGAGCAGACGAGGAGCGTGGTCCGGCCGTCCTTGCACCGCTCGAGCAGCGTGCCCACGAGTGAATCCGCCCGCATGTACACATGCTCGATCGCGTCACCGTAGCGTGCCGCGAGCCGCCGGTTGTACATCGGGTGCTCCGTGTCGATGAGCCTCCAGAACATGTGCTGCACCTTGTCCGTGGACTGGAACACCGTCACGAAGAGGTCGGGATTCATCGATTGCAGGGCGTCCAGCACGAGCGCCCGCTGGCGGTCGAAGGAGTAGTTCAGGTCTTCCAAGAAGACCTTCTCGTCGATTTTCTCCTCGTTCAGGGCCCAGGTGTCCTCGGGCCAACCCAGCGTCTTGTAGAGGCCGAGCTTTCGAGCGAGCTGCGCGCTGTAGGCCGGCGGGCTTGAAATGGGAATCGGCGGCCGGCGCGGATCGAGATTGATCGGGGAGAGGTAGACGCGGACCTCCGGGAAGGCCTCGATCACATGGAATCGCGCGATCCCGCGAACGGCGACCAGCGGCGCGACGTGAAACTCGATTGTATACCAGTCGCTCCACTGCCCCTGCTTGACCGTCCGTACCTGCCCCCCGAGCGCGATACGGACGGCGTCTCTCCTGATGCGTTGGAGCTCGATCGGGATGGTGAGGTCGGGGATCCGCCCTTCCCTGTCGCGCCCCGCGAAAGGATTGCGGGGGCCGTGGACGACCGGACGGCTCCTTCCGCCGGGATCCAGGGTGAGACGGGCGACCTTTCCCCCCATCGCGGTATCGGCCGCCCCCGTGGCGTCGGTCGCGAAATAGGAAAACGTGCCCATGGTGCCGCGGATATCGGGAACCCCCAGCCCGGAAAGGAGTACGCCGGTTTGTAGCTTCTCGGGCGGGAAATTGATGGGAGCCTCGAGGACCGCCGTCCGTATCCCTCGGGAGGAGGCGATCTGCCAGAATGTGGCTCCCCGACGATTGTTGATGACCGCGGGCGCCCGTGTCGGGATGAATCCAAGAGCGAATCGTCCCCGGCGCACGGTCACGGTCGAGAAATCGGGGTAATAGGTCGCGGGGTTACGCTTTAGGAAATCGTAGATCCGGGTCTTCCCGGGGTTCGATCCCGTGGAGAACGCGGACCAGGCGACCGGGGACTGCGCGGGATTCGTCGTGCGGAGCGCGCGCATGGCTCCGAGCTTTTTCATCCGCGCGAGATTGGGAAGCTTCCCGCGCTCGATGAGCCGCTCGGCGACGCCGGGATCCATTCCATCGAAACCCACGATGATGAAGCGCTCGTGGGGCTGGGCCGGAACAGGTGCGTCGGAGGATGCAAGGAGCGTGAGCGCGGACAGGAGCACGACCGGCCCCAAGATCCGCGACGCTCGAGTTCTCGGCTGATCGTTGGCAGAGCGTAGAGGCTCGATACACAAAGTCTAGCACCCGCGATCCGACGCTGTCAAACGAGGGGGGTCCAGCCTTGACGCCTTTTCCGCGCGGTTCTTATAATGCTGGGTCCACGCGGCCCGCCGAATCACGCACCGAAAGGAAATCAAGGATCCGCCCCTTCACGCGACGGCTTGTCTCTTTCGCTGTCTTCTCGCTCGCGCTCCCGGCGGCGCATTCGCTTGCTGCCGGGTCCCCGGTCCGCACGGTGGCCCAAGACGCGCGCGGCGCCACGTTCGAGATCACCCCACAGGCAGCGCGTTTCGACACCGTATCCGCCGACGGCGCCCCGTACGTGCGCGTGTCGATGCCCGGCTCCTACGCGGCCGACGAACCGGGGCGACCCGCGCTTCCCACGATGATGATCTCGGTGGGGGTCCCCGACGGGATGAGCGCGCGGGCGCGCGTCATCTCCGCGGACTGGGAGGAACGGGCCGCCTTGCCGCCCCCACTTCCGGTCATGAAGCAGCGGTTCGTGGCCGACGACCCCAAGACCGGGCCGGTGAGCGAGGTGCGCTACGACCCGGACCCGGCGATCTACGGACGCGGGGAGGTTTGGCCCCGGGACGCGGTTTCATTGGGGGAGGGTGGGCCGCTCGGGGATTCGTGGATGATGCCCGCCATCGTGCGCGCGGTCCGGTACGACCCGGGGCACAAGAGGTTTTCGGTCCTGAGACGGATGACGCTGCGCGTGGAGTTCGTCCAGGCCACCGACCGGGAGCTGAAGGCTCGACCGGCTGTGCGGCCCGGCGCCGACGTCGGCGTCTGGCAGCACCTCCAGCGCAGGATGCTGGGGAACTACGAGTCCGCGCGCACATTCCCGAGGCGGGCGTCGCCCGGACCGCGGCCGACCCGCCCGCTCTTTCGGGCGCCCCGGCGCGGTGCGTTGAATCCCGAATTCCGCCTCTCGATTACCACGACCGGGTGGAGCTCGGTGAGCTACGCCACGATGGCCGCGGCCGGGTTCCCCGCCGGCGTGTCGATCTCGGAGATTGGGGTGTGGGAGCGCGGCTACGACGACGTGGGCGACAGTGCCACGTCCGTGCCGATCCCCGTCGTCGCGCGCGACTCGAACACGAACGGCGTGTTCGACTCAGGCGACGCGATCGAATTCTACGCTCGAAATCTCCGCGACCGAGTCGGTCCGCTCTCGATCGAAAACCGCTACTCCTACGCCAACGTGTACTGGCTGACGTGGACGGGTACCGCGGCGGCGATCCCCGACTCGATCTCGGGGATAATCCCGGGATCGCCCCCCGTGTCGACTTCGTTCCTGGATACGATCCACCTGGAACAGAATCTGTACATGATGCCGTGGCCGAGCACCACGGTGGGTACTCCGGAGGAGAACGTCGAATACTTCTTCTGGACGGATGGAGCCGAGCCGGACCAGTTTGACACGACCATCCCCTTCCTGGATCCCGATCCGTCGAATCCGTTTCGCGTTCAGGCAAGGTATCAGGGCCGCGCGAACATAACGCATCAGCTGGATATCTACTTTCGGAGCTCGAGCGGGACAACGGACACACTTGCCAGGGCCCACCAGTTTTTCGGGGAAGAGGTCTACCTCCTCGATACCGGATTTACCATCCCGGGCAGCCACATCGGGGCCGGGACGAACCGTTACACCCATGACGGCATCGGGCGCTCTTCCGGGAGCCCTTCGTTCGTGCTCGGCAGCAGATCCCCACTCGATTGGGTCGACGTGACCTACTCACGTCGTTATCTCGCGCGAGGGGATCGGCTCGCGTTCACGAGCGGCTCCACCAACGGGATCGTGGAGCTTCACGTTGGCGGATTCACCCAACCCGGCATCCAGGTCTACGACGTCACCACACCGGCTACACCGCTGCGCGTGACGGGCGTGGCAGTCGTAGCGGTGGGTCCCCTCTACGAGGCGGACTTCCGCGTCGATGCGAGCGCCGGCGTCCGTCGTTTCGTGGCCCTGGTGTCGGGCTCCGAGGTTCCCATCGGAGCCGGGGCCGTCGAGCGTGACACGCCTTCGAGCCTCACGATTCCCTCGCCTTTCCCTGTCGGAGGGTTCGCGCGCTCCATCCTCATTGCACCCGACGCCTTCCTGGCGCCGGCCAATCGTCTTGCCGTGTTCCGGCGAGGCCAGGGCTATGCAGTCGAAATCGCGCCGGTGCAGGACGTGTACGATGAGTTCAACGGCGGCATCAAATCGGCGGCCGCGATCCGCCGATACCTTCTCTACGCCTACCGCAACTGGCCTCAGAGGCCCTCGTTCGCGGTCCTGCTCGGCGACGCGAGCATGGACTATCGCCACGACCTTGCGGCGAGCGGTATGGATTGGGTCCCCACGTACATGGCCTTCGAGACGGTCCAGGGGCCGTTTGGGAGGGAGTTGGTCGCGAACGACTCCTATTACGCGTTCAATCTCGGAGGTGGGTCGACTCCCTCGGCCCAGGTGACGCCGAGCCTCTTTCTCGGCCGTGTGCCGGCGGGCAGCGCGGCCGACCTTGATCAGTACGTGACCAAGATCATCCAGTACGAGAACTTCCAGCCGACCGATACCTGGCGGGGAAGGCAATTACTGCTTTCCGATGACGAATACTCGTCGACGATTTTCTTCTCCACCGGATATTGCTTCCAGCCCAGCGAGGCGGCCTTTCGTGACGCAAGCCAATACATGGCGGACGCGACGGCGGCGAGCCCTTCGGGCGCGGACATCAGCTCTGTCCTCTTCGATCTGAAATACTTCACCGACCGGCTTGCGACGATATGCAACGACCCCGCCAATCCTGGGTGCCGCAGCCGCAGTTGCGTCGCATTCCAATTCCGGAGGATCGGCAACGGCGTGGACTCCCTCGAGACGGAGCTGGCCAAGGGCCAGCTCATTTTCAACGTTCAGGCGCACGCGAACAGGAAGCTGATCGCGCACGAGTTCGTCTTCGATATCGATCAGGGCGACATGTCGCGGATTTCCAATCTGGGACGGCCCTTTTTCTACATGGTGTGGGGCTGTCACGCGAATCAGTTCGCGGACGCCCCGGGCGGGGTGGCCGATATCGATCCGATCGGCTCGTTCGGGGAGCAGTTCGTGATGTTGCCGGACCGAGGCGCCATCGGCGGACTTGGCAGCACGGCCTACGAATACATCGACACGAATGCCGCCATGAATAGCTTCGTCGCGGACGCGTTCTACTCGACTCCTGGGCCGTCAGCCCCTCCGGGACCGCGGTGGATCATGGGCGAGATTGTCGGCCAGGCGTATGTGCGGAACGCGAGTTCTGGGTATCCTCCTCAGAGGGCGATGAATCGAACGGTCGTCCTTCTCGGCGATCCCATGATTCGCATGGATGCGCTGCCGCCGCGTATCTTCGAGGTGACCGTCGACGGCGTTCCTTTCCCGGACAACGGTCCCTTCATCAGCGACTCGCCTACCGCCACCGCCGCGCTGGTCGCGAAAGTCCGGGATGAAGCCGGCCTCAGGAAGACCGAACTCGCGGAGCGATCGGTCGCGACCGGCATGATCACGTCGCTCGACACCACGCTCTACTCGGTCGCAGTCTCGGACACCGGGCGCGCCAACACAGCACCGTGCGGTACCTCGCGAATGGCGTGGTGATCGTGAACGGCACGTTCGTCGAATCGAACGCGGTGATCCGGGCCGAGGTGACGACTCCGATCCCGGTCACGGCCGACTCGCTCACGCTGCTCATCGACGGAGCCCCGCTCCCGAACGTCACGGAAACCGCCATGGACGGAACGGGGCGCCGGTGGGCGCTCGTCAGCCTGCCCGAGGATCGCGGGCCGGGCATCCACACGCTCGATGTCGAGGTCAACGGGCGCACCGGCGTCTTCCCGCAAGCCACGTTCAACGTCGAGACGGGGCTTGCCCTTCGCAGGGTCGTGGTCGTGAGCCCGAGGATCATGGGCTCCGGCTGCGACGGCTCCGTGTTCCAGTTCGAGCTGAGCACCCCCGTTCCCAAGGTGGAGCTACTCCTCATGACGGTCTCGGGCCGCCGCGTCGCATCGGCCCAGTGGCCGGGAAAGGCAGGCTTCAACGTCTACTGTTGGGACGGGCGGGATTCCCAGGGGAACGCTGCAGCCACCGGTCTCTACTTCTACCGGCTCACCGCGGTTGACGCGGCGGGGCACAAGGCTACGCAATCCGGACGCATGATCCGGACCCGATGACCGATCGGCGAAGCGGCAAGGCGATCTTTCGCGAGCTGGGCCGGCTCGTCACCGAGCAGCGAAACCCGCGCTCGAAAAACCTCGACAGGCTCACCACAACCCAAATCCTGATGCTCATGAACCGCGAGGATCGGAGGGTCCCGGCCGCGGTCGGGCGCGAGATCCGTAACATCTCACGCGCCGTCGATCTCATCGTCGAGCGGCTCGCGCGCGGCGGGAGGCTCTTCTACGTCGGCGCCGGGACCAGCGGGCGGCTGGGCGTGCTCGACGCGACGGAGTGCCCGCCCACGTTCGGAACCCCGCGGACGCTGGTCCAGGGGATCATCGCCGGCGGGCGCCGGGCCTTGGTGCGGTCGGTCGAGGGGGCGGAGGACGACCCCAAGGCGGCCGCGGCCGCGCTCAAGAAACGCCGGGTGAGCGAGCGGGACGTCGTGGTGGGGATCATGGCGAGCCGCCGCACGCCCTACGCCGTCGGCGCCCTCAAATACGGGCGCGCGATCGGCGCCGCGACGATCGCGGTCACCGCCAATCCGGCAGGCGGCTCGCCTCTTCGATGCGACGTGATCATCGCGCCCAGGGTCGGCCCCGAGGTCCTGACCGGCTCGACGCGGCTCAAGGCAGGAACCGCGCAGAAACTCGTGCTCAACATGCTCACGACCGGGGCGATGGTGCGTCTGGGCAAGGTCTATGAGAATCTGATGGTGGATCTCAAGACCGCGAGCCGGAAGCTCGAGGAGCGCACCAAGCGCGTCTTCATGAACGCGACCGGCGCGAGCTACGCGGAAACCGGACGCTGGCTCAAGCGGGCGGGAGGCTCTCTCAAGGTGGCCATCGTGATGCGTCGCGCGGGGGTGACCCGGGCGGAGGCGGAACGAAGGCTCAAGGAGGCCCAGGGATGGGTTCGCGAGGCCATTCGGTCGTAGGGCGCCGCGCGGAGCGGCTCGCGTGCGCCGCCCTGGCGCTCGCGGCGATTCTTACTCTTCCTCTCGCCGGTTGCGGCAAGCGGCCGTCCGCGAAGCAGACGATCATCTTCTGGCAGTTCTCGCCCCTGACCGCTATCCGGCCGGTCATCGACCGCTTCGAGAAGGACTATCCTGATCTGGACGTACAAGTCGAGCAGCTTACCTGGCAGAGCGGCCGGGAGAAGATCGTCGCCGCGATCGCCGCGGGGCGCCCTCCCGACCTTTGTGAAATCGGCTCGACCTTCCTTCCTGGGCTCGTCGCGGACAGCACGTTGATCGATCTCACCGACAGCATCCCCGAGCTGATCCCCGTGCTCCGTGGCTGGCCGGTGGTCCGATCGCGTGGGCGGATCTATGCCATACCCTGGATGCTGGGGACCCGCGCCCTGTACATGAACGGGGATCTCATGAAGCGCGCGGGGCTCTCGCCGCTCCGGCCGCCCACGACTTGGGCATCGTTCGCGCGCGCCGTTCAGCTCGTGGACGCGGTCGATCCCGAAGCGAAAGGCTTCGGCATGAACTCCGGGGAGCGAGAGGTTCTCTTCAAGAAGTTCATGCCGTTCGCATGGGGAAACGGCGGAGACATCCTCGATTCCACCCTAACGCGGAGCGTAGTCTTGAGCCCGCAGAACATCGAGGCGCTCCGGTTTTACCTGAGCCTCAAACCGCACTCCCTTCTTGACCGCCAGGAGATGCTCGATGAAGCCTTCAGTCGGGGACGGCTGGGCTTCATCATCTCGGGTCCCTGGATGCTACGAAAGCTTCCCGAATCGGCACCGCATCTCCACTTCGAGGTGACACTGATGCCGCGCCCCGCCGAGGGCAGGGGATCGCCAGCCTCCTTCGCCGGCGCCGAAGCGCTCGGGGTTTTCCGCGGCTCGCGGGGTAAGGCCGCCGCGCTCCAGCTCGCGCGCTTCCTCGTGCGCGAGGAAAACGCGATGCCGCTCTACGTCGCGACCGGCAACGCGTTTCCCGCGGCCGTCGCCGCGGAGCAGGATAGCTACTTCGTCTCGCATCCACGGGACCGGGTCTTCGTCGAGCAGCTCCGCACGGCGGTAGCCCCGCCGGTCCATCCGCGCTGGGTGGAAATGGAGGAGATCCTGAACGGCGAGCTGGAAGAGGCGATCTATGGCAAGAAGTCCGCCGAGGCGGCGCTTCGCTCCGCGGACTCCCGAATCGTGGCCCTTCTCAACCCGGGTCCATGAGCAGCCGCCCCGTTCCAGGGCTTCTTCCGTGGTTCGCATGCTTCGCGGTATTCGGCCTGATTCCGCTTCTCGCGGCCCTCGTCCTCAGCTTCTATTCGATGAACCCTCTTCGCCCGGACCTCACGCACTGGATCGGCGCCTCCAATTACGCGCGCGCGATCGGGTCCCCGGCGTTTTGGCATGCGCTCCGCACCACGGGGATCTTCGTCGTAGGTACCTTACCGGTAACGCTTATCCTCTCCTACATCGTGGCAGCGCTGCTGGGCAGGCTCCGGCGCGGGGAGGCGCTGTTCCGAGCCGCGATCTTCTTTCCGGCGACCCTCTCGATGGTCGTGATCTCGCTCGTATTCAAGTCCCTGTACGCGGAGCAAGGGCTCCTGAACGGCTGGCTCGCGGCGCTCGGATTTCCGCGGATCCACTGGCTCCAAGATCCACGCTTAGCACTCCCGTCCATCATGGCCATGGATGTATGGGCGAGCGTCGGCTACTACGCGATCCTGATCCTCGCGGCGCGAAAGACGTTGCCGCTCGAGCAGCTGGAGGCGGCCCGGCTCGAAGGCCTGCGTCCCCTGCAGGTCGAGCGGCGGATCGTGCTGCCGCACGTGAAGCCCGTGATTCTCTTCGTGGTCCTGCTCAACACCATCCGCTCGTTTCAGATTTTCATCGAGGTCTTCGTCCTCACCCGCGGCGGGCCGCTCGACAGTACCCTCACCCTCGTCTATCACCTCTACGAGCGGGCTTTCTATCACTTCGAGATGGGGTACGCCTGCGCGATCGCCTACATCCTGCTGGCCCTCGTCGGAGGGATCCTGCTCCTGCAGCGGCGGTTCCTCTCGCGATCCCCAGCCGGGGCGGCCGCGCCGTGATCCGCGCGACCGAGGTCCCCACGCCATGAGCCGCGCCGGGTGGGCGCTCGTGGCAATCGCCGTGCTCTCGATCGCGCCCTTGATCTACATGGCCCGGGTCTCGCTAGGCGTGGGCAGCTCGCTTCCCATCGCCCCCTCCGATTGGTGGACCGGGGGCCTCACCCTCGATCACTACCGCGCTCTCGTCTCGGGCAGCGGGATCGGACGCTTCGCGATCAACTCTCTCATCGTGACCGGGATCGCAGTTCCACTCCAGATTCTCCTGAGCGCCGCGGCGGGCCATGCTTTGGCGCGAAGCCGCTTCGCGGGGAAGGGGGTCACCCTGGGGCTCGCGACCGCCTTCCTCATCCTCCCGCGTCAGGTAACCCTCGTCCCGCTCTATCTCCTCTTCGCCAAGCTGGGCCTCCTCGACACGTACGCCGGGCTCATCCTGCCCCATCTCGCGGATCCTTTCGGCGTGCTCTTCATGGCGCACTATTACCAGACGCTTTCGCCCGAGCTCGAGGAGGCCGCGCGCACGGACGGCCTCAGCCCTCGCGCGATTTTCTGGAGGATCGTCCTGCCGCTTTCGGGCCCGGGCCTCGCGGTGGTCGGCGTGAACGGTTTTCTCACGACGTGGAACTCGTTCCTACACCCGTTGGTCTTGACGACCTCCGAATCGATGCGCACGCTCCCCGTGGGGCTCGCGCTCTTCGCTCAGGCGGAGCACAGCGTGGATTGGGGCGCTCTCCTCGCGGGCTCGACCCTCGCCACGGCGCCGGTGCTCCTCGCCTTCCTCCTCTTCCAGCGGCAGATCGTGGAGGGGCTTCTCCAGGGGAGCGGCCGGTGAACCGGGGCGTGGCCGGAGGGGGTCTGTGAGCCGGCCGGACGTCGTTGGGTACGCGTGCGCGCTAGGGATCATGACGGGGACCTCCGCCGACGGCGCCGACGCGGCGCTCGTCACCGTGGAGCGTGGGCTGGCGCCGCGGAGGACCCGGCTCATCGCCTGGCGTCACCGGGGCTATCCGGCCGCGCTGCGCGAGCGCGTGCTGGCGGCCCAGGAGGGCATCTTGCCCATGCGTGATCTCCTTGCCCTCCACGTCGAGGTCGGCCGCCACGCCGCGCTCACCGCGAGGGACGCGCTCGCGGCCAGGGAAGCGGAGGCGTTTACGCCCGAAGTCGCCGGGCTGCACGGCCAGACGGTCTTTCACGATCCGCACGGAAAGCGCTCCGGGACCCCTCTTTCGATCCAGATTGGGGAGCCCACCGTGGTGGCGCGCTCGCTCGGATGCCGGGTTGTCTCCAATTTTCGGATGTCGGATATCCTAGAAGGAGGGGAAGGCGCGCCGCTCGTCCCACGGTTCGATCTTCATCAGTTCGTTTCGGACGCGAGCGACCGCGTGCTCCTGAACCTGGGCGGAATCGCCAACCTGACCCGCCTCAAGCCGAACGCCCGGGTCGAGGATGTCGTCGCGTTCGATTGCGGTGCCGGAAACATGCTCCTCGATGCGATCATGGCGTCGGTAGGCCCGGAGGGCGCGCGATTCGACGCCGACGGGGCGGAGGCCGCGCGGGGCCGCTCCGCGGACGACGTCGTCGAGGAATTCCTCGCCGATCCCTTCATCGCCCGGCGGCCGCCCAAGAGCGCCGGTCGGGAGGAATTTGGCGTCGCCTACCTGGAGCGGTTTCTCGCGCGCACGGGTACCCTCTCGCTCGCGGACCGAATGCGGACCGCGGTGGAAATCACCGCCGGCGCGGTGGCGCATGGCGTCTCGCTCTCCGGAAGCGGAAAGCCCGACGAGGTGTTGGTCTCGGGAGGAGGGGCCATGAACCGGACCCTGCTCGAGGCAATCGGGAGGGCTCTGCCCGGTTCGCGGGTCCTTACGACCGAGACGCTGGGCGTTCCGGTCTCGGCCAAGGAGGCCATGGCGTTTGCCTTCCTGGCGTTCGAATCCGTATCAGGGCGTCCCGGCAACGTGCCTTCCGCGACCGGCGCCCAGAGGGAGGTCATTCTTGGCTCGGTTACGCCCGCGCCCTATCCGCGGTAGGGGATTCTACGGGTTCGCCAGGGCATGGAGGCCGGGCCATAACCTTCTTCCAGCCGCCTGCCTCCTCGTTCTCCTTACCGGCTGCGCAGGATCGCGCCGAATGGAGCCAGCGCCCCTCCCTCCAGGGGGCGCACCGGCGCCCTCCCAGCCTGCCCCGGCACCGGCCCCCGTCGATTGGCACGCGGCCATCCGCCTCCGCATCGGCCTGGCCGTCGGGGCGCCGCGGCTACGCATTGCCGGCTCGCGGGAGTGGGTGCTCCGGCCCCTTGGCGGGAAGCAGATCCTGGGCGGCGCGGCGGGAGCGCGGGTTGTGGTGACGCGTGAGGGGGCCGGGACGATCGACGTGTTCCGGGAGGGAGAGCCGGAGCCCATTTGGTCGGGGGGGGTCGGAGACACGCTGGAGCTCGTGCCCGAGCGGGAAGGCTTCTCGGGATGGAGCGGGAATTGGTACCGCGGTTCCTTCCGCGTCCACGCATCCTATCCGGAAGGGCTGACCCTCGTGAACGAGGTCGGCTTGGAGAGTTACCTCCGGAGCGTGCTCCCGAACGAGATCGGAACCCCGCCCGAATCCGATTTCGAAGCGGTGAAGGCCCAGGCGGTCGCGGCTCGCTCGTACACCCTGGCGTATCTGGGCCGCCGCGCGGGGCTTGGGTTCGATCTCTATGCCTCGGTCGAGGACCAGGTCTACGCGGGGAAAACCCGTGAGAACCCGCAGAGCGACCGCGCTCTCGAGGCCACCCGCGGCGAGGTGCTCATCTCGGACGGCCGGCCGATCCGGGCGCTGTATTCGTCCGCGTGCGGCGGACGGACCGCGAACGTCGAGGACGTATGGCCCTGGAACTGGACCTCCTACCTACGAAGCGTCCGGGACGATTCCGGACCCGGTACCGAGGCCTATTGCTCGCTGTCCTCGAACTTCCGTTGGAGAGAGGAGTGGGACGCGGCGTCATTTCTCGCCATGCTGCGCCAGTACGGTCCCGCGGAAAACGGGGCAGGCGCGTCGCTCACCGGGGATCTCTTGGATGTGCGCGTGGACAAGCGCTCGCGTTGCGGGCGCGTTCAGGATCTCGGGGTGAGTACGACCTCGGGGGATATGGCCTTCCACGGGGACCGCATTCGCTGGGCGCTTCGCAGGCCCGGATCGACCGCCATTTTGAGGAGTATCTTTTTCAAGATAGGCGTCATCCGCGGCGAGGACGGAGCTCCCACCAAGATCGTCGCCACCGGCGCGGGCAACGGGCACGGCATCGGGCTCTGCCAATGGGGGGCGATGGGCATGGCGCGAGCTGGGAGGGACTACCGCGAAATCCTGGGCCACTACTACAAATCAACGCGTCTCGAGCGGATGTAATGGCGTTGACCGGGCCCCAGAACCACGGTAAACTGCGCATTCTGCGTCGTACAAACCCTCGGTGGGGTCGTAGTTCAGCTGGTTAGAACGCCTGCCTGTCACGCAGGAGGTCGCGGGTTCGAGTCCCGTCGGCCCCGCCATTTTGCCTGTCGCGGGGGCAACCACCACTTCGCCCCTTCCCAATCCTCCCGCCCAGGGACCTAGCGCGCGATTCCGCAGCGCCTTAGACCCCGCCCGCTCCACGGGCCAGGAATTTTGCGTCTCCCCGCTCTTCATCGTCGATTACTTGTTGCTCCCTGAATCGGAGCGGAGTCATGCTTTTTCCGTTGACGGGAAATGGTCGCCTCCGTAATTTCCCGTCCGCGGTTTTTCCGGTTCGCCGGTAGCGGCCTTGTCCACCTAGCCTGTGAGAGGATCTCGAAATGAAACGCAAAGGCTCCAGCCCGGAGCGAGAATTCCGCGGTTCCGCGCATCGCCGCTCGGAAGAGTGGGAAGAGGATCCAATCGGCCGCATCTACGATGACGAGGAAGAGGAAGAACTCGAAGACCAGGACGAGGAATTTGAAGACGAGGAAGACGAGGAGGATCTGGAAGACGAAGACGACGACGCTGAGGACGAGGAGGAGGAGAGCGACGAGGAAGACGAGGACATCTGAAGCGCGCGCGGCTTGAAGCTCCCCCACCCCTTCTTTTTCTAGGCTTGAGCCCGGCTGAGTGCCCTCTTAGCCGGGCTCGTGTTGCTTTCATCCCCGCACCCTTCGATCAGACGACGAGCTACATGCCCGGGACGCGGTTCGGACCCCGGGCGATCCTCGAGGCCTCCCGCCAGGTCGAATTCTACGACGAGGAGCTCGACACCGAGTGCTATCGGATCGGGATCACCACACTCCGCGAGATCGAGGTGGAGCCCACGAATCTCGCCGTGGGGCTGGACCGACTCGAGGAGGTTGCCGCGCAGCTCGTCAACGCAGGCATCATCCCCTTCACGTTGGGCGGCGAACACTCGCTTACGATCGGACCGGTGCGCGCGCTTCGAGCGCGCTATCCGGAGCTTTCGGTGCTTCAGCTCGACGCCCATCTTGACCTGCGCGCGGACTACCAGGGAACGAAGCTGAGCCACGCGAGCGTCATGCGTCGGGTCCGCGAGCTCAAGGTGCCCACCGTGGCGGTCGGGATCCGAAGCGTCTCACGCGAAGAGGCCGATTACGTACACGCCGAGAGGGCGCCGGTCTTTCTCGCCCGCGAGATCCGCGAGAAGGGCCTGCCGGTGGATGCGATCATGGCCAAGCTTCGAAATCCGGTGTACGTCACGATCGATCTCGATGCGTTCGATCCCGCCTATGTACCCGGGGTTGGAACCCCCGAGCCGGGAGGCCTGACCTGGGAGGAGGGGCTCAAGCTTCTGCGAGCCGTCTGCGAGCGACGGCAGGTCGTCGGGTGCGACATCGTCGAGCTCAACCCCATACCCGGCCAGCCGGCGTCCGATTTTTTCGCCGCGAAGCTCGCCAATAAGATGATCGGCTATCTGGGGCTCTCGCCAGGAGGGCCGCCGGGCAAGTCCCGACGAGGTTCCCATCGCTGAGTCGCCCATGCCGGTCGTCCGACTGGGGAAGAATCAAGACCGCAGGCTCCGTTCGGGGCACCCCTGGGTCTTCAGCAACGAAATCGAATCGATCGAGAAGGGCCTGGAACCCGGGTCCGAGGTGGTCGTACAGGATCACCGTGGCGTCCCCGTGGGAGTCGGTCTCTACAACCCCCATTCGCTGATCGCCGTTCGACTCTACGCACGCCACGTCCGACCCATCGATGCGAATCTCGTACGGGACCGGATCGAGGCGGCGCTGGCGCTACGCCGTCGCATCCTGCCGGTCGAAGTCGCTTACCGCCTCGTGTACGGCGAGGGGGACTACCTACCGGGTCTCGTCGTCGATCGGTACGGAGACTACCTCTGCGTCCAGAGCCTGAGCGCCGGGATCGAGCGGCGGATCGAATGGATCCTGGACCTTCTACACGACATGCTGGCGCCGCAGGGGATCTTGTGTCGCAGGGACTCCCAGGCGCGCACCCTGGAGGGACTCCCTCTTCTTGAGCCGCTCGAGCGGGGAAAGATCCCCGAGCTGGTCGAGGTTCCCTACGAGGGGGTCGTCCTCCAGAGCGATCTACGCCGGGGCCAGAAGACGGGCGAGTTTCTGGATCAACGCGAGAACAGAAAGCGCGTGGCGCGGGAGGCGCCGGCCCGGCAGGTCCTGGATCTCTACTGCTACACCGGGATATTCTCGATTCAATGCTGCATGGCTGGAGCATCCTCGGTCCTGGGGATCGACAGCTCCGCGCCGGCGATCGAGCGAGCGCGGATGAATGCCGCGCGCAACGCCCCCGGCCGTGCTGTCGAGTTCCGGGTCGAGGAGGTGGAGCGGGCGCTTGAGAGCTTCGAGCGGGAGGGGACGCGGTTTGATATGATCGTTCTTGATCCACCGGCGCTCGTGCGAACCAGGAAGGCGCTCGAGGAAGGGGCAAGGAAGTACGTCGCGATCAACGCGGCGGCGATCCGGCTGCTCCAGCCGGGCGGGACGCTCGCCACGGCGACGTGCTCGCACCATGTGGACGCGGTCGCGTTCATGGAAATCCTCCGCGCCGCGGCGAAGCACGCGCGCACCGAGCTCCGTCTCGTGGACGTCATGGGGCAGAGCCGGGACCACCCGGTGTTGCTCGCGGCCCGGGAGACCTCGTACTTGACCATGGTAATCGCGGAACGGATTCGCTGAGCGCTGGCGCGTGCGCGCCTCGCAGACGGGAGCGCCTCCTTTGAACGAGACCAAAGACGCGGAGCAAGGCCCGATCAGCGAGAGAGATCTTTTTCTGGGTCTCGTCCAGTCTTTTCAGGCTGCAGCCATGCAGCAGATGGGTAAGGTGATGAACCCGTTCACCGAGAAGATCGAAAGGGACATGGCGCAGGCGAAGCTCTCGATCGAGATGCTCGAGATGCTGAAAACGAGGACCGCAGGCAACCTGACCGGCCAAGAGGCGCGTTTCCTGAACCACGTCCTGACCGAGCTTCGCCTCAACTACGTCGCGGAAAGCGAGCGCGGCGAGGGGGAACCTCCGAAGCCGGAGGGGTCGCCCTAGGCCTCCCCTCCGCTCCTCACCTTCCTCGCGCTTCGCCCTTCCCAGCCTCTTCCTCGCGCTTCACCGCTTCCCACAGCCGGTCCAGCTCAGGCATACCCACTTCTTGTGGCGAGCGTCCCTGCTCGCGTAGTAGCTCCAGCACGCGGTCGAACCGCCTGCGGAACTTGCCCACGGCGAGCAGCAGATGGGCTTCGGGATCCAACTTGACGAAGCGCGCCAGATTGACGGCGGCGAAGAGCAGATCACCGATCTCCTCCGCCACGCGCTCTTCTTGTCCGGTCCGGATCGCGCGCTCCGCCTCCTCGATTTCTTCGCGCACCTTCGCGAGGACGCCTTCCACGTCTTGCCAATCGAAGCCGACCGAAGCTGCCTTCTCCTGAACCCGATAGGCTTGAAGCAGGGCGGGCAGCCGCTCGGGACTTCTACCAAGGAGCGAGCCGTGTCCCGCTTCACGCTGTTTCCCTTCTTCCCATTGTCTCAGGACTCCCTGCGCGTCGAGGTCGCGGCGCTCCCCGAAGACGTGCGGGTGTCGCGCGATCATCTTCGTGATGATCCGGCGAATCACCTCCGCGGGCTTGGAGCCATCCTCCCGCTCCACAGTGACCGCGAGAAAAACCACAAGGAATAGGAGATCACCCAGCTCCTCGCGGGTCGCGGCCCGGTCGCCGCGCGCGATCGCCTCTCCGATCTCATGGGCCTCCTCGACCAGGTAGGGTGAGAGCGACTTCGACGTCTGCTCGCGGTCCCAGGGGCACCCGTGTGGGCCCGAAAGGTGGCGCACGAGATCGAGCAGATCCGCCGCCGCGGCCGCGAATTCCTCTCGGTCGATCGCCGCCGGAGGATTAGAGTGAATGGGGTTCACGCGCGAAGTGTAGTGGCACGGAACGTCGGTGTCCACGGCACCACCGCTTGCGTCGCCACACGCCCTGTGGTACTCGTGACACGCTGGGTATCCAGCGACATCCTATGGAATTCCCCACCTGGGCCGAAGTAGACCTCGATCGATTCGGTCGGAACATCACGGCGATCCGCGCCGCGATCGGTCCGGACTGCAAGGTCTTGCTTGTCGTCAAGGCCGATGCCTATGGCCACGGGGCGATCGAGATCTCCCGCGCGGCCATGGACGCCGGCGTCTCGATGTTGGGCGTGGCCACGCTGCACGAGGGGATCGAGCTTCGCTCGGCCGGGCTCAGCACCCCGATCGTGATCCTGAGCCCCTCGCTCCTTTCCGAAGTCGACGAGATCATCGAGCACCGTCTCACCCCGTGCGTGTCTAGCCTGGAATTCGCGGAGCTCCTGTCGCGCCGGTGCGTCGCGCACGAGGTGATTTCGCGGATCCACGTCGAAGTGGATACGGGCATGGGGCGTACGGGGGTGTCCGACGGGGACGCGCTCGAGTTCCTGCAGCGCATCGTCGCGATGCGGAACCTGAAGCTCGAAGGTGTCTTCACCCATTTCCCGGATGCGGACTCCGGGAACACCTTCTTCGCCGAAGAGCAGCTTCGACGCTTCCACGAAATCCTCGACTCCCTCGCGCGGAAGAAGATCGAGGTGCCGATCCGGCACGCGGCGAATAGCGCAGGTATCCTGAGCCTTCCGCAGTCCAGGCTCGACATGGTCCGGCCCGGGATCTTGGCGTATGGTTATTATCCCAGCAATCGCGTGCCGGCGGCGATCGGGGTCGAAGGGGTCATGTCCTTCAAGTCGCGCGTCGTCCAGCTTCGCTCGGTCCCGGCGGGTCGTTTCATAAGCTACGGGCGCACCTATCAGGCGAAACGCGCCACGCGCGTCGGGGTGCTCCCGGTGGGGTATGGCCACGGCCTGCCCTGGCTCCTCTCGAACAGGGGCGAGGTCTTGATCCGTGGCCGGCGCGCCCCGATCGTCGGGCGCGTGACGATGGATCTCACCATGGTAGATTCGACCGAGATCCCCGACGTGGCCATTGGGGACGAGGCCGTCCTCTTCGGCGAGCAGGGAGGATCGAGGGTGACCCTCGAGGAGGTTGCGGAGCGCGCCGAGACGATCCCCTATGAGATTCTGTGCAGCATGGGGAAGCGGGTCGTGCGAATCTTCCTGCGCGAAGGGCACCCGGCCAAGGTTCTCACGCTCGTTGGAGAACGGCATGAGTCCGAAACCCTCGAAACGACGGGGGCGCGGCGCACGCGAAAAGTGCAGTACAAGAGCAGCCGTATTCCGTCATCTGGATAGGGCACCAAGCATGAGGTCACGATGAATCAACGCGATTATCAAGTCGGAGATCGGGTCCAGCACCCGGAGTTCGGCGTGGGGCTCGTGTTGGAAACGAAGGGTCAAGGCGAGAAGGCATCCCTCCTGGTCTCGTTCGACGACAAGTCGAAGCGAAAGCTCGCGGTCCGGTTCGCCAAGCTCACCCTCCTCACACCCACGCAGACCCGGCAGCCCGGGGCCTAGTGTGGCCGGGCGCCCGCCTGCCGCCCTCACACCTGGCGAACTTCTACGACAGGCGAGGGCATTGCTCGAGCGGAGCGTCGCGCCCCACTCTCGGTTCCGCGTCGCCGCGCTCCTCGAGGATGCGGGTGCCGCGACCCACCCGGGGGTGAACGTCGAGAGCGTGAGCTACGGGCGGCGCGTGCAGGCAGGTTCTCCTCGAGCAGGCACCCGGTCTCACGCTCGTGGTGGAGCGCGCCGACGGATCCCCCGAAGAGCTCCCCCTGGCCGATTTGATGCCGCGCCCCTTCACCGAATTCCGTCGCAAGCCCTGAGGGGATGGCGCCCCCGTGAGAGACGTGATCCGCGCCAAGCGCGACGGCGGCGCGCTCTCCCGCGAAACGATCGGGCGTTGGATCCGCGGCGTGGCCGATGGGTCCATTCCCGACTACGAATCCGCGGCCCTGCTGATGGCGATCACGATCCGGGGCATGGATCGCGGCGAGACGGCCGCCCTCACCGACGCGATGCTCCACTCCGGCCGGGTGTTGGAATGGAACGGGATCGGCCGGCCTACCGTTGACAAGCATTCGACCGGCGGGGTCGGGGACAAGATCTCGATCGCGCTGGCGCCTTGGGTCGCGGCCTGCGGAGCCGCCGTTCCCATGATCGTGGGGCGCGGTCTCGGGCACACAGGAGGGACACGGGACAAGCTCGAGGCGATTCCCGGGTTCCGCACCGGCCTGAGCGCCGATGAGTTCTCCGCCCAGGTGCGGCGGATCGGCGTCGTCATTGCCGGGCAGAGCGGGGAGCTGGCCCCCGCGGACGGAAAGCTCTACGCCTTGCGCGACGTGACGGCGACCGTGGAGAGCCGGCCCCTCATCGTCGCGAGCATCATGAGCAAGAAGCTCGCGGCGGGAGCGTCGGGGATCGTGTTCGATGTGAAATGCGGCCGCGGGGCGATCATGGAGACCCCGGAGGCCGCGAAGGGCCTGGCCCAGGAGCTCGTGGGGGTCGCCCGCGAGCTTGGCCGCAAGGCGCGCGCGATCATCACCGCGATGGACCAGCCGCTCGGACTCGCGATCGGGAACGCGAGCGAAACGGCGGAGGCGCTTACGATCCTCCGAGGGGAGGGCCCCCCCGACGTGACCGAGCTGTCCAGGATCCTTGGAGCGGCGATGCTCGTTCTCGGCGGCGTGGCGCGGGAGGTGCACGAAGCTTTAGCCCGCATGGATCGTGCGCTCGACTCGGGCAGCGCCGTTCAGCGGGCCGAGGCCATGATCCAGACGCAGGGGGGTGATCCGCGGGTCACCGTCAATCCCTCGATTCTTCCCAGGGCTCCGGTTGAGACACAGGTGCGCGCGGACCGCGCCGGCTTCGTCGGCGGGATCGACTCGCGCGCCCTGGGGCTGCTCCTCGTGGCAATGGGTGGAGGGAGGGAGCTGATGGAGGACAGGATCGATCACGGCGTGGGAATCAGGCTCCTGCGCAAGGCGGGGGACCAGGTGGCCGCCGGCGAGACGCTTGCGATCCTCGAGGCGCGCCGAGACGCTCCCGATTGGGCGGAACGGGCCAGGGGCTCCTACCAGATAGCGGAGGAGCCGCCCAGCCTGCAGCCTCTTGTGATCGAGGACCTGGGGCGCTGATGCGGGGCCAGGGGGGGGGCCCGGACCCGAGCGCTAAGGGGCTTGCTGGCGGCCCACGCCCGCCTAGAGCCTCAAACGCTCGTCGGCCGGCGCCTCCGTATCTGTCTCGTGGAAGTCGGGGGTCTCCTGCTGAGGCTTCGCCGTTCCCGTGTGTACGTTGCAGTAGCCTGTCGGCTCGCTCCCTTCCCGGAATAGCTCGATCTCGGTGCTGGGGCACGCGGGATTGGCCAGCAGGCCCGTCTCGACGCAGATCAGCCGGCTGACGACACCGCTCGGCACGGGGAAATCCTGCGCCGGGCGACCCTTCGTCGCGGCGAGCATCACGTCCACCCAGATCGGAAGGGCTGCTGCCGCCCCCGTCATGCCAGGGCCGATCTTCTGCTTGCGGTCGAAGCCCACCCAGACGCCCGTGACTGCGCCGGGCACGTAACCTACGAACCACGCATCGGTATAGTCGTCCGTCGTCCCGGTCTTCCCGGCCGCCGGCGCCGTGAAGCCGAGCGCGCGAGCCGAAGCCGCCGTGCCGTTCTCGAGCACGCTCTCCATCATGCTCGTCATCGTGAGGGCCGTTTCGGGGCTCAGGACCTCCTCGGCGACCGTCCGGGACTGCTCGAGGACCTTTCCGTTCTTGTCCTCCACGCTGAGGATATAGATGGGCGCCACACGCACGCCCTGGTTCGCGAACACACCGTAGGCGGAGGTCAGCTCGAGCAGGTTCACCTCCGACGTGCCGAGTGCCAGGGAGAGGTCGGGCAGAAGCCTGCTCTTGATCCCCATGCGCTTGGCATAGGACGTCACAACCGACGTCCCCAGTTTCTGCAGAAGCT
>VBOX01000076.1:2500-5443 GCA_005893265.1 Candidatus Eiseniibacteriota bacterium | reverse complement strand
TAGTTCTGGGGCGACCATTCTTGGCCGTTCCCCGCGTTGAAGGAGACCGGCGTGTCGAGAATGATGTCCGTCGGAGAGAAGCCGTTGTCAATCGCCGCCGTATAGATGAAGGGCTTGAACGCCGAGCCCGGCTGGCGCGCGGCTTGGACCGCCCGATTGAAGTTCGAATCGTTGAAGTCGCGTCCGCCCACGAGCGCGATGATCTGCCCGCTCGATGGGTCGAGGGACACGATCGCACCCTGGAGGTATTCGGTCTGGTTGCGCTCGCGCGCCGTCGAGCCGCCGGCTTTGGCCGCCAGCACCGCGCGCGTCTTCTTATTCTGATTTCGCTGCTCGAGCGCGGTCAGGCGTTTCTCGAGCGCCTCCTCCGCCGCATGCTGGATGTCGATGTCGATGGTGGTGTGTATGCGAAGGCCGCCTTCGTAGATCTGGTTCGAGCCATACCGCTCGTCCAGGTACTGCCGGACCATCTCCATGAAGTAAGGCGCCTCTTGGGCGTTGTAGCGCGTCTTGGTCACGCCGAGCGGCGCCTCGCTTGCCTGCTCGTATTGCGCCCGGTTGATGAAGTGGGCGGCGAGCATCTGCGAGAGCACGAGGTTCCGGCGACGGAGCGCTCGGTCGGGGTCGCGGCGGGGCGAGTAATCGCGTGGATTTCGAGGAAGACCCGCGAGCAAGGCGCACTCAGGGAACGTCAACTCCTGCACTCGCTTCCCGAAATAGACCTTGGCCGCGGCGTCGACGCCGTACGCGCCCTCCCCGAAGTAGATCTGATTGAAGTACATCTCGAGGATTTCGTCCTTGGTGTAGGTCTGCTCGATCCGGATCGCGAGCACGATCTCCTTGAGCTTTCGCGTGAAGGTCTTCTCGTGCGTGAGGAAGAGGTTCCGCGCAAGCTGCTGGGTGATGGTGCTGCCGCCTTGCTCCGGCCGCCGCGCCACGATGTCGGTGACGAGGGCCCGCATGAGCCGAATCGGGTCGATTCCCCAGTGCGTGTAAAAGCGGCGGTCTTCGATCGCGAGGATCGCCTGGACGAGAGGCTTCGGGATATCGCGGAGCGGCACGATGGAGCGGTTCTCTTTGAAGAATTCGTGCACGAGCTTCTCGTTCCGGTCGAATACCAGGGTCTTGACCGGCGGCGCGATCGTCTGAAGATTTGCCGGGGAGGGGAGGTCTTTGCGGAGCCAGTTCGCGACCCCGATACCCACCCCGACCACCCCGCAGAGCACGACGACGAGCACGGCGAACATGAATTTCGTGATATGTCCCCAGCGTGGGCTCACGATAGAAACCTCGTTGAAGGTACGAACGTCCCGGATGACGTTACGCTAGGTAACCCCCCCAGGTGGGTCAAGTGCCAATTCGCCCTACGGGCGCTGCCCTTCCGCGCCGGGCCCAAACTTGATAGGCTGCCGCGGCGATGAGTCCGAAGTCCAAGAACGCCGAAATCGAGCGCCAGCTTGAGGTGATCCGCTCCGGAGTTGAAGAGCTGATTCCCGAGGATGAGCTCATCCGCAAGCTGGAGCGTTCGATCGCCTCGCGAAAGCCGCTCCGCATCAAACAAGGTTTCGACCCCACCGCGCCCGACATCCATCTGGGGCACACGATCGGCCTGCGGAAACTCCGCCAGTTCCAGGAGCTGGGGCATCAGGTCGTGCTCATCGTCGGCAGCTACACGGCGCTCGTGGGCGACCCCAGCGGGCGCTCGGAGACGCGGCCCAACCTCACCGAAGACGCCGTCCTCCAGAACGCGCAAACGTACATGGATCAGTTCTTCAAGGTCGTCGACAAGGATCGTACCGAGGTGCGCTGGAACGGCGAATGGTTCAAGACGATGAGCTTCGTCGACGTTCTCAGGCTCACGTCCCGTTTCACCGTCGCCCTCATGCAGGCCTACGACTCCGTCGTGATCCGTGCCGACGTCGAGATCGGCGCGACCGAGCAGAAATTCAATCTTCTGACCGGCCGAGACATCCAGGCAGCCTACGACGTCGAGCCCCAGGTGATCCTCACACTCCCCGTGCTCGAGGGCACCGACGGCGTGCGCCGGATGAGCAAGAGCCTCGGCAATTACATCGGCATCGCCGAGCCGCCTAAAGAGATTTATGGAAAAGTGATGAGCCTCCCCGACAAGCTCATCGAGCGTTACTTCCGCCTCGTGACCGATGCCACATCCGCCGAGTGCGACGAGGTTGCGCGTTCCCTTCGCCAAGCCGGGACGAATCCCATGACCTGGAAGAAGGCGCTCGCTCACCGAATCGTCCGCATGTACCACGAGCAGGCGGCCGCCGACTTCGCCCAGAGTGAATTTGAGAAGCAGTTTTCGCGCCGGGAGCTGCCGAGCGATTTGCCCACCGTCGAGGTAGACGCGGGTGCATTTCGCGCAAGGGATCTCATGATGCGTGCATTCCCCAATACATACACCGGAAGTAGCGCCGGGAACCTTTTCAAGCAGGGCGCCGTTTACGTTAATGGCGAACGACTTACGGACGTTGCCAGGGAAATCCGGGTGGGCCGGGGGTCTGGGGATCAGGTGGAGGTGATCATCAAAGTTGGGCGAAAGATGCTTGACAGGTCCGCGCCCTTGATATATCGTATCATGTTGGTGTTGGTGGGGAAGAACACCGCATTGCCCGCCGGCTGACTGCAACGGCCAGTCCGCGATCTCGCGTGGCATCAGGCCCACTGTCTCTGCAGCCAAATTGGGTGTTGACAACTCGTAAGCGTTCTCGGTAAGTTCGGGGTTCGGCCCTGAACGGCCGATTCATGCGCGCAATTCGCGCGCAATCGATCTTTGAAAACAGAATAGCGCACGTTTGTGTTGTGGAGCCCTAGAGGATCCCTCTTGGTCCGGATGCTCGGATCCAGGAGATCTTTACCTGTTAATTCATCGCGACCCACGGTAGGGCGCGACTTCGTTGTGAAAAATTACAGCGGAGAGTTTGA
>VBOX01000054.1 GCA_005893265.1 Candidatus Eiseniibacteriota bacterium | reverse complement strand
GTTTTATTTCCGGACGACGGACGTGACGGGGGTGGCGACGTTGCCAGAGGGTCGGGAGATGGTGATGCCGGGGGACAACGTGGACATGTCGGTGGAGCTGATCACGCCGATCGCGATGGAGAAGGAGCTGCGGTTCGCGATCCGCGAGGGCGGCCGCACCGTCGGCGCCGGCGTCGTAACCGAGATCCTCGAGTAATGCCAACGACCGCGCCGGCAGGACAGAGAATCCGCATTCGTCTGCGGTCGTACGACCACGCCGTGCTCGACCAATCGGCGGGCGAGATCGTGCGTACCGCGAAGCGTACCGGGGCGCGCACGGCGGGACCGATTCCGCTTCCGACGCAGCGGTCCGTGTACACCGTGCTTCGCTCGCCGCACGTGGACAAGAAATCGCGGGAGCAGTTCGAGGTCCGCGTCCACAAGCGGCTCATTGATATCGTGAAGTCGACCCCGCAGACGATCGACGCTCTGATGAAGCTCGATCTGCCGGCCGGCGTCGACATTGAAATCAAGCTCTAACCGGGACCCAACCATGATCGGCTTGCTCGCGGAAAAGATAGGAATGACCCAGCTCTTCGACGAGCGGGGGCGCGTCACGCCGGTGACGGTGCTGGCGGCCGGGCCGTGCCCGATCGTGCAGGTGAAGACGCCGGAAACCGACGGCTACGCCGCGCTCCAGATCGGCTTCGGCCGGAAGCGCGAGTCGTTGATCCCGAAGGGGCTCCAAGGGCATTTGAAAAAGCACAACGCGGCCGGCATCCGCGCGCTCAAAGAAGTGCGCGTCCAGGACACGTCGGAGTACAAGGTCGGCCAGGAGCTGACGGTCTCGCTCTTCGAGGTCGGCAGCAAGGTGGACGTCATCGGCGTTTCGAAGGGGCGTGGATTCGCCGGCGTGATCCGGCGGCACCACTTTACGTGCGGAAGGGAGACCCATGGTTGCGTGACGCACAAGCAACCGGGCTCCATCGGCGCGAGCGCCTATCCGAGCCGAGTGATCAAAGGGAAGAAGCTGCCGGGCCGCATGGGCGGGGCGCGGGTGACCGTGAAGAACCTCCATGTGGTGGGCGTCGACCCGGAGCAGCACTTGATCTGGGTCCGCGGCTCGATTCCCGGGCCGCCCAAGAGCACGGTCCTGATCCGGAAGAATGGGTAAGACGATGGCAAAGGCGAAACGATACGGGAGCGACGGGAACGAGCTCGGCTCGGTCGATCTTCCGAAGGAGCTTTTCGAGGCCCCGGTCAACGAGCATCTGATCTGGGAGGCGGTGAAGAGCTACTTGGGAAATCAGCGCCAGGGCACCGCGGCCGCGAAGAATCGCGCCAAGGTGAGCGGCGGCGGGCGGAAGCCCTGGAAGCAGAAGGGCACCGGCCGCGCGCGCGCGGGTTCCAACACGTCCCCGCTCTGGCCGGGCGGCGGCGTCGCGTTTCCGCCGCGGCCCCGCGATTACACGACGCGGCTGAACGCCAAGGCCAAGATGAAGGCACTCTGCGGCGCGCTCACGGCCCGCGCGAAGGACGGCGGCGTCATTATCGTGAATCCGCCGTCGCTCGATCAGCCGAAGACGAAGACCATGGCGGAGCTGATCCAGAAAATCGGCCTCACGGACAAGAAAGTGCTCTGGGTCTTCGATCGGATCGACAGCGCCGCACTCAAGTCCACGCGGAATCTCGCCCGGCTCAGCACCGCCGAGAGCCGCACGCTGCACACGTACGCGCTCATGAATTGCGACTGCCTCGTCCTCACAGAGGGCGGTCTCAAGAGCCTGGCGGAGCGAGTGAACGCATGAACCGCGAAGCCCGAACCATCGTGCGCCGGGCGATGATCTCCGAAAAAGGGACCCGCATCCGCGAGAAGCAGAACGGGTACCTCTTCGAGGTCTCGCGCGCCGCCAACAAGATCGAAATCAAACGGGCCATCGAATCGATCTTCAACGTGAAGGTGGATTCGGTGCGCACGATCCGCGTACACGGCAAGCCGAAGCGCATGGGCCGGTTCGCGGGGCACAGACCCGATTGGAAGAAGGCGCTCGTCACCCTCAAGAAGGGTCAGACGATCGAGCTCTTCGAGCAGGTATAACCGATGCCGCTACGCAAATATCGGCCGCTCACGCCGGCCACGCGATTCAAGACCGTTCCGACGTTCAGCGAGATCACGCGCTCCCGTCCGGAGCGGAGGCTCGTCGAGCCGCTGAAGAGAACCGGCGGCCGCGACAACAAGGGACACATCTCCTCCTGGCAGCGCGGGGGCGGGCACCGTCGCAACTACCGCGTGATTGACTTCAGGCGGGACAAGAAGGGGATCATCGCGAAGGTCGCGCACATCGAATACGACCCGAACCGGAGCGCCCGAATCGCTCTTCTACATTATGTCGACGGCGAGAAGCGCTACATCGTGGCGCCCCAGCAGCTCCGCGTCGGGGACAGCGTGATCTCCGGGCCCGACGCCGAGATCAAGCCGGGGAATGCAATGCCGCTCCGCACGGTCCCGCTCGGCACGTTCGTCTACAACGTGGAGATGACGCCCGGCAAGGGCGGGCAGATCTCGCGGAGCGCGGGCACCTTCTGCCAGGTGATGGCGAAGGAGGGAGAGCAGGCGGTGTTGAGGCTTCCCTCGGGCGAGATGCGCAAGGTTTCCGCCGAATGCGCGTGCACGATCGGCCAGGTGGGGAACGAAGACCACCAGAACGTCGTGATCGGCAAGGCGGGGAAGTCGCGCTGGCTCGGCCGCCGGCCGAACGTCCGGGGCGTGGCGATGAACCCGGTGGATCATCCGATGGGCGGCGGTGAAGGCAAATCCTCGGGCGGCCGGCATCCGTGCTCGCCGTGGGGGCTATTGGCGAAGGGCAAGAAGACCCGCAAGCGGAAGCTCTCCGACCGGCTCATTATCCGCCGGCGGAAGCAGGCCTAGCGGGCCGGGAGCGACGAGAGCGTTATGAGCCGTTCGGTCAAGAAGGGTCCGTACGTCGACGCGAAGCTTCTCAAGAAGCTCGAGTCGCTGAACAAGGTGAACGAGCGCCGGGTGCTCAAGACCTGGGCGCGTCGCTCCACGATCTCTCCGGAGTTCGTGGGGCACACGCTTGCCGTGCACAACGGGAACAAGTTCATCCCGGTCTACATCACGGAGAACATGGTGGGGCACAAGCTCGGGGAATTCGCGCCGACGCGGATCTTCCGCGGACACGGCTCCCACGTGGAGAAGACGACGACTCCGGCCGGCGCATCCGTCGGCGCGGGGCCGGCGCCGAAGTAACGACATGGAAGCGAAAGCGGTCGCCAAATACGTCCGGGTCACTCCGCGTAAGGCGGATCAGGTGCTCCAGTTGATTCGCGGCAAGCGCGTCGACCAGGTCACAGAGATCCTCGACTTCACGCCCAAGCACGTCGCGAAGGTGATCGGCAAGGTCTTGAAGTCGGCCGTGGCCAACGCGGTGGCGATCGAGGGCAAGATCAACATCGAGCACCTCCGCGTGAAGGAAGCCGTGGCCGGCGCGGGGCCCTCGCTCAAGCGGTTTCTCCCGCGGGCGCAGGGACGGGCCACGCCGATCATCAAGCGGACGAGCCACATCACGATCATTGTCGAAGGGGAAGCGCCGGTCGAAGACCAGGGCCAACCCGCTCGCCGCGCGCGGCGCCGTTCGCCCGCGCCTAAGGAGGCC
>VBOX01000075.1 GCA_005893265.1 Candidatus Eiseniibacteriota bacterium | reverse complement strand
TACTTCTCCGATCATCCGCTTTCACCCTACCGCTCGCTCATCGAGGCGCGCCGGCTCGCCGACACGGCGCGAGTCCGGGAGTCAAAGGACGGCGCCGAGCTGGTTCTGATCGGAATGGTCGCGTCGATCAAGACGATCACCGACCGGAACGGCCGGCCGATGGCGTTCGTCACGCTTGAGGATTTCGCCGGGAGCGTCGAGGGGGTGACGTTCGCGGATCTTTACGAGCGGAACCGCGCGGCGCTCGTGCAAGGGGCCATCCTCGAGACCCGGGCGCGCGTGAGCGTTCGCGAGGACGAGGACCCGAAGCTCGTCTTTCAGACGATCCGAGCCATCGCGGCGGGTGACACGTCCCCGGCGCAGGCGGTCCACATCGACCTCACCGAGGCCCCGGGAAACGTTTCGCTGGAAATGCTCCGGGACCTCCTGAGTCGCCACCCCGGCGAAAGCCCGGTATACTTCCACGTACGCTCCGAATCGAATACCGCGAAAACGCAGATCCGCGCGCGCCGGCTGCTCGTGCGCTTGAGCGACGAATTGGTCTCTGAGCTCAAGGCGCGCCTCGGCGAGCGCGCCGTTTCGCTCGTGCACGGGGAGAGAGAAGCGGTTCCTTTCTAGACTCTGGAGTAAACGCGTGAACGGGACCTGGCTCGATTTCGAAAAACCGATCGTGGATTTGGAGCGTCGCATCGAGGACCTCCGCGGCATGGCCACGCCGGAACGGGCGGAGATCGTGGAGGAGCTGAAGCGTCTCGAGCGAAGGGCGGAGCGGCTCCGCCGCGACGTCTATTCCAAGCTGACCCGCTGGCAGCGCGTGAAGCTCGCGCGCCATCCGCGGCGACCCTACACCCTCGACTATTTGCGCGTCATTGCGCCCGGTTTCCTCGAGCTCCACGGCGATCGCCGGTTCGGAGACGACCCCGCCATCATCTCGGGGCTGACGCAAATCGAGGAGATCCCGATCGTCCTGATCGGGCACCAGAAGGGGCGCGACACCAAGGAGAACATCCATCGAAACTTCGGGATGGCGCATCCGGAGGGCTATCGAAAGGCGCTTCGTCTCATGCAGCTCGCCGCGAAGCTCGGATGTCCGCTCGTGACCTTCGTGGATACGCCTGGCGCCTATCCCGGAGTCGGAGCCGAGGAGCGCGGGCAATCGGAGGCGATCGCTCGGAACCTGGTCGAGATGGCGCACCTTCCCGTGCCGATCATCGCGATCGTCATCGGGGAGGGAGGGTCCGGCGGCGCGCTGGCGATCGCCGTGGGGGACGTCGTGCTGATGCTCGAAAACTCCATCTACTCGGTCATCACCCCGGAAGGTTGTGCGGCGATCCTCTGGAAGGACGCGACCAAGGCGGAGCAGGCCGCGGAGGCGCTCAAGCTCACGGCCCACGATCTCCTGGAGCTCAACGTGATCGATGAGGTAATTCCCGAGCCTCTGGGGGGGGCCCACCGCGACCCCGAGGAAATGGCAGGCCGCATCCAATCCGCGATCGTACGGCACGTGCGGGGGCTCCTGGCGCTGCCCGCCCAGGAGCTTTTGGATCGACGCCTGGAGAAGTTTCTCAAAATGGGGGTCTATCTGGAAGAAACCGGCCCGATACCGGCGCCGGCGGGGGAGGGATAAACGAGATGCCGATCAGCGAAGACCTTCGCGCCATTCTGGTGTGCCCACAATGCAAGGGGGACCTGCGGGATCAAAAGGACCCGGAACGTTTGATCTGCGACCCTTGCGGCCTAGCCTACCCCATCGTCGACGACATTCCGGTCATGTTGATCGAGGAAGCCGAGCGGATCGCGAAGGCTTGAGCCTCCCCTTCCGCCCTCTTTCGTTCCTCGCTCTCTTCGCCGTCTGGGCCGGCGTCGCTTGCGGAGAAGCCCCCGCGATCTCGCCGCGCATCGAATCGGTCACGGAGACCGGCTACCGCGCCGTCGTATCCATTCCGGTACCCGATATCAAGACAGGGCAGATCTTCGGCGAGAACCTGGCCGAGATCTCGCCTCTGGGGGGCGCCCACCGCGACCCCGAGGAAATGGCACACCGCATCCAATCCGCGATCGTACGGCACGTGCGGGGGCTCCTGACGCTGCCCGCCCAGGAGCTTTTGGATCGACGCCTGGAGAAGTTTCTCAAAATGGGGGTCTATCTGGAAGAAACCGGCCCGATACCGGCGCCGGCGGGGGAGGGATAAACGAGATGCCGATCAGCGAAGACCTTCGCGCCATTCTGGTGTGCCCACAATGCAAGGGGGACCTGCGGGATCAAAAGGACCCGGAACGTTTGATCTGCGACCCTTGCGGCCTAGCCTACCCCATCGTCGACGACATTCCGGTCATGTTGATCGAGGAAGCCGAGCGGATCGCGAAGGCTTGAGCCTCCCCTTCCGCCCTCTTTCGTTCCTCGCTCTCTTCGCCGTCTGGGCCGGCGTTGCTTGCGGAGAAGCCCCCGCGATCTCGCCGCGCATCGAATCGGTCACGGAGACCGGCTACCGCGCCGTCGTATCCATTCCGGTACCCGATATCAAGACAGGGCAGATCTTCGGCGAGAACCTGGCCGAGATCTCGCTCCCGGGGGGCGCCTTCGACTCGCCCGCGGGCGTACCGCAGCTCCCCTCGATCACGCTCCTCCTCCGCGTGCCTTGGGGTGTCAACCCACGGGTAAACGCCATTCCGGGCGTGGAACGATCGCTCGGCGTCCTCAAGCCCGTGCCGCTTCCACACCTCGTGTCCGACCGCATAGGCTGGCAGGCGATGGGCGCCGCGGAGGTCGCTTCGTTCCTCGAGCGTCCTGAGTACGGCTCCGCGGGCGCCTCGCAGCCGCCGCTCCTTCGCGTGGTCCGCTCGGCGGCCGGTGGGGAACGCCTCCTGCAAGTGACGCTTCGGCCGGTTCGGTGGGATCCCCGAAGCGGCCAGGCGACCGCGCTCGACCGCGTCACACTCGATGTGTCCTGGGAGAGGCCGGTCCATCCCGAATCGTCGGCCCCTGCAGCGGGGGCGGTGATGTCCCTCGGGGGAGAGGTGGGGCCGAGCGGCGCGGTGGGCCCGTGGTACTTGCTTCGCGCGAGCCCGATCCACGCGGCACGGACTGTGCCCCGCGCGGGCGGAGGCGCGTCGGCCTACGCGGGCCCGCTGCGGGTCCAGCCATCGCGCCCGTGGGTGCGGCTCGGTGTGCTGCGCCCCGGCCTTTACGCGGTGAGCCCGGCGGACCTGGCTTCCGCGGGGGTCTCCGTGTCGGGCATCGACCCCACGACGTTCCGCGTGTTCCGCGCGACCCCGGGGAGCACTGGGTTCGGCTACGACTTAGCACTCGGCGGCTCGCCCGACTACCAGGAGGCTCAGCGCTCGGACGAAGAAGCGCTGTGGCTGACCTGGGGCCCTGGTCCCGTGCTGTCGCCCCCGAGCCGTATGGCGCTGCGAGACGCGGCGCCGGTTTCCCCCGCGCTCTCGGTCACCTCGGTGCAACATCGCGTCCACTACGAGGAAAATCGCATCCGCGATTTCAATCTTTTCGATTCGTCTCGCCGATGGGAGCGCTGGTTTTACCGGCTGATCACGCAGGGCTCGCGGGTCGCGTTCCCGCTCGCGCTCCCGGGCGCCGATCCCGGTCGACAGGGATCGATCGTGCTCCGGATGTGGGGAAAGGGAATTTCGATCGGCGCCACAGTGGACGACCACTACACGAACCTGTTCTGGGATGGAGCGCTCGTCGCGAGCGGCTCCTGGAACTTCAGCACGCCCAAGGATTTCCTCGCGTCGGGCTTCACCGTGCACGCGTCGGATACGCTCGAGGTTCAGGTGCCGCGGATCACCGATCCTAACGACGGGAAGCGCTTCGATCAAAGCGAGCTCGCCTGGTTCGAGGTCACGTATCCCAGGCGATTTCGGGCGATCAACGACACGCTCCAGTTCGCGGCGGACCCGACTGTGCTGGGGAAGGTCCACTACGTTGTGGACGGAATCACCGACACCACCGCGGTCTGGTTCCTGGACCGGACCGATCCGGAGAATCCGGTCCGGTACGTGAACGGAGCCTTTTCAGGTGTTTCCGCTCCGTTCGGCCTCACCCTCGAGGACAGCGTGGCGTCCGGGAGTCCCAGGAAGTACGCGTTGGTCTCGACCATCAGGGCCCCGAGGCCCGCGTCGATCGCCCGTTACGCGCCCGCCCCGAGCCCGCACGCGGTGGATGACCTCTTGGAGCCCGCCAACGGCGCCGACTACCTCATCGTCGCCCACCCGTCATTGATCGCGATGGCCGAATCGCTCGCCACGTTCCGCTCGGGTCGCCTTTCCGGCTTCGTCGCGCCGCGCGTCGCGATCGCGACAACCGACCGGATCGCGGCCCAGTTCGGCGGGGGCACCCTGGACCCCACGGCCATCCGGAACCTTCTTGCCTACGCGCGGCTCCACTGGAGCCCGGGCGCGCCGACGTATGTCTGTCTCTTCGGGGACGCGTCGCTCGATCCCAAGAACTACCAAGGATTCGGCACGCAGGACCTCGTGCCGACGTATGCAAACTACTACGACCGTGCGATCGAGGCCCAGTTCGTGTCGGATGATTTCTACGGGTTCCTCGACGGTCCGGGCGACCAGATCCTGGATGTCGTGATCGGACGCCTGCCCGCGAAGTCGGCGCTCGAGGCCTCGACGATCGCGCGCGCGAAGGTCCGGGCCTATGAGTCGGCGACGGAATTCGATTCGTGGCGCGCCCGGGCGCTTCTCTGTGCCGACGATTCGTGGAAGCGCGAAGAGCGCGACCCGCTGGGTAACGAGCACGTGATGGAAATGGAGCGGAAGGACAACCAACACCTGTCATACCCGATCGAACGCTCGAAGGTCTACCTGAACGACTACGCCTTTGCGGACACCACCCACCAATCGAAGCCCGCCGCGCGGGACGATTTCATCGCGCGGATCAACCAAGGAAATTGGCTCGTGGACTACATCGGCCACGGGTCCGATGTCGTGATCGCCGACGAGCAGGTGTTCCGAGCCTCCGACGCCGGCCGGCTTACGAACGCGACGCGGCCCAGCATCTTCGGATTCTTCAGCTGCACCGTCGGCAAGTTCGACGTGCTGGGCCAGGAGGGGTTGGGCGAGCTTCTGCTCAAGACCCCTACCGGCGGGGCCGCCGCGACCATCGCAGCGTCCCATGAGGTGTTCCCGTTCGAGAGCACGCTGCTGAACGACGAGTTCGTGGACCAGCTTTTCCCGAACGCGCCGCGCGTGGATTCGACCGTTACCGTCGGCTTGGCGTACGCGCGGGCGAAGAACGCACACGTGAACTCGGTGGTACGGAAATACGTGCTCCTGGGAGACCCTGCGTTGGTCCCCCCGGTCCCGCGCGGGAGAGGCGTGTGGGAGAAATCTCCGCTCGACTCGCTTCCGCGCGGGGACCTCGCGATCATCCGCGGCCACGCGCTCGCCCCCGACTCGACCCCGGACACGCTCTCGGCCGGGACCGTCCTGTTGCAGGTGCAGGGGAAGCCGTTTCGGCGGACCCAAATCGGACTGAACTCCATCAACCAGCTCGTGCCGTTTCCCTACCAGGTACCCGGGCCCATTCTCTTCCGAGGGAGCGTGGCGCTCGACCGAGGAGCGTTCACGGCGCGCTTCGTCGTCCCGCTCGACTCGCGGATTGCCGGCGGAAAAGGGCAGCTCCGGGCCCTCCTCAGCCAGGCAGGAGGGCGGGGCGTGGGGCTCGCGGTCGATTCGATCCGCATCGCGCAGGGCATAGGATCCCGCACCGACCTTCTTCCGCCCGTCATCACGCTCCGGTACCCCGCAGGATCGGATTCGAGCGTCCAGCCGGGGGACCTGCTCACGGTCGTGATCGAGGACTCGAGCGGAATCGATCTCATGCGGCTCGACAACGCGCACACTATCTTCGTAATCACGGACGATCGGGGTACCCCGGCCGAGCTGACGGCCGGATTCGCCTATGACCCCGGGAGCTACACGCGCGGGACGGTCTCCTATGCCGTGCCCCAGCTCGCGGAAGGGCTCCACACCCTCGAGATCCACGCCTCCGATACGTTTGGAAACATCGGGGTCCGCACCTTTGTCCTCGACGTCCACGCCCCGGCCAAGCCTGGCGACCCGATGCGGTTGAGCCAGGTCTTCAACTATCCCAATCCGTTCGAGGGCACGACCTATGTCCACGCCCGGCTGAACCAGGACGGCCGCCTGAGGGTGCAGGTGCTGACCGTCTCGGGCCGGCGGGTGCGGGAGCTATCGAGCGATGGCCGGGCTGGAGAAAACTACCTTCCTTGGGATGGAAGGGATTCAGAGGGAGAAAATATAGCCATCGGCGTGTACCTGCTTAAAGTGACCGCCGAATCCAATGAAGGGAAACGGGCTACGGCGGTTGGGCGAGCCCTGAAGACCAGGTGAGCCCCGGGGGAAGCTTGACCCGGCCTCGTTTCTTCGCTAAAATGATGCGCTAGGCCGGGGCGCACGCGCGTCCCTATCTTTTTCTGAAGGAGGTTGCACATGAGTCGTTTTGTCGCCGGCTGCCTCGGGCTTGTGTTGATTCTGGGTGGGTACGCGGGTACCGCGAACGCCCAGGCTGAGGCAGGCGCTCAATCACTCCTCATTGCTCCCGGCGCCCGCTCCGACGGGATGGGACGCGCCTATGTGGCGGTAGCCAACGATGCGAACGCCGTTTGGTGGAACCCGGGCGCCCTCGCATTCACGACCGGTCATGACGTCAGCTCGATGTATGCAAGGCTCGTCCCCGACCTGGCCGAGGACGTCTTCTTCTCATACACCGCCTATTCCCAGCACGTGGAAGGCTGGGGCGGGATCGGGTTCAGCCTCGGGTATTTGAGCTACGGCAAGAGCATCGCGACCGATGTGGACGGAAACGAGCTAGGCACCTTTACGAGCTATGAGGTCGCCCCGACGCTCGCCTACGGTACCGAGCTGATGAAGGACATGGGTTTCGGCGTCGCCCTGAAGTTCGTGCGCGTCGACCTCGCGCCTGCCGACAAAACGCAGGACCGCGCGCAGGGGGCGGGCTCGACGTTCGCCGCTGATATTGGCACCCTCTACAAGCTTCCGCAGTTGAAGTCGTCGGTGGGCCTCGTGATCCAGAACCTCGGTCCGAATATTTCCTACATCGACGCGGACCAGTCCGATCCCTTGGGGCGCAACGTGAAGCTCGGAGTCGCCGTGACGCCTTTCGAGACGGAGCTTTATCGTGTGCTCGTCGCGGCGGACGTGAACAGGTCGCTCCTTCCCCACGGCGCCTGGATCGAAAACGCCGGCGGGGAGTTCGAGTTCAACCGGCTCCTGGCGCTCCGGGTCGGTTACATCTACGATCCGCGCGGGACGATCAAGAATCTCACCTACGGGTTGGGACTGAACTATCACGGCGTCAGATTCGATTACGCCCGGGTGCCCCAATCGGAGTTTTTGGAGCGCGTGAACCGCTTCTCCGCAAGCTACCACTTCTAAGCTCGTGCGAATCGGGCGCACCCTCACCCGTTCGCTTGCGGTCCTCGTTTTCGGGAGCCAGGTCCTTGTATCGGGCCTGGCTCCTCGTGTTTGGGCGGCCACCGAACGCGGCCTCACCGCTTCGAAGGTGTCAGGCGCGAGCGCCGGCTCGCCCGCGGCGCGCGCCCTCGCGGCGCGTCGAGCCGAGCTGTGGCGCGCCTTCCCGCACAGGGTCGGAGAGGCGTCTGCCCGCCCCTTCGTCTCCGGCCGCCGCCCACCGCTCCTTGCGATGAAAGGGGGGCGGCTCCAGCGGACGGTGGCGTTTTTCGGGGCTCCCGAGACGCTGCGTGTCCTCGGGCTCAAGATCGACTTCGCGACGGATAGCCTTGGACCGCTGACCACCACGCCGGACGGAAAATTCGATCTCAGGGATGGTAAGGCGCTCGGAATCGTGATCGACCCGCCGCCGCACGACCGAAAGTTTTTCATGTCCCACCTCGAGGCCCTTAGGCGGTACTGGTCATTCGCCTCCTACGGGCACCTCGTGATCGAATACGACGTCTACCCCCAGGCGGATTCCGCCGCCTACCGGCTGGGTGACACCGGGCGGTACGGGCCGTGGACCCTCGGGCAGCAGTCCTTCGATAGCGCCCAGAGATTCTTCCACGACGCGGTGCGAACCGCGGACCAGACCGACTCGATCCCGTTCGGCCGGTTCGACGTCGTCGCCCTCTTCCACACAGGATCCGACTTTCAGACCGACCTGAACAATGACAGCCCGCGCGATTTTCCGACCTTCCAGATCAATCTGAAGAACCCGGTCCCCGTGAACGGCGGCGCGGTCTCGATTAGGGGCGGGCTCGTGATGCCCGAGACCGAGTCCCAGGACGGCTACTACGCCGCGATCAACGGGACGTTGGCCCACGAGTTCGGCCACACGCAGGGGCTCTTCGATCTCTACGACATCGAGACGTTTTTCCCCGGGGTCGGTGTCTGGAGCAACATGGATTCGGGGTACCTGCTCAGCACGCCGGTTCAGGACACGAGGACGGGCACCGTCGTCGAGGCAAGCGGCATCCTGCCGGTGAGCCTGGATCCCTGGTCCAAGTTTCTCCTGTGGCCCGATAACATCGACTACGTCGATCCGGGGAGGTCGCTCACGACGGCGCTCCGGGCGACCCAACTTTCCGACCGGACCCTGTTCGTTCCGCTGGGCGGGGAGGAGTTCTACCTCATCGAGAACCGCGAGACCGATCTGAACGCGGACAACACGCTCTTTCTCGACCGCGACTCGAGCGGGGTCATCCTGGGCCCGGGCCTGGCCGCCGTAGCCGATTCGGTCGGGGACAAGGAGTACGACTTCCTGCTGCCGGGCCAGGGAATCCTCATCTGGCACGTCGACAACTCGGTGATCTACGGGCGGCACATCCCGCCGGATTTCGGAATCAACTCGAATCCGTCCCGGCGAGGCGTCCGCGTCGTCGAGGCGGACGGCATCGCCGACATCGGCGATCCCACGTCGCGGTATGCCTTCGGAAGCCCCTTCGATCCCTATTTCGTCGGCAACCATACGCGGCTCGGACCCGAAACCACTCCGAACTCGAACACCAACGACGGCGGCTTGAGCCACATCGCGATCGACGTGGGAAGCCCGGCTGCGCTCGACATGAACCTCACCGTCACCGCCGACTGGAGGGTGGTGGGGTGGCCTTTGGCAACCGGCGTGAGCCAGCGCGGCGCGAAACCTACATATGGCAGGCTGTGACACGACGGCTTGGTCTCTGTCGTGACGGCGGCCGACAGCGCTATATACGCTTGGACTTCGAACGGTGAGCCCTATTACAAACTTGCGGCTGATTCTTCCGCCAAGGTCATGCAGTTCAACTCGAAAGTGCTGGGCCCCGTGCTCTTCGCAGACAGCCTGTTTCATCGTAATCCGCTCGCCGTCCACGACGCCGCTCTGGTGGTCACAACGGAGCGCGGTGACCTGTATGCGCTCCGCGCTGCCGCACCTCGCGACTCCGGTTATTCCTTGAGCTCCCTCACCGGGTGGGGACCGGTGAAGCTGGATTCGACCAATGCCTCGCTGCTCGCTACGACCGCTCCCGCTCTCGATCCGGGAGGCAACGTGGTGGTGGGAGCGAGCGACGGGCGATCCTTCCTCATCATCCCCTCGGACAGCGTGAGCGTCGCACCGCTCGTCACGACCGTGGCGGACACGCTCCAGGTCGGGGGGGCCATGGTCACGTCGCCGACGTCCGGCAATCTGGCGGTGGGCCGTTTCACCGGCGCGGGCGGGTATCAGGTCGCGTGGGCGCTTCGCAACGGCTACATCCGAATCGTCGATCCGTACAACAAGACCCCCGGGTACCTGAACGTGTTCTTCCGCGTGCCCAGCTCGAACTTCGAGCCCTACTTACTGGGTGTCGACATGGATCGCGCGGCGGATCACGATCTAGAGCTGGTCGTGTCGGACGCGCGGCAGGGCCTGATTCATTGCTTCAGGCTCGACGGGACGGAGCTACCGGGATGGCCGGTTGAGGTCGCGGGAACCCTTTGGGGACCGCTGGCCGCCGGGGATCTCGACGGTGACGGCTATCCGGAGATCCTCGCGATGGACAAGGAGGGTCGCGTCCACCGCTACAATCGAAACGGCATCGAGCCTCACGGCTGGCCCGTTTCGCTGACCGCGCGATACGGATCGGAAGCTCGCGGGGGCGAAGGGTCGCCGATCGTCGGTGATGTGAGCGGGGACACGCGCGCGGAGGTGATCGTTGGCCTTTTTAACGGTCTTGTCGTCGCGCTCGACAGCGACGGCAAGACGATCCCGGGCTGGCCTCTCTCGATTCAGGGCGGGGCGTCCTCCACCCCGATGCTCCTCAGCCTGAACGACGCGCTGAGCCCGCCCGATCCGGCCGGTCCGGCCTGGACTCACCTCGTGATGGGCGGGGACGACGACGCGGCCCTTCATTCCTACCAGGTTCCCATGAGGGCGGACAGCGCCCTCTTCTCGAGGAATGGCGTGTCCGTGCGGACGCCCTGGCCCGAGTTCGGGGGCAATCGCCACCGGACTTCGGTGCTCGAGGATGCGTACCAGGGCCCGGTGGTCCAGGCGTCCTCGCTCGAGAAAGGCTCCCTCTACTGCTTCCCCAACCCGGCCCGCGGGCGGGACATCGGCCTCGCATACACCCTCGGGCAAGGGGTTAGCTCCGTCCTGATCCGGATCCTCGACCCACTGGGAAATGAGGTCCAACGCCTGCCGGGGCCATCGAGCCCCGCACAAAATGTTGTAAGAATTCCGGTACGGGATCTAGCGAGCGGGGTATATCTCGTGCGGGTGGAGGTTCACGGCACCGGGACGAGCGATGTCGTGTTTGGCAAGTTCGCGGTTGTCAAATAACGTGGACGCAGCTACAATTGATTATGTTCCAAGTAGGTCCAGCCCGGTTTAGGGGACGAGAAGCCTGACATCGCGTGCCTTGCTCTTCATCGCGGCGATCCTAGCCGCTATCGCCTACCCCCGTCTCGGCCATGCTGCGTCTCAGTTAGATTTTGAATCCGAAACCCCGACGGAGATTCTGCTCGCTCAGAGAGCGATCGCGGATTCCGTGAGCCCATCATCGGTCGGAGCCCCCATCGCTTCGGCCGCAGGCTCTCCCATTCAAACCGAGGAGGAAAGGGTTCATAAGTCCGCCGGCAAGGCGTTCCTCATGAACTTGGCCGTCCCGGGGGTGGGGCATTTGTACGCGGGACAAAAGCGTGGGCTTGTGAACTTGGGTCTCGAGGGCATGGCCTGGGTCGCGTACGTCTACTACCACGACCGCGGCAAATCGAAGGAAAAGGAGTTCGAGACCTACGCCGACGGGCACTGGGATTACAACTCCTGGAAGACCCAGGAGATAAACAACGGCACCTTCGATCCGGCGGCCGACAGCCTCATCCTCTATTTCCGCGATCACAACAAGCAGCAATACTACGAGGACATCGGAAAGATCTCGACATACTGGTCCGGCTGGGACAGCCAGGACAACCGGAACTTCTATCGAGGGATCCGTGCCCACAGTAATAACTTCCTGAAAAATGCGCATACGGCGGTCGCGGGGGCGTTCGTGAATCGAGTGGTGAGCGCGGTGGATGTGCTACGCATCATGAAGCACCGGGGCCGGGCTTCGCTCGGCAACGACACGCAGATCCGGTTCAGGATGCGTACGAGGCCGTTTGCGAGGGACAATGCCTTCAGTTTTGTCGTCACGAAGGGGCTCCATTAAGACCATTCCGTCCGTCATTTTGCTTGTCGCCGCTGCCTTCGCCTGGGCTTCCTCCGCGCAGGCGGGCACGGAGCTAGCGCGTACGCCCGTCGCTCAACCGCGAACGGGATCGGAGCCCGCGTGGAGTCCGCTCGTGAACGCGGCGCAGGAGGGGGCGCAGGAAGCCACCCAGCCACGGGCGTCGAGCTCCGTGAATCCAAGGAAGGCCGTGCTGCTCTCGCTCCTCCTCCCCGGGGCGGGGGAGTTGTATTCGGGTCACAAGGGGCGCGCGACGGGGTTCTTCATTTCCGAGGGCGCGATTTGGGCCAACTTCGCGGCGTGGGAAGTCGCGGGGCATCTCCGGAAAAATGACTACATCGAACAGGCAAGGCTGAACGCCGGCCTCGGTACGGAATCCGAATCGGACGACTATTGGAGGCTTGTCGGAACCTACATGCGATCGAGCGGATCGGGCCCGGATTCCTACGAGGACGCGCTCCGGCGAGACGCCCGGAACGAGTTCCCGTCGGATCCAGCGGCGCAGGACGCGTGGGTGGCCGCGCGGCTTCCGACCGGGAATCGGGCTTGGGACTGGACGAGCGCCTCGCTCCGGGAGTCCTATATCGAGACGCGGCAGAATTCGACGCGCGCATTCAGCCGCGCGAAGTTCTCCTTCGCGCTGGCGATCCTGAATCGAGTGGTCAGCGCCATCGACACCCAAGTGCTTCACCGCCGCGACGTGAAGGCGGAGCAGTCGGCAATCGAGCAGGACGAGACACGACTCCTCACCATGATCACCGCCGACGGCGGGGGAAAGGTGCTGATCCGGCACCGGTTCTAGTCGCTCGAGTCCCGCCGTACCACGGCCGCGGTGAGGAGCATCCCCTCCGGCATCCATGAGCGGTCCGACGAGAAGAACCCTGATCGCGATTCTGGCCACGCTCGCCTGCCTGACGGGCCCGCACGGGGTTTGTCTGGCCGCAGAGCGCGAGGTGTCGGACTCGACCGCCTCCGGGCCACCCACCGCACTCCGAACCGAGTGGACCTTCGATCGCGACGCGCTCGAGGCCGTCGGGATCCGCCGTCCGTCCCGACTCGCGTACGACTCCGACGGAAACCTGCACGTGCTCGACGCGGAGACCCGCCGCATCACCAAGCTCGACCCTCGGGGACGGGTCCTGTACGAGGTCGGCGGGTACGGATCGGACGAGACTTCGCTCGAGCTGCCCCAGGACCTCGTGGTGGATCGAGACCAGTCGCTTCTCGTCCTGGACCGCGGCCGCGGCGCGGTCGTGGCCTTCGATCGCGCGGGACGATTTCTGGGACTCAAGCCATTTCAGGCCTCGGCTCTTGAGGAATCGCGCGATGCGGGCGCCCGGCTCCTGCTCGACCGGTTCGGGAAGCTCTGGCTCCTCTCCGCGCGCGCGAGAGATCTCGTGCCTCTCGACGACCGTCTCGGACGGGCCAGGGTCGCACGGTACCTGGTCCCCGAGGACTCGGTCCTTACGCCCCTTGCCGCGGCGGCCGGGGAGCGCGGCGAGGTCTGGATCTACGATGCCGCGCGCGGCGGATTGCGCCGCTTCGACGCAAGCGGGCGATTCAGGTTCGGCTTGGTGCTGGATCCACTTCCCAAGGCAGTGTCGATCTCCGATCTCGCCGTCGACCGCGCCGGTCACCTGTACGCCGCCGATGCTGTCGGCCAGCGCATTCTCGTGATCGGCACGGACGGTTCGATCCTCTTGACCCGCGCGCTCGGCGGCGATCGCGTTCCCTGGCGCCCCGCCGCGCTCGCCATCGGCCCGCACGGGCAGATCGCGGTGGCGGATCCGGAACGCGCCGAGATTCAGGTGCTGGAACCCGTGCGGGGCGCGCGGCCATGACGCGCGGCGTTCAAGCGCAGCGCCTGGCCGTCACGCTTGCGCTCCTTTTCGCGATGGCGAGCGTCCGTTCGGCCTTTGCGCGCCCGACCGACGTGGTCCATCCCGGGGGACCGCCCTCCTCCGGTGACACGCTCGTCATCGAGTATCCGGTGCTCCGATCGCCCTCGCTCCTTTCGCTCCGCGCGTCCTCACCGTTTTCGAAGCCTCTCCCAGCCGATTCTGCAGCGGGCCCGCCGACCGTCGTGCGCCGCACCGACCCGGTTGCCGCGGCCGCGCCTCCGGGTGCGGGAAACCCCGGTACGCTTCTCTTCTCGGGTTCGAAGACCTTGAGCGTCGAGATGGGCCGTGGGCGCGATGCGTCGTTGCATCAAACGCTCGACCTCACCGTGCGGGGGCGTGTCGCCGGCGACGTGGAGCTCGCCGCCACCTTGAGCGACCAGCAGCTGCCCTTCGAGCCGGACGGAACCACGCGCGAGCTGCAGGATCTTGACCGCCTCTTCCTCTCGGTTCGGGCGCCGCACGGCGAGGTCACGATGGGGGACTTCAGGCTCGACGGGGGACCCGGCGAATTCGCGCGCATCAGCCGGCAGCTCCAAGGCGTGAGGGGCCAGGCGAGCGTCGCGGGCGCCAAGTGGGACCTTGCCGCGGCAAGCGCCAAAGGGGAACGACGCTCGATCGAGATCCGAGGGGAGGAGGGCAAACAGGGTCCGTACGATCTCATCCCTCGCACACCCGGCGAGCTTCCGCCGGGAATCGTCGCGGGATCCGAGACGGTTTGGCTGGACGGCGCGAAGCTCAAGCGCGGCGCCGATCAGGACTACGTGGTCGACTACGGCGCCGGATCCGTGACCTTCACCACGCGCCACCCTATCACCGCCGAGAGCCGGATCGCGTTCGACTTCGAAGGTGCGAGCAACAATTTCCGGCGGAGTCTCTATGCGGCATTCACCCAGGGGCAGATCGCTTCGGCGGGTCGCTGGTATGCGACCTACCTCAAGGATGGAGACGATCCCAAGAGCCCCATCGACGCATCGCTGACCGCCGAAGACCTGCGCGCGCTTGGGAGCCTTGGGGATTCCGCGGCCACGCCCTCCGGCGCGCGGTATGTCGGCGCCGGACGCGGAGAGTACGTGTGGGATCAAACGGACCCGGCAAACCCGCAATGGATCCACCTGGGCGCGGGCAGAGGGGATTATCTGGTCGAGTTCGTTCAAGTCGGCGCGGGACGCGGCGCGTACGCCGACACGCTTGCCGGGGACGGTGCCCGCTTCTATCACTACATGGGCCGCAATCTCGGATCCTTCGCGCCGGGACGCTCGCTCCCATCCCCGGACGACCGGCGGCTTCTCGATCTGGGAGGATCGGCGCGCGTCTTCAGCGCGCTGAGCCTCGAGGCGGAAGCGGCTCGCTCCGGATTCGACCGCAACGCGCTCTCGTCGCTCGACGACGGCGACAACGGAGGAAACGCCGTTCGGGTCGGCGTACGGCTCGATCCGCGGCCGCTCTCGGTAACCGGGCGCTCCCTGGGCCTCCTGCAATTTTCCGGATCCTTCCGCTCCCGCGACAGCCGATTCACGACGATGGACCGGCTCGACAACGCCTTCGAGCACGACCGCTGGAACCAGGCCGCCCGCGAGGGCGGCGAGACGAGGGGAGAGCTTGGCCTCCAGTACGATCCCTTCTCCCTACTTTCCTTCCGGGGAGAAGTCGGGCAGCGCCGCCTGGAGGGGGGCTCGCGATCCATGCGCCGCGCCCTCGCCGCCGACTGGCGCGGCGGGCTACCGGGGACCGTCCGCTGGGAAGGCTCCCGGAACACGCTCGGCTCGGAGGCGGGCTCGCGCTCGCGCCTCGATTTCGATCTCGCCCGGCAGCAGGGAATCGTGACCCCGAAGGTGCATTTTCAGGAGGAGCGGATTTCCCATCAGGAGGGGGACTCCATCCCCGAGCGCCAGAGCCGCGAGTGGGTCATGGGCCTCGGGGTTAATCCCGCATCGCGGGTGAATCTTCGGGCCTCGTATGGCGAACGGCTCGACCGACGGGGGGATTTGGGACTGGGGCTCCTTCCGACCCACGGTGCGACGTGGGAGGCGGGGTTGTCCGCGCGCTCTCGAGCTTCCCTTTCGGTGGAGATGGGCTGGACGCGGCGGCGCGTCTCCGACCCGGCCGGGGCATCGGCGAGCGACCTGGCGCAGCTTGCGATTCTCGCCGGCGCGCCGGGCGCTCCGTTCACCTCGGAGCTTCGCTACGACGCCACGCAGCTCCGCGAGCCCCAAGTGATCCGCCGGGTCGTCCCGGTGGACCCGGGCACGGGCGCATATGACGCGTTCGGGAACCCCCGCTTCCAGGGGAACTATCAAGTGGTCACCGAGACCGGGATCCCGGTTCCCCGGACTCGCGCGAATGTGCAGCTGCGGCTGGACGCCTACCCCGGGCGCGCCGCCACCGCGGCGGCGGCCGGGCCCTCGTTTTGGCGCTCATGGGGCACCAGCACCTTTCTCCGAGTGGAGACGCTGTCTTCCCTCGCGCTGGGTGACCCTCGCCACGCCTTCGATCCGCGCGACTACCTGGACGCCGGCGCGACGATTCGCGGGAACGTGAACGCGCGCCAAAGTATCGAGTTCGCGCCGAGGGGCAGCCGTTACGACCTTCGCGCGGAGGCCGGCGTCCGGCGCGACCGCACGGGCGAATTCGAAAACCTCCGGGTCGTGCGCGACGGATTCGATGCGACCTTCCGGGTGCGAAATCCTCTCTGTGCTGGGGTCCGACTCGTCACGTCGGCGACGATCGACGGCTCGTCCCAGACCGCCCTCCGGAGCGACGCGGCGGATCGCTTCGATTCCAGGAGACCTTTGCGGCGGGGCCTTCGGCGCGCTGCGCCTCGGGCGGAAACCTACGCCTCGACGGCCGTGCCCTCTGGGCGCGCACGAGGCAAGAAGGGCTCTATCAGCCGGGCGTCTTTTTCATCCCGCCGCTTCTCGGGAACCACGTCGACTACGATCTCCTGGGTGACTACCGCCTCCGCGATCAGGTTTCGTTGGGCGTTTCGTGGAACGGACAGATCGCGAGCAGCCGGAACGCGGTGTACAACGGCCGACTCGAGCTTCGGAGTTACTTCTGATGATGCGCTTCCTCGCCCTCGTGTCGGTGTCGGTCGCGCTCCTCGCGGGGTATGCGGAGACTGCCGGCGCTTCGATCCCGCTCGCGCCTCAGCCGCTGGAGCAGCCGGTGCCGCGCTACGCGCTCGAGGTCGGACCCGGAGCGGATTCGCTTCTCGAGGTGTCTCCCGCCGACTCCTCCCGCGCCGCGGCCGATGGCGATTCCTCCGGAGGCTCACTCCGAACGTCGGTGCGCTGGACACGAGACGAGCTACAAACGTTCGCCGCTCGCGTTCGTGACAGCCTCTTGGCTCGAGGCGCCATCACCTCCGTGGTGCGGCTCACCCTCGTGCCGGGTGCCGCGGACGGGAGAGGCGTGGCGAGGATCACGATCGAGCGTCGTCCGGTCCCGTCGCGGGTCGTCGCGGTCGTGCGCGGCGCGGAGGAGGTCGTTCCGGACGCGGTCGGGACGTTCGGGCGGGCGAGCGGTGGGGGCGGGGAGCCCCGCGCGATCCTCGCCGGCCTCGAGGCGCTCCGGGATGAGGCCCAGGCGAAGGGGCGCTTCGGCGCGGAGGCGACGCTCGACTCCGTTGTCCTCGCCGATTCGGCGACCGCGCGGGTCCACGTCTTCTTGCGCTGCGGCCCAACGGTGACCCTCGATAGCCTCGATTTGGGAGGCGCCGCGATGCGCCCCTCGGTTGTGGCATCGATCTCGGGCCTCAGGAAGGGGAGCGTGCTCACCCCCGCCCTTCTGGACGACGCCCGATCGAGGCTCCAGGCGAGCGAGCTCTTCTCCTCGGTCGGGCTCATCGAGGTCGAGGCGGGAGCCGAGCCCGGACGTGCCCGCGTCCTAGCGCCGGTCGTTGAAAATCGCTTGAGCCGTTTCGAAGGAGCGGTTGGGATACAGAACGGTGGCGGAATCACGGGGCTCGTCGATCTGGCGCTCGGGAATATCGGGGGGAGTGGACGGTCGGCGGGCGCCAAGTGGGCCGGATTCGGTGCGGGCCGGTCCGACTACGCCGCGCGCTACCGCGAGCCCTCGTTGTTCCGGTCGGGGCTTGACGCGCAGGTAGCGCTCGAGGCGCAGGTCGCGGATTCCCTCTACACCCAGACCCGGTGGTCGCTCGAGCTGTCCGGCCGTCCCGCCGCGAATGCCAGGGCTGCGGCGGCGCTCCGGCGGAGCGGCAGCGCCTACACCGGCGCGGGCCGCGGCACGAGCGCGACGTGGTCGCTCGAGGGACGTGTTACGTGGCGCAAGCTTCTGCCTCTGGAGAATCCGACCCGCGGCTTCGGTGCGGCGCTCGCGGGGGAAGTGGGACGGCGGGTCGAATCCTATCCCGGGTACGCGCGGACCTCGCGCGGGGTCCTCAAGGGAACGCTTACATGGGAAGCGGCCCAGCCGACCGGGACCGGGCGCGCGCTCTATGCCGCGATGCGCGCGGAACGGGTCGATTTCGGAGGAGGGACGCTCCCCGCGGAGGAGCTGCGTTTCCTCGGCGGAAGCGAAGGGTTGCGCGGCCATCGCGACCGCGCGTTCGCGGGAGACCGACTGCTGGCGCTGACGATGGAACATCGCTGGATCACGGGGCCGCACGGCGGCCGCGTCTTTCTTTTCGTGGACGGCG
>VBOX01000074.1 GCA_005893265.1 Candidatus Eiseniibacteriota bacterium | reverse complement strand
CGCGAGCGGAAGACGCATCAGATCTACAGCCTCATGCAAGCCGGCACGAAGCATGGCATGCAGACGATGAACCAGGCGTTGTTTCAGGCGTACATCGGAAAGCAGATCTCGCTCGACGAGAGCCTGGGACGGAGCTCCGACGTAAAGGAGCTGGAACAGATGCTCGAGAAGGTCGGGGTCCACGTAACCGCCTAGCGGGCGCTGAAAAGGGGGAACGCGGTGCCAGTTTACGTTTGGAAAGGGCGGACGGTCGCGGGGGAGATTCAGACCGGCGAGCTGACTCTGGACTCGCAGGATGAGGCGCTCACCGCGCTCCGCAAACGCCGGATCATCATCTCCTCCGTGCGCGAGAAGAAGGCGGAGGTCAAGTTCAGGCTTCCCAAGTTGGGCGGGGGGGTCACGACCCGCGATCTCGCCATCTTCACGCGTCAGTTCGCGACCATGATCAATGCGGGGCTCCCCCTGGTCCAGTGCCTGGACATTCTCACCAAGCAGACCGAGAAGGAGGGATTTAGCCACGTCATCGGGATGGTCATGCGCGACGTGGAGGCGGGGACCACGCTCGCAGAGGCGCTCGGGAAGAAGGAGCACAGCAAGGTGTTCGACGAGCTCTTCGTGAACATGGTCGAGGCCGGCGAGGCGGGCGGTATCTTGGACAACATCCTCCAGCGCCTCGCGACCTACATCGAGAAGGCCGAAGCACTCAAGCGGAAGATCAAGGGCGCGATGGTCTACCCGGCCGTCGTGCTCTCGGTCGCCGTGCTCGCCACGTCGTTCATGCTCATCTTCATCATCCCGACCTTCGCGAGAATGTTCAGCGGATTCGGAGCCGAGCTCCCGCTCCCGACCAAGATTGTCATGGGCCTGAGCTCTTTCCTGCGCGCGTACTGGTGGGCGCTCGTGGGAGGCATGATCGCCGCGGTGGTGGGCATCCAGCGGTACTACTTGACCGAAAAGGGACGGATTCAGATCGACACCCTCCTGCTCAAGATCCCGGTCCTCGGGGACGTGTTGCGCAAGGGCGCCGTCGCTCGATTCACGCGCACGCTCTCGACCCTGATCTCCTCGGGCGTTCCGATTCTGAACGGGCTCGATATCACCGCCCGCACCTCCGGAAACCGGGTGATCGAGAACGCGATCATGGCCGCGCGGGTGAGTATTCGTGAGGGAGAGACCATCTCGGCGCCGCTTCGCCAGTCGTCTGTGTTTCCGCCGATGGTGGTGCAGATGATCTCTGTGGGCGAGGAGACCGGCGCGCTGGACGATATGTTGACCCGGATCGCGGATTTCTACGACGACGAAGTCGATACGGCGGTGGATTCGCTGACCTCCCTCATCGAGCCGATCATGATCGTCATCATGGGAACGATCGTTGGCGGGATGGTGATCGCGATGTACCTGCCGATGTTCAAGCTGATCAACGTGGTCGCGGGCGGTCACTAGTTCGGACGATGGCAGCACATCGCCCAGACTCGAGTGTTGAGGGGGATCTGGATTTAGGCCTCGCGGTCCAGGCCGTCATCTTGGGACGCGTCGCCTTGCTCGGGCTGGTCACCGCGATGGCGATGGCCTTCTCGGGCAGTCCGATCGGAGACGAACGCCAGTTCCCGTTCGGATTCTTCCTGATCACGGGCCACGACGTCGTACCTCGTGTTCTTCACGGGAGGGGCGGAAAGCCAGTTCGTGCCGCTCTACCTCCTGTCCCCGCTCCTCGGGGGGGTGTTCCTCTCCGTGGGAGGCGGGGTGCTCTTGGCGGCGCTGTCCTCCCTGGCCTACGCCGGGTTCTACCTGGCGGGCCGGCAGGGGATGATGCCGACGACGCCGTTCGGGCTGATGCAGGGCTTGGGCGACTCGGCGCTCTTGCTGCGAATGCTCCTGTACGTCCCGCTCCTTTTCGTCGTCGGGGTGATCGGCGGCAACTTGGGACGGCGGCTGAACGAGGGACGCCAGGCACTGGCGGATGCACAGGCGGAGTTGAACCGGGCGCTTTTCGACACGGAGAGCATTTTGGAGAACATGTCGAGCGGAATTGTCACGGTGGACGCGGACGGAATCGTGCGGCACTGGAATCGGGCGGCGTCGGAAATCGCGGCGTGCCCCGTCGGCGCGATGCGCGGCCGGCCGTACGTGGACGCATTCGGGCCGGGCCTCAAGGAATTCACGGAGCGCCTCCGTGAGGCGCTCGAGCAAGGAACCGAGGGGAGCCGCGTGGCGATCTCGATCGTGAGACCGAACGGAACGAAGGTGCCGCTCGGCATGTCGACAAGCCTCTTGCGCGACCCGGACGGGAGGCGGCGTGGGGTGATCGGCCTGTTCCAGGATCTCTCCGACGTGCGGGCCCTGGAAGAGCGGATCCGCCGTCGCGAGACCCTCGCGGCGATCGGAGAGCTCTCGGCCGGGATCGCCCACGAGATCCGAAATTGCCTGAACCCGATCAGCGGTTCGGTCGAGGTTCTGCAGCGTGAGCTCAAGGTCAAGGGCGAGAACGCGAGGCTCCTGGACCTGATCGTGAGGGAATCGGAGCGCCTCGACAATTTCATCCGCGAGCTGCTCGACTATGCGCGCGAGCGGCCGCTCAAGTGCGAGACGCTGGATCTGGACGCGCTGCTCAAGGACACGGTTGATGTCGCTCAGCGTCATCCAAGCGCGGATGGCAAGACCCTGCGTCTCACGGGGCAGGGCGGAGATGTAACGGTGCACGTTGATTCCGAGCAGATGAGGCAGGTGCTGATGAATCTGATCCTGAATGCGCTCGAGGCGGTCGAGGCGGACGGACGGGTCGAGGTGCGGATCGATGCCCGGCGGGAGAAACCGGCCGCCAGGTCGCACGAGATGTCGCCATCCTTGGTCTGTGTCGAAGTTCAGGACAACGGGATCGGTATCCCGACGCCGGAAATCGAGCTGATTTTCGAGCCGTTTTACTCCACGAAACGGGGTGGCACCGGGCTGGGACTTGCCATTGCCAACCGGATCGTGGAGCGCCATGGAGGCGCCATGGAGGTTGAGAGCCGTCTCGGAGCGGGAACGACCATGAGGGTGTGGATCCCGAGAGCAACGAGCACGGCGCGGACCGTCGCCCACGCGGCGTAACCCCTTGTCGAGCGAGGTAGATCAGGTGAGCGGCGAAAAAATTCTGGTGGTCGATGACGAAGAGAGCATGGTCCAGTTTCTTTCGATCCTTCTCTCCAAGGAAGGATACGAAGTGCACGTGGCCACCTCGGGACGCGACGCCCTCCAGAAGGCGGAGGAAGAAAATTTCGACGTCGTCGTGACGGACATCAAGATGCCGGGTGAAATCGACGGGCTGGGCGTGCTGTCCGGTATCAAGAAGCTGGATCCGAGCATCCCGGTCGTGATCCGGACCGCGTTCGCGTCGCAGAAATCCGCCATCGAGGCGCTCAACCGGGGAGCCTACCAGTATCTCGAGAAGAGCGCGAAGAATGACGAGATCCGCCTGGTGATCAAGAACGCGATCGCCATGCGCCGGGTCCAGTCGGAAAACGTCTATTTGAAGCGGCAGCTGAAGCGCACCGACGACACCAAGGAGATCATCGGGCACAGCGAACAGATCCAGAAGGTCCTGAAGCTGGTCGAAAAGGTCGCCGATTCGGATTCGACAATTCTCATCGTAGGCGACAGCGGAACCGGCAAAGAGCTCATCGCGAAGCGCATCCATTATATGAGCCGGCGCGCCGACGGACCGTTCGTGTCCATCAATTGCGGGGCCCTCCCCAAGGACCTCCTCGAGAGCAACTTGTTCGGACACGTGAAGGGGTCCTTCACGGGCGCGGTGCGCGACCAGGAGGGGCTCCTCGCGGTCGCCGGAGGCGGCTCGTTCTTCCTGGACGAAGTGGGGGAGACCTTGCCCGCGACGCAGGTCAAGCTCCTCCGGGCGCTACAGGAGAGGGAGATCATCCCGGTCGGCGGCACCAAACCGAGGAAGATCGACGTCCGCTTGATCGCGGCGACCAATGCCGACCTGGAGCGGGCGGTCGCGGAGGGGCGCTTCCGCGCCGATCTCTTCTATCGTCTGAACGTCATCCAGATCCGCCTTCCGGCCCTGCGCGAGCGCAAGGAAGACATCGAGGAAATGGTGGATCACTTCCTGAAGAAGCTCGCCGGTCCAAAGGAGATGAAGGCGATCTCGAAGGAGGCGCGGGATTGCTTGATGGTCTACGACTGGCCCGGGAACGTGCGGGAGCTCGAAAACGTGATCGAACGGGCCGTCATCCTGACCGACGACGGCGTCATCACGCCCGAGGATCTCCCCGAGCGCGTCATCCAGGGCGGCAAGGGCCGCGGCAGCCTGGTCATCGATAACCCCAATCTTACTCTCGAGGAATTGGAGCGGGAGTACATCCTCAAGGTGCTCCACCACACCGGCGGTCAGAAGAAACGGGCCTCGGAAATCCTCGGAATCAATCCATCGACACTCTACCGAAAGCTCATCTCCTACGGGTTGCTCAAGGAAACCGTGGGCATGTTGTCGGAGTGAGGCGGTCGCAAATTGATCGCCCCGACGTTGAATCATGCAATATGCAGAATGGACGTTGACCCGCGTGCATCCTGCGCGGAACGCGCATCTCCGGAGTCCAGCCCCGTTCATGCCACGCGCGGAAGTGCAAGCGAAACCTCCCCATAAGGGGCAGGGCTGCGCTGTGGCATGTCCGTTGCTTTGATCTCGTCCGGTAAGGTTGGACGGACGCTGATCACGTCAAGGATGGCGGGACCTGAAGGGAGGTGCAACACCATGGAGAGGAACTCGAAGGGCTTCACCCTCATCGAGCTGATGATCGTTGTCGTGATCATCGGGATTCTTGCGGCGATCGCGATTCCCAACTTCATCGCCATGCAGGACCGCGCACGCGAAGCAAGCGTGAAGGCGAACATGCACAGCTTCCAGCTGGCGATCGAGGACTTCGCGGTGAAGAGCAGCGGGACGTACCCGGTGGCGGCAGATGCCGCTTTGGTGCAGGGCAATTTCCCTGGCGGTAACTGGCCGAAAAACCCGTTCTCGGGTGTCCTGAATGAAGCCCCCGAGACGTGGGCTGGAGCCGCGGCGACCCTCGGTCGTTTCGGGACGAACTCGACCACGACCGGCTACACAATCACGGGCTTCGGCAAGACTGCGATCCTGCCGCTCTCGTTAACCAACGGCTAATCAAGGACCGGAGGAACTATGTTTCGCAATCAAAAAGGTTTCACGCTAATCGAGCTGATGATCGTCGTCGTGATCATCGGGATTCTTGCAGCGATCGCGATTCCGAACTTCATCGCCATGCAGGACCGCGCACGCGAAGCAAGCGTGAAGGCGAACATGCACAGCTTCCAGCTGGCGGTGGAAGACTACGCGGTCAAGAACACGGGTACCTACCCGGTGGCGGCGAACGCCGCGCTCGTGCAGGCAAATCTGCCGAGCGGTAACTGGCCGAGAAATCCGTTCACGGGTGTCGCGAACGAGGCCCCCGAGACGTGGGCTGGCGCCGCGGCGACCCTCGGTCGTTTCGGGACGAACGCGACGACGACCGGCTACACGATCACGGGCTTCGGCAAGACTGCGATCCTGCCGCTCTCGTTGACCAACGGCTAATCGCCGATCAAGTACCGGGCGGCAGATCGCGTTTCAACGCGACTGCCGCCTTTTCATTTTATGAAGGATAGCCGCACCAAGGCGCCCGCGACTCCGTCTTCAGCGAGTGGCATGGCACTTGCGGTTCGCGGGCGTGGAACGAGGTTCGAATACTCCGGGGGGATTTCGAGATCATGAGCCGAGACCGGGACGACTCGCGCGGCAGGCCCGGTTGGGCGGCCGAGGCGGCCGCCCGAAGTCAATTGCGGGAAGTGGAACCGCTTCCGACGATCCTGTTGGATGGCGTCTCCAAGGTCTACCGCGACCCCATGACGTTGAAGCCGTTCACCGCCGTGGACGGTGTCTCGCTCAGCCTCGAGCCGGGCGAGATCTTCGGGCTTCTCGGACCGAACGGCGCTGGAAAGACCTCCACCATCAAGATGATCCTCGGACTGACCCGGCCCACCCGTGGGACGATTCGGCTCGAAGGACGCGACCCCCAGGATCCCACCGCGCGGAGGCGCCTGGGATACCTTCCCGAGAATCCCTGCTTCTACGACCACCTCACGGCGGAGGAATACCTGGGGCTCGTGGGCTCGCTCTTCAGCATCGAGCCTCGGACGGTCCGTCGTCGCGCGGAGGCGCTCCTGGAGCGACTGGGGCTTCGCGTGCACGGCCGAAAGGCGCTCCGCAGGTTCTCGAAGGGGATGACTCAGCGTCTCGGACTCTGCCAGGCGCTCCTGAACGAGCCGGCAGTCCTCGTCCTGGACGAGCCGATGTCGGGGCTTGATCCGATCGGCCGCGCCGACGTGAAACACATCTTGAGGGAGGAGCGGGCCCGCGGCGCCACGATTCTCATGACCTCGCACGTGCTCGCGGAAACCGAGCCGCTCTGCGACCGCGTCGCGATACTCCATCGTGGCCGAGTCCTCGAGATGGGATCGGTGAAGGCGATTCTCGAATCGGACGTGCTCGAGTGGGAAATCACAACGGATGCGCTGCCCGACCAGAGGATGTCGCTTCTGCGCGAGGCAGGGCACCGGGTCGATTCCGTCGGTTCGCGCTGGGTCGTGAGGGTCCTGGACGCCGGAGCGCTTCAGGGGATCCTTCGCACCCTGACCGAGGAGCGGGTCTTCATCCGATCCGTCGAGCCGCGGCGGGAAAGCCTCGAAGAGTACTTCGTGCGCGTGCTCGAGGCCGACGGTGTTGGGACTGCCTCGGGACGGGAAAGCGGGGGGCGCTCATGAGCCGCGTCATTGCCATCGCGCGCAACACCCTCCGCGAGGTCGTGCGTGAGCGGGTCGTCCTGATCCTGGCGCTCTTCGGCCTGGCGCTCGTGATCGCCTCTCAGGCGCTCTCCCCGCTCGCGCTGGGGGAGGGGCGCAAGGTGGTGATCGATTTCGGTCTCGCGGGATCCAGCATCCTGGCGACGCTCCTCACGGTTTTCCTCGGGTCGAGCCTCCTTCACAAGGAGCTCGAGCGCCGGACCGTCTACGCCATCCTCGCGAAGCCGATCCGCCGGGAAGAGTTTCTCGTTGGGAAATTCCTGGGACTCTGGTTCACGACATCCATGCTCCTGATCTCCATGGCCGGCATTCTGGCCGCGGTCGTGACGGTCGCGTACGGTGCCACGCCGTGGTCCGTCTTCGGCGCCGTCGGACTCAGCGTCATGGAGCTCTCGATCGTGACCGCGGTCGTCGTGTTGTTCTCCTCGTTCACGACGCCTGCGCTGACCGCCTTCTTCGCGATCGCCGCCGTGGTCTCGGGGCATTTCGCCGAGGACTTGCGCTACTTCGCGTCGCAAGGCGCTCCGGTGGGTGTCCAGGCGCTCGCGGAAGCTGTGTACTGGACGCTTCCGCACCTGGGCGTCTTCAACGCGCGTGGGCTCGTGGCGCACGGTATCGCCGTGGAGCCGGAACGGCTCGGGTTCGCATTCGCGTACGGGGCGCTCTATGCGGGCGGGATCGTGATCTTGGCCGGGACCATCTTCCGGCGCCGGGAGTTCCGTTGATCGCCAGGCTCGATCGAGGCTTTCTCGTGGGGTTCGCGCTGGCGTTGCTCTTCGTGACGTCGGCGGCGTTCGTGCACCTGGCCGCGCGGCCCCGTCTTGAGAAGGTCCGGGAGGAGGAGCTTCTCTACTATCCCTCGGGGTTCATGGTACGCCAGGCGACGCTCGGGTATGAGACCGCCGCGGCGGATGTCGCGTGGCTGCGCGGCATTCAGTATTACGGCGAGCACCGGCTCTCGGACCAGAAGTTCGAGATGATCGGGCACGTGATGGATATCGTTACGGAGCTGGATCCGCGATTCGTCCAGCCGTACGTCTTCGGAGCGTTCGTGCTCGCGCAGGAAATGAAGAGGCCCGAGCGCGGGCTGGAGCTCCTGCAGCGCGGCCTGCGCGCCAACCCCTCCGATTGGAAGATCGCGTTCGAGATCGGATTTCTCCACTACGTCTGCCGGCACGACGCCGCCTCCGCGGCGCACTACTTCACGTTGGCCAGCCGTATGCCGGGCCACGAGGAGTACGTCGAGCGCTTTGCGGCGTTCGCCAATCAGCGTGCCGGGAACACGGGAATGGCAATCCTCCTGTGGAAACACGTGCTGGCGACCGGGAACAAATACATGCAGGAGGTCGCCCAGCGCGAGCTCCGGCGATTGGGGGCGATCTGATGAACCCCGAGCACTTCATCCAGGCATCGGCGTTCGCGCTCGGGCTCGTCCTCGGGAGTTTCCTCAACGTCGTGATCGCGAGGCTGCCCCGCGGGGAGTCCATCGTGACCCCTCCGTCGCGCTGCCCCCGATGTAAGAAGCGGATCCACCCCTGGGACAACGTGCCGGTCCTCTCGTTCGTGATCCTTCGCGGCCGATGCCGTCATTGCCGGCGGAAGATCTCGTGGCGTTATCCGGTCGTCGAGCTTCTGTCGGGCCTCCTGCTCTGGTTGCTCGTCCGGAGGGTGGGGGATCCTCTGCTGCTGGTGCCTCAGGCCGCGTTCCTCCTGGCCCTTCTCGCGATCGCGTGGATCGATCTCGATACGCGAACGATCCCCGACGTCGTCACGATCCCGGGCGTGGGACTGGGTCTGGCCGCGAGCCTATTCGCGCCCCCCGGGCTGGCGGCGGCTCTCTTGGGGGCTCTCTGCGGAGGCGTGAGCCTGTGGCTGGTGGGCACCCTCTACGAACGCGCCACGAGCGTGCCAGGGATGGGAGGGGGCGACGTCAAGCTCGCCGCGATGATGGGCGCCTTCCTGGGAGTCGGCGGCGTCTTCGGCGCGATCTTCCTCGCCTCGCTCGCGGGCTCGGTCTTTGGAATCCTGCTCATCGCGCTCGGCAAGGGCTCGCGACGCACCGCGATTCCGTTTGGAACATTCCTGGCGCCCGCCGCGATCGCGCTCTGCCTCTATGGGGATTCGCTCTTCCGGCTGTACCGATCGTTCCTGCCTTGACGGTGGTGCAATCTGCAAAGAATTCCGCGCCCCGCTCCTCCTCGGACCTGGCTGAAACGAGCCATGCGGCTGATGAATGCCACGCTCGGAAGCGCTTGAGTCGGCGTAGCGCGGCACCGGAGCGCGACTTGAGTCCTGGCATGTCCCTTGCGTTCTAGACCTACGAATGGGTGTTCTGGGTCAGGAGGTATTTGCTATGTCCGACTTCCGGGCGAAAACGGAGATAAGACGCCGTCACGATGCCGGCTTCACGCTGGTGGAGCTGACGGTCGTCATGGTGATCTTCGGAATCATGACCGCCGTCGCCCTCCCAGGCTTCAACAAATTCATGCGCAGCTTGGATCTGAACAACCAGGTGCAGGTCACCGCGTCCATGCTGCGCGTGGCAAGGCAGCGCGCCATAACCGAGAACAACGCCTATCGCATCTGGTACGACCCGTTCGCGAGGAACTTCGGCTGGTGGGATGACGACAACAGCGACTTTATTTATGTCTTTGGTGAGAAATTCGCGTCGCCTCAGACCATGCCGGGCTGGATTACTGCCACGCAGTCGGCCACGAACCCGATGGGATCGTTTTGGACGACGTTCAATCCGGACGGCAGCGCGAGCCAGTCGTTCACGTTCATTTACTCGAACTCCGACGGGTATTCGAGGAACATCTCGATTATCCGCCCGACGGGAATGGTGACGATTCAATGACCGGACCTGAGATGGAATCGAGCGCGATCGTGGAGACGCGTCGCCCTGGGCGGGCCCTTGGATTCAGTCTGATCGAGGTCCTGTTTGCCTTGACGTTCCTCGCGATCGGGATCATGGCGGTCGCCGCAATGATCCCGGCGGGAACGCGGGGTATTACCCAGAGCCGCGTGCTCACGTCCGGCCTCATGGCCGCGCAGGTGAAGCTGGAAGACCTCAAAGGGACGCCGTACGCGGTCCTGACGGCGGGCACCTTTTCCGACACGACATCCGTGTTCACCCGGACCTGGACGGTGACCGATTCGGTGCCGATGGCCGGGTGCAAGAAAATCGACGTCACGTCGACCTGGATCGATTCGCATGGCAACCAGACGGCTCAGTTGAGCAGTTACGTGACCCAGTGATGGGGCAGGGAGCCCGCAAACGAGGTGGAACCGTGAATACCGAACGCGACGTGCGCAGCTCAGGCTTCACACTGGTGGAAATGATGGTGGCCTTGGTCATTTTCGCGGTCGTGATCGGCTCCATCTATTCGATCTACGTCCGCGGAGAGAAATCCCAGCAGGTGGGGATCGAGCTCGCCGAGGCGACGCAGAACGCCCGTAGCGGGGTGGATCTGATCGCGCGCGAGCTGCGGTCCGCCGGTTACGGCGTGGACCCTAGCGTGCAACCCGCCATCGTCACCGGATCGCAGTACCGGGTCACGTTCGCCCTCGATCTGAACGGGAACCGGAAGATCGACATGGGCGAAGTGATCACCTACTTCCTCGACCCGAACGTGAGCGACCCGATCGTCGCCTCGAGCCCGAACCCCTATGACTTCGTGCTGCGGCGCAAGGTCGGAACCTCGGGTGACTCGCTCGCGACACCCACCGCCGGAACAGGCGAAATCGTGGCCTACGGTCTCACGCAGCGGACCGCGGACGCCGTCACCGCCAAGAACGTTCCGATCTTCTCGTACCGGAGCTCGGCCGCCGTCGCCCTCGAGCTGAAAGCGGGCACGTCGGACGATCCATCTGGAGTCTTCTACGGGAAGACCGTAAGCAACGCCGATCTGGGCAAGCCGCCCGCGCCGGGAGTGAAGAGCGCGGTGAAGACCGTCGTCGTGAACATGGTTACCGAGACCAAGCAGAAGAACATCAACAGCGGATCCTACGACCGGGTGCAGGTGGCGACCTCCGTCGAGCCGCGCAACTTCCCCTTCCTTGCTGAGGCCAACGCGGCCTACGCCGTGAACACCGGCGCGACGGGGACCGGGACGGGCACGGGCACCGCCACAGGCACAGGCACCGGCACGGGCACGGGCACGGGCAGCGGCACGGGTACGGGCACGGGTACCGGCACGGGCACGGGCCTTCCCGCCAGCCAGCCGCCGATCCATCTCGCCACCGACCGGGTGCTCTCGATGGTGGTCACGGATCTGAACGAGAGCGACGCGTCGGAAGGGTCCGCCACGACGGTGAACGGCCAGCATGACCTCGACATCGTGGTCGGCACCAAGGCGAGCGGCGTGGCCAACATCCGCGTCTGGTGGAACGGGCAGCCTGGCAAATACACCGGCAGTCGCTACTACCAGGCCACTCAGAGCTATATGGGCAACGCCTCCTATGACGTGGCGGCCCTCGCGGCGGGTAACGTCGACATCTCGGCCGCGGCCGCGAACGACGTGGTGGCCGGCCTCATCAGCGGCACGGGCACTGGGCGGTTCCAGGTGTGGCAGAACCAGGCCTTCGGCGGCGTCGGCGATACGCCCGGAAAGATCGGCGCGGTAGGCAACCCGACGACCCCGAACGGAAGCTACTACGACAACCCGGGCACCGGCGAAGTGAAGGGCGTCGCGCTCGGCGATCTCAACAGGGATGGCCATCCGGACGTCGTGCTCGGAACCAGGACCTCCGCTCGAAATGGCAAGGTGGAGGTCTGGTGGGGAAGCGCCATAGGCGTCTACACCCACTCGAGCTCGCTGGATGTCTACACCGCGAGCGGCGAATGCCGGAGCGTCTCGGTGGCGGACATGAACGGCGACGGCTATCTCGACATCGTGGTAGGGACCAAGACCGACAGCGACGCCAATGACAAACAAGGGAGCGCCGACATCTTCTTCAACAACACCGCGATCTCTCCGCGCTTCACGACCGTATACAGCACCGCGGTCGGCGGCTCGGTCTACGGGATCGGTACTGCCCTCATGGATGCCGACAGCCGTCCGGACGTCGTGGTCGCGGTGAAGAGCGCCGCGGCCGCCGGCAAGGTGGAGTTCTGGCACAACAACGGGACCATGGCGGGCGCGCTCACCAAGCAGGACGAGGTCGGGACGCTGGGCCCAGCGACCGCGCTCGCGCTCGGACCGCTCGTCTACGCCAGCACGAACAACGACATTGTGGTTGGCACCGCCGGAGCCGGAGGCGGCACGCCGCCAGCGGTTCAGGCTTTCTTCTGCAACCCGTCGGCCGCGTCGGGCAACATCATCCCCGCCCTCCAGAGCTGGTCCGACGCCAACGCGGGCGGCGCCGTGAACGCGCTGTCCATCGGTCGCCTCGAATGCTCGCAGGACCGCCTCGGTGACGATCCCGTGCCCGACATCGTGGCCGGCACGTCGACGGGAGCGAGCACCGGGGACATCGTGATCTATCTGAATCCATATTCTTCGACGATACTTCCATAACGAAAAAGGAGAGGAACGCCATGCGGATCGTGAGAGGCGGGGCGAAAGGCCCCGCGGGGCTAGGGATAGAAACCCACCGGGAGTCGGGAAACGCGATGGTCGTCGCGCTTCTGGTTCTCCTCGTGCTCACGACGGCGGGCGTGGCCTATGTCGCTGTGACGAAGTCCGAGAAGCAGATTGCCGGCAACCAGATGTCCGCGACCCAGGCGCTCTATGCGGCCGAGGCCGGCATCACGGAGGGTGTCCATCGGATGGCGTATCCGGCCGAGTCCTTGAATTATATCGGCCCGCCGGGCCTTCCGGTCGCCGGCTGGGGTCGGTACATCGTGATCGCGTCCGGGCGCAGCGCCCTCGATCCCGACGGGCCGGCTCTCGCGTCGGACGGGATGGACAACAATGAGAATACGCTCGTCGACGAGGCGGACGAGCGATATCCGGAAGTGCTGACCAAGCAAACCGTGAACGCCAGCGCCCTGCGCTACCCGTACGTCCGGGTAGAGTACAAGACCCAGGGCGGTCAGTTGGTCCGGTTCGGCGACGCCGACAACAATCCGACCACGCCCCCCGTGGAGAACCTCACGGACGGCGCCCCCGTGTTGCGCATCACCGCGCGCGGACGGAGCGGGAACGCCGACAAGATCCTCGAGGCCGAAGCCGTGCGGTTCCCCCTCTTGGACGTGTCGGGCGCCATCTGGGCGGGCGGGCCCATGAGCCTGAATGGCAACTCCTTCTTCATCGATGGACACGATCACGCCGCTACGGCTCCCTACGACACGGTGGCCGGGGCGACCCCGGTGGCCGCTGTGCTGACCAATGGGCCCGTGACCGATGTTCCGATGACCAGCAGCCAGCTGGACAACGTCTCGGGTGTGGGAGGAGACGCCAGCGTCCAGCGCTCGATCTTCGCGTACGATTTCAACGCCCTCTGGAGCAGCATCTCGACAAGGGCGAACAACTCCTTCACGGGCGATCAGTCCTTCAGCGGGTCGTCCCCCATCTATGGGGATCTAGCTCATCCCAAGGTGACCGCCGTGAACGGCAACCTGGCGGTCACGGGCAATTGGACCGGAGGCGGGATCCTGATCGTGAACGGCAACCTCACCATGGGAGGCGGCAGCTCTTTCACGGGAATCGTCATCTGCCTCGGCGACGTCAAGATCGGCGGCGGCAGCTCCGGTGACGTGGCCCACGTCACCGGAGGGCTCCTCTTTCAGGGCACGGTAGTCGAAGACAACAAGCTCGGCGGGTCTTCGTCCATGTACTTCTCGACCGAGGCGATCAACGCCGCGCAAACGCTGGCCAGATACACTCTCGCATGGTGGCGCGAGCGCTAAACCCTAGGGACGGGGCACCGAAGGGGTGAACATCATGAAACGCTGCCAAAGGTCCATCGCGAGAATCGTGCGGCCCGACTCGGGCAATGCGATGGTCGTCGCGCTCCTGATCCTCTTCCTGATGACTTCGCTGGGGATCTCCTACGTCGCGGTCACGAAAGGCGACAAGCAGATCGCCGGCAACCAGATGACCGCCGCCCAGGCGTTCCAGTATGCGGAGGCGGGAATCAGCGAATCGCTCATCCGCATGTCCGACCCGACCGCGCCGGGCGGTATCTACATCGGGGAGACCACTCCAGGCACGAACCCCGGCTGGGGTAAGTACATCGTCAATGATCCGGGCAACTCGGGGCTCGACCCGCAGTACAACGCCACGCTGACCGACGGGGTCGACAACGACCTCGATGCGGCCATTGACGAGTCGAGCGAGCACTATGGCGATACCGGCTCGATGCAGGCCTGGCTCCCGCTGACCAACAAGCTCGATTACCCCTGGACCAAGGTCCGGTACAAGCTGAACGGGGCGAACCAAATCCTTCTCTTCGGGGACCACGACAACGACCCCACGACGCCTCCCCGGGAGAACACGGTGCGTGGGTTTCCGGAGCTCATCATCACGGCGGCCGGTCGGAAGGGCGCCGGAGCCAAGACAGTCACGGTAGAAGCGGTCAAGTGGCCGCTCCCGCCGATGCCGGGCTCTGTCTACGCCGAAGGGGACATGAATTTCGCGGGCAACTCGTTCTACATCGACGGACACGACCACGACTACTCCGCGCCCTACGACACGATCGCCGGAGCCACCCCGCTTCCCGGGATCGCATCCCCCAACAATGCGGGCGCGATTGCGGGGACCCTGACCAGCCAGCAGGAGGACAACGTCGAGGGGTCGGGCGGGGATCCGAGCGTTCGAACCTCTTCCTTGAATCTTGACATCCCCGCGATTGCGGCAGGGTGGGTCCAAATGGCGGACGTGAGCTATGTCGGCAATCAGAACAATCCAAGCACGGCCGGCTGGGGCACGGTCGGCGACCTCAAGATTGTGCACGTCGCCGGCGATCTCGACGTGTCCGGCAATACCACGGGAGCGGGCGTGCTGGTGATCGACGGGAATTTCAAGATGGGCGGAACATTCAACT
>VBOX01000073.1 GCA_005893265.1 Candidatus Eiseniibacteriota bacterium | reverse complement strand
ACGAGCTTCAGCTCGGGCCCGCCTTGGGAAAATTCCTCCTGCACTACGCGCTGGTTCCGGCGCACGTGACCGGGAGCCTCCAATACGGCGCCTTGAGCCTCCCCGACACGGTGGCCCCCTTCTTCACCTCCATGTTTCTCCACGGCGGGTGGCTTCACCTCATCATGAACATGTGGTTTCTCTGGATCTTCGGGGACAACGTCGAGGACACGCTCGGAGCGTTCCGCTATCTACTCTTCTACTTCCTGTGCGGGCTCGCGGCCGCCTTCACCCACTTCCTGATCCAGCCCTCCTCTCCCATCCCCGTCCTCGGCGCGAGCGGCGCGATCGCCGGGGTCCTCGGAGCGTACGCGGTGCTCTTCCCCGGGGCTCGGGTGGTCACGCTGGTCCCGGTATTCTTTTTCCTTCAGATCGTCGAGCTGCCGGCCCTGGTCGTCCTGGGTCTGTGGTTCGTGCTCCAGATCGTCAGCGGATGGTTCGAGTTCCTGACCCCGATGCAAGCGGGCACCGCCTGGTGGGCGCACATCGGAGGGTTTGTCGCGGGTCTCTTCCTCGTCCTACTCTTCCGCCCCAGGAGGGTGTCGATCTAGCCGTGCGTACCCCCTGCCTTGCGCCTTGACACCCTGGGGCGCTCTGCCACAATTGCCCTAGTGCATCTCCCCACCCACATCTCTAAGTAGAAGGAATATCGATGGGTAACTCGACTCGCCTCATCGTGATGTCGCTCGTGGTCATCGCGGCGGTGGGATACCTGATCCTCACCGGGGTAAAACAGACCGGGATGCAATACATGACCGTGACCGAGCTTGCCGGGCTGGACCGCGCACCCAAGGCGGAGGGGTTCAGGCTGGACGGAACGGTGGCTCCGGGAAGCGTCGTATACGACCAACGCGAGCCGAAGCTTCAGTTCAAAATGACCGACGGCAAGGAGAATATCTCCGTGGTCTATGAAGGCCTCATGCCCGATGCCTTCGCCGACGGCCGCGAGGTCGTCGTGGAGGGATCCTACCGGCACGCGGAGCGCGCGATCTACGCTTCGAAGCTAGTCACCAAGTGTCCGTCCAAGTACGAAGCAAAGGGGCTGGGGAAGGACAAATCGTGAGGCGGAGGGGTCGCCCGTGAGCGAGCTCGGACGCCTGGCGCTTTTCCTCGGCTTCGCGTGTTCCATTTTCGCCGTCGGAAGCATCGCGTGGGGACTCCGCACGGGGTACTCGGGCCCGCTTCGCAGCGGGAGGCGCGCCGTGTGGACCGTGTGCGCGCTCGCGCTCCTCGCGGTCATTCTCCTCGAGCGCGCGCTCCTCGCGCGCGACATGAGCTACCGCTACGTCGCGGAGCACACGAGCAAGGACCTTCCACTCCACTATGCGTTCAGCTCGCTCTGGGCGGGACAGGAGGGGTCGCTCCTCCTCTGGCTCCTGATCCTGAGCGCCTACGGCTCGGCGTTCCTTTTCGCATACCGGAAGCGCCTCGATCCGTTCTACGACGCGGTGGCGATGGTCATCGCCACGGTGATGATCTTCTTCACGGGGCTCTTGACCTTCGTTTCCTCCCCGTTCCGGATCCTGGCCACGCCACCGCCCGACGGAATGGGATTGAACCCGCTGCTGCAGGACCCCGGGATGATGATTCATCCGCCGATCCTCTACACCGGGTACGTCGGCTTCATCGTCCCCTTCGGGTTCGCGATGGCGGTCCTGCTTCTGAATCGCTCCGGCACGCGCTGGATCGAGGAAGTGCGCCGGTGGACGCTTTTCTGCTGGGGGTTTCTGGGCGTGGGGATTCTCCTCGGCGCGCGCTGGGCGTACGTCGAGCTGGGCTGGGGCGGCTATTGGGGCTGGGATCCGGTCGAGAACGCCTCGCTCATGCCGTGGCTCGTGGGGACCGGCTTCCTCCATTCGGTCATGATCGAGCAGCGGCGCGGGATGCTCAAGACGTGGAACATCGCGCTCATCGCCCTCACCTTCGAGCTTTCCATCTTCGGCACCTTTCTCACGCGATCGGGCGTGCTTACTTCCGTGCACTCGTTCGCGGAATCGAACATCGGCCCGTGGTTCCTCTCGTTCATCTTGATCAGCGGCACGGCCGCCACCGCCCTCATCCTCTATCGCAAGGCGCTCCTGGAGAGCGAGAACCGGATGGACGCGATGATCTCGCGGGAGGGCTCGTTCCTCTTCAACAACGTGCTCTTCGTCGCCCTCACTTTCGCGACGTTCCTCGGCACCACGTTCCCCGTGGTCAGCGAGGCGGTCACCGGGACGAAGATCTCGGTCTCGGCCCCCTTCTTCAACCGCGTGAACGTCCCGATCGCGCTGGCGCTCCTGCTCCTCACCGGCGCGGGCCCCGTGCTTTCCTGGAAGCGGGCAACCGCGTCGGTTCTCAAGCGCAATTTCGTTCTGCCCACGGTCATGGGCATCCTCGCGGCGGGGATCGCGATGCCGTTCGGAGCCGAAGGGGTCTATCCCCTGGTTTGCATCTTCGGGGCTGCGTTCGTGGTCACGACGATCGTGATGGAGTTCGCGCGCGGCATCCAGGCGCGGAAGAGCTCGGAAACGGCGGCGCTTCCGGCCCAGGTCGTGCACCTCGTGAAGAAGAACAAGCGCCGGTATGGCGGATACATCGTCCACACGGGAATCGTGCTCCTCTTCGTGGGCGTGCTCGGCTCCTCGGTGTTTCAGAAGGAGGCGCACGCGCCCCTGAAGACGGGAGAGGCGCTCCACATCGGCCCGTACACGCTCACGCTCCGCGGCGTCACCGAGCGCCAGAAGGAGAACGCGATCTTGACCACGGCGATCCTGGGCGTCGAGCGTGGGGGCAAGCTGGTCGGCACGGAGCACGCATCGAAAGCGCTCTACTCGAAATCCCAGCAGCCCATGACCGAGGTAGCTCTGCATTGGACGCCTGCCGAGGACCTATACATGATCCTGGGAGGCGTGAACGAGGACGGCTCCGCATCGATCCAGGCCTACATCAATCCGCTCGTGAGCCTCGTTTGGGGGGGCGGAATCGTCATGGTGCTGGGAACGCTCATCGCGCTGAGCGACCGCATGAGGATCCGCCGGGAAGAAAAGGCCGGTTGATGCCCCGCCTGATGCCTCGCCGCTCCGCAACCCTGCTGGCGATTGTTTTTCTCCTCGGGACGGCGCCTTTCTCCGAAGCCAAGCCGCGCGATCCGGCGCACGCGATCACGAGCCAGCTCATCTGCCCGTGCAGCTGCGGGGAGGTCCTGAGCGGTTGCACCTGCGAGACCGGCAAGACGATGCAGGGCTACGTGGAAAACGCGATCAAGCAGGGGAAGGGGAAGGACCAGATCGTCGGCGCGCTCGTGGCCCGGTACGGTGAGGTGATCCGGGGAGCCCCCAAGCCGGAAGGGTTCAACCTCCTGGTCTGGGTACTGCCTTTTGCCGCGACGCTGGCGGGCTTCGCCATCGCCTTCCTGGTTCTGCGCCGGATGGTCAGACGCCGGGCGGTGATTCCGACGTCCCAGGGGGCTCTCGTCGCCGATCGCGGCGGGCTCTCCCCCGGCCGGACGCTCGAGGACGATCTCGAAGCGCTTCGCGCGCGCGCCGAGGCGGAGCTTCGACGGATGAGGGAATGAGCGGGAACTGGATCGTCCATGCCGCCCAAGTTCTCCTGGTCGCGATCGTAGCCGTGTTCGTGATCTCGCCGATCGTACGCAGGCGCGGGGAGCGCGCGTGGTCGGAATCCAGGGAAGAAGGCCTGCGCCGTTCGATCGCGGAGCGCAAGGGGCGCCTCTACACGGGCATCATCGAGCTCGACTTCGACCGGGATTCGGGAAAGATCTCGCCGGAGGACCACGAGCGCATGCGGAGCGAAGCGATGAGCGAGGTCGTAGCTCTCCTCAAGGAGGAAGAAGCGTTCGAGAAAGGGCCGAGGCTGAGACCCGCCGTCATCGAGGGGGGGGACCCCGTGGAGCGGATGATCGAGGAGTACAAGCGCTCCCGCCGCAGAGACCCTGGGGCGCGGCAGACGTGATGCGCCCGTCCGGGGTCCCCGCCGCGATCGTCCTCGCGATGCTCGCGATCTCGATCGGAGTTCCCACCGCCGCGACCGCGCTCACCATCCGTGGGGCGGTGGTCAAGGGTGACGAGAAGCGGCCGGTGGCCGGCCAGACCGTCCAGCTCCACGTGGTTCGTGGGAACGAGGAGCTGAAGGGCTCGACGGCCGCGACGAATCCCGTCGGCGAATACCAGTTCGACGGGCTCAAAGCGGACCCGGCGCTCTCCTATTACGTCTCCACCGAGTACGAAAACGCGTTCTACACGGAGGGTCCTCTCGCACAGGAGCAAGGCCCGACGGTCACGCACGACTTCGTCGTCTACGACGTCGGGCGCGACATCTCCGCGGTGCAGGTGAAGAATCACCACATCATCATCGAGCGCCAGCCGGATGGTCTTCACGTAACCGAAATCCTGATCTTCGAGAACAGGGGACGGACCGCCTTCCTGGGCACCGGGCCCGACCACGCCGAAAACGCCGGCGCCCGGATCGGGCTCCCCGCTTCGATCAACGGTTTCCAGCAGGGAATGGGGGGGGACCCTCAGACGACCCACGTGCGCGGCCGCGAGCTCTCGAGCGAGAGGCCGATTCCGCCGGGCGTGCGCCCGTTCAGCTTCTCCTACCGCATTCCGCTCTCGGGCCGCGTGGATCTGAGCCACCGGCTCTATTTCCCGACCGCCTCCTTTGTCGTGCTCCTCGACGATCCCAAGCTCAAGCTCGAGTCCAAGGCGCTCGAGTACGGGGGCATGCGCGACCAGGGTGGAAAGCAGTACGCGGTCTATAGCGGTGCCACGTTCGGGGTCGGCCAGGAGATCCAGATCCGGATCGGCGGCGCCGGGTTCTGGTCGAACCCGAAGGTCTACCCGTGGCTGATCGCGCCGTTCGCGATCGTGGGCGCGCTCTGGATCGCGGCCCGGAGGGGAAGGCGCGTTCGGGCAGCGGTCCGTGCCGGGCGCGCCGAGGCGCCCTCCGAGGCCGTGGCTACCGGGGTTCCGGCCGAGCAGCGCCAGGCCGCGCCGCCGCGTCCGGCAGCGGCCCTTCCCCTGACGCAGCCCCAGGGAGGCGGGACGAGCGACGCGGATTTCCGCAAGGCGTACCTCTTCCTGATCGCCTCCCTCGACGAAGGCCTCGAACGAGGGGAGTTCTCCCGCGAGACCCACGCGCTGATACGTCAGAATCTCAAGCGGCGGCTCCAGGCCCTGCTCGCCGAGGAATCAGCGAGCGGGGTTCGCTGCCACGACCGCCGTGACGCTCGGCGCTCGAGGCATCGAAAAGCGCTTCTCGTCCCAGGTCGTCCTTCGCGGAGCCTCGATCGAGCTTCATCCCGGCGAAATCCTGTTGCTCCGCGGCCCGAACGGCTCGGGGAAGACCACCTTCGCCCGGATCCTCGCCACGACCCTCGCAGCCGACGCGGGCACCGTGACCCTGGACGGCGAACCCGTCCGGCGCAGGCTCGGCGCCGCGCGCCGCGCGATCGGCTTCGTAAGCCACAGGCCCCTTCTTTACCTCGGCCTGACCCCGCTCGAGAATCTCGAGTTCTTCGGCAGGCTTGCCGGCGTGACCGACGCGCGCCTCCGCGCGGAGCGGCTCCTCGAGCGGTTCGGGCTTACCCCCTTCGCGCGGACCGCCATGGAGCGCTTTTCGCGCGGAATGCTCCAGCGGGTCGCGCTCATCCGGGCGCTGCTTCCCGCGCCGAAGGTCCTCATCCTAGATGAGCCCTACGCGGGCCTCGACGACGAGGGTTCGTCGACCTTGAACGCGCTTCTCGAGGAGGCGCGCGGGGGAGGCACCGCTTCTCTCGTCATCTCCCACGATCGAGATCGGATCGCGCCGCTGACCCCGCGCGAGTACCTGCTCAAGCACGGCGTGATCGAGCCCTCGCCGTGACGGCGCTGCGAGTTCTCGCGAAGGACTTAAGGCTCCACGCCCGGGACGCGCGCTTCATCGCGACGCTCTCGCTCTTCAGCCTGTCGCTTGTCCTGATCCTGAGCGTCGCGTTCGGACCCTTTTTCCGCGACCCGGCCCGGGAGGCGAGCGCGACGCTCTGGGCGGCGCTCTTCTTCGCGGGCGTCCTGGGTCTCACGCGGGCTCTCGACCTGGAATCCGAGTCGGGGGGCGGGGAAGCGCTTCGGCTGACCGGCGCCGACCCCTTCGCGATCTACGCGGGGAAGACGATCGCGAATTTCCTGCTCATGGCCGTTCTGTTCGTGCTGCTCCTGCCGTGTACCTCGATCTTCTTCGACGTCGGGAATCTGGCGGTCCTTCCGACCGTCGCCGGCGTTGCCGCGCTGGCGCTCATCGGTTATGCTGCCTGGGGAACCTTGTTTGCCGCTCTCGCGCGGGGGCTCAAGGCGCGCGAGCTTCTGCTCTCGATCCTTCTCTTTCCCACGTTGATTCCGCTCTGGATCGGCGCCGTCAAGCTGACCCGTTCGCTTTGGGCGGACGGCACGATCGAACCGGTCCGGGATTGGGTGAAGATCATGGTCGTGATCGACGTGCTGGGGCTGGCGCTCGCGGCGTGGCTGTATGAGGTAATTCAGGAGGCGGAAGAATGAGCTCCACGATACCCGGGTGGTGGTCGAAGGGGCGGGCGATCCTCTGGACCGTGGCGGTCCTCTTGGTCGCGGGCGCTTTGTATGCGGCCTTCGCCCGCGCTCCGGTCGAGGCCCAGATGGGGGTGGTGCAAAAGATCGTCTACATCCACGTTCCCAGCGCGACCGTGACCCTGCTCGCGTTCGGGCTCACGTTCGCGGCGAGCATCGCGTTTCTCGCGACGCGAGCCTGGATGTGGGACGCGGTCGCGGCCTCGTCCTGCGAGGTCGGGATGGTGTTCGCCACGATCGTGCTCGTGAGCGGGCCCTTGTGGGCGCGCTCGGCGTGGAATACGTGGTGGACGTGGGAGCCCAGGCTCACGACGTTCCTTATCCTCTGGCTTCTATACGGCGGGTACCACGTGGTGCGCGCTTCGATCGCCGGCGGCGCCAGGCGGACCGTCTCGGCTGTGCTGGGGGTCGTCCTGTTCGTCAACCTCCCGATCGTCTGGAAATCGGTCGAGTGGTGGCGGGGATCGCTCCACCCGCGCGCCGTGACGATGACCGGCGAGATGCGCACGGTCCTGACCCTGTCGATGCTCGCGTGGGTCGTCTTTTTCGCGGCCGCGTTTCAGGAAAGGCTCCGGCTCGAAGCCATGAGGAAAGCCGCGGAATCGGGCGGCGCGCCCGAGGCGCCGCGATGATCTACGCCGTGGCGGCGTACGTGCTGGCGGCGGTGATCTGGGGCGTATACTTGGTGTCGCTCCGCGCCCGGACAGCCCGGATCGCGCAGCGGGAAAGTGGAATGAGGCGATGAGGGACCATTTTCAGGAATTCGAGATCTCCCCTGAGATCGTGAGCGAGATGATCGAATCCGGGGAGGAGATGGTCCTAGTCGACGTGCGCGAGGACTGGGAGTGGGAGAAGGCGCACATCGAGGGCGCGATCCACATCCCGCTCTCGGAATTGAGGGAGCGCGTCCAGGAGCTGGACCCCGAGACATGGACCGTCGTTTACTGCCACGTCGGCGACCGCAGCGTCGACGGTTGCCTCGTCCTCTGGGATTTGGGCTTCCGGAAGGTTCGAAGCCTGTCGGGTGGAATCGATCTCTGGTCCGAGGTCATCGACCCCGAAGTTCCGAAGTACTGACCGCCGCTTCGCCCGTCTTCCTCCGACTCACAGATCCAGGTAATTCGGACCGCCACCGCCCTCCGGAGGCACCCACGTGATGATCTCGTACGGGTCGGCGATGTCGCACGTCTTGCAGTGGACGCAGTTCGAAGGGTTGAGCTTGAGCTTCACCCCCCCGGCCGGACCGTCGGGGACCATCTCGTAGACGTTGGCAGGGCAGAAGTGCTGGCAGGGATTGCCGTATTCCTCCTTGCAGCGCGTCGCGCAGAGGTCGGTGTCCGCGACGAGGAGATGGCTCGGCTGGTCCTCGTCGTGCTTCGTCCCCGAGTGGAAGACGTCGTTCACCTTGGTGAACGTGCGGGCGTTGTCGTAACGGCGCTGGGTCTCTTCCAGCGTCGTGGGCTTCACGCCCGCCTCGGCGAGCTTCTTCATCCTGGTATGGCCGTGAAAGTTGCGGACCTTGGTGAGCTCGGACCAGATCCACGACCCGCGCACCCGGCGATCGTAGGCGGCCATCGCCTCCGCGCCGAAATCCCCCTTTCGCAGGGCGTCGAACGCCGTCTCGGCGGCGAGCATTCCCGATTTCATCGCGAGGTGGACTCCCTTGAGCCGCTCCGAGTTCAGGAGCGCGGCGTTGTCGCCGCAAAGGAGCCCTCCCGGCCAGGAGAGCCGGGGCACCGAGTAGTAGCCGCCCTCGGGTATGGCTTTCGCGCCGTAGGAATGGAGCGTTCCTCCCTCGAGCAGCTTCGCGACGAAGGGATGCCGCTTGAACTCCTGCATCAGGCCGTGAGGGTCGGTCGTGGGATTCCAGTAGTCGAGCCCCACGACGAACCCCACGGACCAGCGGTCCTGATCCATCCCGTAGATGAACCCGCCGCCGAACGTCTTCGAATCGAGCGGATGGCCCATCGTGTGGATCACGCGCCCCTTCGGCACGCGGCCCTGGGGCATGCGCCAGACTTCCTTGATTCCGGTCGCGTAGATCTGGGGCGCGCGCCCTTCCTCAAGCTTGAGCTGAGGGGTGAGGCGCTTGGTCAAGGAGCCCCGCACGCCCTCGCAGAGCACGGTGATCTTGGCGCGGACGTCCGCCCCCGGCTCGAAATTGGGCTTCCGGTTCCCGTGACGGTCGATTCCCTTGTCGCCGGTCCGCACCCCGACCATCCGCTCCCCGTCGAAGAGCCCTTCGACCGCCGCCATCGAAGGGAGCACGTAGGCACCCGTGGATTCAAGGAGCCCTCCCATCCACTTTTCGAGATTGCCGAGGGAGACGACGTAGTTCCCGTGGTTTCGAAGCGGGGGAGGGAGGAGAGGGAATCGGATCTGCCCGGATCCCGTGAAGTAGAAGAGATCGTCGCTCGTGACCTCGCTCTCGATCGGCGCGCCCTTCTCTTTGAAATCGGGGATCAACTCCTGGAGCGCCCGCGGATCGAGCACGCAGCCCGAGATCCCATGCGCTCCGATCTCGGAGGATTTCTCGAGCACCGCGATCGAAATCTCGCCGAGCCTCTGGTCCTGCGCCGCGCGCTTGTTCTCCTCGAGGAGTTGGGTCATGCGCAACGCGCCCGCGAGGCCCGCCGGGCCGCCGCCCACGAAGAGGACGTCGACCTCGAGGACGTCCCGCTGGTCGCTCATTTCAAGCGCGCTTCGTCCCGCCCGCGGTAGCCGCGGCGGGGGACGGCGTGTTCGACGCGTGCTTCAGCTCTTCCAAGTATCGCTCGGCGTCGAGTGCCGCCATGCAGCCGGTCCCCGCGGCGGTGACCGCCTGGCGGTACACGGAGTCCTGCACGTCACCGCCGGCGAACACGCCCGGCACGCTCGTCCGCGTTCCGCCGAAGGTGCGGATATATCCGTTCGGGTCGAGCTCGAGCTGTCCCTCGAACAGCGCGGTGTTCGGCTGGTGCCCGATCCCGATGAAGAGCCCCTCCGCGGGGACGACCGTGGTATGTCCCGTTTTCAGGTTCTGGACCTTCACTCCCGTGACCTTGCCCTCGCCGGAATCCAGCACCTCCTCGACAATCGAGTCCCACAGGAAGGATATTTTCGGGTTCGCTATGGCGCGCTCTTGCATGATTTTCGAGGCGCGGAGCTCGTCGCGGCGGTGGATCACGGTCACGTGGCTCGCGAACTTGGTGAGAAAGTTCGCCTCTTCCATCGCCGTGTCACCCCCACCCACCACCAGGACACGCTGGTTCCTGAAGAAGTACCCGTCGCACGTGGCGCACGCCGAGACGCCGTGCCCCATGAGCTTCGCTTCGCTCGATATTCCGAGGAGCTTCGCCACGGCGCCGGTCGCGATGATCAGGGCGCGCGACCTGTACGTTTTCCCGTGTGACGCGACCTCGAAGGGGGACGCCTTCAAGTTCACCGATTCCGCTGGGGCCGTGATCAGCTCCGTGCCAAAGCGGGCCGCCTGGGCGCGCATGCGCTTCATGAGGTCGGGCCCCAGGATCGCCTCCTCGAATCCGGGGTAATTCTCCACGTCGGTCGTGATCGTGAGCTGGCCGCCAGGATGGGCGCCCTCGAAGAGCAGCGGGGCCAAGTTGGCCCGCGCTGCGTAGATCGCCGCGGTCAAGCCCGCGGTACCGGAGCCCAAGATGATGACCTGCCGTGTGTCGGCCATGGAACCGATGTTCCCCTTCCGGGTTAGGAGTGCTGGTGTCGCGTCCGGCGGGCGCCGGAATCGCGGCAGGAAGCGCCGCATCCAAATCCAGGCTTCGGAACTATAGGAAATGGACGCTCCACGTTCAACTTACTACTTGGACGCGGCGAGCCGCCGAAAGGGATCGTGTGGTAGAGTTCCCGCCTCACGGGGCGCTGCACGATCGCCCCGTCCAACCGCGACTCCGGAGGTTCGGCCAACATGAAACGGTTCCGCTCACTGCCCTCGGCATTCCTTCTCTTCTCCGCGCTCGTCCTCGCGGCGCCCGTCCAGGCGGCTCCGCAGACCTTCGAGATCGATCCCGTGCATTCGCGCGTGGAGTTCACGATCCGGCATATGTTCAGCAAGGTGACCGGCAATTTCGGCAAGTTCCAGGGAGTGATCAACTACGACGCGGCCGCACCGGCGTCTTCCTCCGTGAAGGCTGAAATCGACGCGAGCAGCATCGATACGAATAACGATCGGCGGGACGGCCATCTCAAGAGCCCCGACTTCTTCGACGTCGCGAAATACCCCACCATCACGTTCACGAGCACCAAGGTCTCGTCGGGTGCGGACGGCAAGCTCAAGGTCGAAGGCACCCTCTCCATACACGGGGTCACGAAACCGGTCGTGCTGGACGCCGCGTTCCTTGGGTCGGGCCCGGGGCTGGATGGCGTGACGCGCGCCGGGTTCGAGGCGACCACGAAGGTGGATCGCAAGGACTACGGAATCGTCTGGAACAAGGCGCTCGACCAGGGAGGCACCCTCCTGGGGGATGACGTGCAGATCAGCCTCGAGATTGAAGCGGCGGTACCCCAGCCCCCGGACGCCGCGGGCAAGGAGCAGAAGACCGAGAGGAAGGAGACGACGAAGAGCGCGAAGTAAGGCCCAAATCTAAAGCGGACGCGCAAGCCACCGCCGCATCCATGCCGTAACGGCCTCGATCATGTCGAGGAGCTGCGGCGGGGTGCGGCGGATCTTGTCTCCGGCCTGGAACGAGTGGCCGGCGCCCTCGATGACCCGGAGCTCGGTCGTCACCGAGGACGCGTGGGAAGCGATCGAGACCGCGTCGTCGAGCGGAACGACGGCGTCCTTATCGCCCTGCAAGATCAGAAGCGGGATCTCGAGCGATTCGATCGCGCGCGCGGCGTCGTAGCGATCGCGGTTCCGAGTGAAATCTTCCCAAAGGTCGGGGCCGAGCCGAAGCTCAGTGCGGGTCCGGAAATCGTGGATCGTGGCGTCCTCGCCTCGCTCCCACGCCGCGACCTGCTCCGGCTTCCAGACTCCAATTCGGAACGGCGCGGCCAGAGTCGCCAGGCAGCCGATTCTCCGGTCCGACGCCGCGTGAAGCAGCGCGAGCGTTCCACCGCGGCTGTGCCCGATGAGCCCCGCGTGCGGGGCTCCGCGCGCGAGCGCCCACCCGACGACCCTGGCGAGATCCGCGAGCTCCTTGGCGTAGGTGTTTCGGCGAAAGCGCTCCGCCTCCGTGAATGCGCCGTCGCTTCCCACGATCCCGGATCCGGAAACGCTGAAGGTCACCGCGGGGAAGCCGGCCTCGGCCAGCCTGCCGGCAAGCAGCGGAAAGAATCCCCAATCCTTGTAGCCGCGGAAGCCATGGATGAGGACGATCGGCGGCCGGGTCGCCGCGACCGACGGCGGCTCGGCGTCATCGGCTGTCCGGGGCGCATAGAGATCGAGCCTGAGCGGGCCGCCGTCCGCCCCCTCGAGCTCAACCGACTCTGGCGATGAGATCTCGGGCAAGATCGGGGAGAACAGGAAGGTCCCCCTCCACGAACTGGTGGTCTCGAAGCTGAGCGGGTTCGATCCAGCGCAGCTCGTCGCACTGGATGGGCGTCGGCGTGCCGTGGAGGAGGTCGCAGAAATGGAAATAGAGGCTGACCCTGCGATCGGGATAGACGTGGGTCAGCGCCCGCCAGAGAGGCCCCACTTCGACCTCGATCCCGACCTCCTCGAGCATTTCCCGTCTCAAGCAGTCGGCGATGCTCTCCCCTCGATGGCGTTTCCCGCCGGGAAATTCCCAGCGCCCTCCCTGGTGATCGCCGCTCTGCCTCCGGGCGATGAGCACTTCGGAGCCGTTCCAGAGAATTCCGGCCGCGACTTCGTAGATGCGCATGAGGTCAGTTCGCCCTGCTCGGGAGGGAAGCGCGCTTCAGCTCACGATTCAGGAAGTCGAGGGTGCGTCTCCATGCGTCCTTGGCGGGCGCGGCTCGGTATCCCCCCCAGGGATTGTTGACGTTCGCGAAGGCGTGCCCGGCGCCGGGGTAGATCTTGAAATCGACCTTCTTCTCGGCTTTTTTCAGGGCGGCCTCGAACTCGCGCACCTGCTCCGGAGTGGGGCCTTGGTCTTCCGCGCCGAAATTTCCCAGGACCGCGGCCTGGAGCCCGTGGATGGCCGTCTCATCGCTGATCGGCGCCCCGTAATACATCACGCACGCCCTGATTCCGGGATCCGCCGCGGCGAGGCGGATGGCGTACTTGCCGCCCATACACCACCCGATCACCCCGATCGCCTGCGCCCGGACGTCTTCCCGGCTTCGCATGAAATCGGCGGCGGCGTGGAGCGTCGCCATCGCGTCCTCATCGGTGAGACCGCTCATGAGCTGGTGCGCCGTCCCTTCGTCGTAGGCGACCTTTCCGTGGTAGAGATCGGCCGCAAAGGCCACGTATCCGTGCGCGGCCAGGCTGTCCGCCTGTTCCTTCACCCAATCGTTGAGCCCCCACCATTCCTGGACCACGATGACGCCCGCGTGGGTGCCCGCGCCTTTCGGCATGGAGAGGTAGCCCGAGAGCTTGCTCCGTCCTTGCGTGATCTGGATCATGCCTCCCTTGTGGGCGCCGCCGCGCCGGGGCGTCGCGCCCGCGGCCCCTTCCGGGGCAAGCGCGCACAGGCACAGGAGCGCCACCATCGTCCGTAACCCATGGGTCTCCAGGGTCCGCTTCATGTCGTCGTCTCTCCTTCCGTGCTAGTGGTGGACGCCGCGTCCGCGTGCTGAGCGAGCGCCGCGCGAATTTCAGCAAGCACATCCTGTGAGGTTTCCCGTCTCGCCGCGTCGTACAGGGTTGCCTGGGCGCCGCCGATCCTGCCCAACGCCCACGCCGCGTGTCCGCGCACGAGGGGATCCGGATCATGCGCCAGCGCGCGGGACAGCGGCTCCACGGAGCGCCGGTCGCCCAGGTTGCCGAGGGCGATCGCCACGTTGCGGACGAACCCGGAACGCTTGGCTCTCAGAATCGCGGTGCCCTGGAAGCGGGCGCGAAACGCGTTCGCGTCGAGAAACAGCAGAGGGATCAGCTCTGGCGTCTGTTGCTCCGGACGCTCGGCGAAGTCAGGGTCCTGGGTCTTCACCGCGAATCGATTCCAGGGGCAGACTTCCTGGCAATCGTCGCATCCGAAGATCCTCGACCCGATGAGGGGCCTCATCTCGGCCGGAATCGACCCGCGGTGCTCGATCGTGAGGTAGCTGATGCAGCGCCGCGCGTCGAGCTGATAGGGTCCCACGATCGCTCCGGTGGGGCATGCCGCGATACAACGGGCGCACGTGCCGCAGTAGTTTCGGGCCGGCTGGTCCGGCTCGAGCGCGAGATCGGTGAGTATCTCGCCCAGGAAGAACCAGGAGCCCGCGCCCTTACGGATGAGATTCGTGTTCTTTCCGATCCAACCCACGCCGGCCTCTTCCCCCCACGCCCGGTCGAGCACCGGTCCCGTATCGACGTACGCGAGCCAGCGGGCGTCCGGGCACATCGTACCGATCGCGCGCGCAAGGCGGCCGAGCCGGCGGCGGATCCGCTTGTGGTAATCGCGCCCCCACGCATACCGCGCGATGCGTCCGCGGGGCGGCGCGCCGGGGTGCGCGACAGGCCAGTCGCCTCGGTAATAGGGGAGCGAGACCGAGACCACGGTCCTGGCTCCCGAGAGCACGGCGCGGGGATCGGAACGGCGCTCCGGGTTCCGCGCGATCCAGCCCATCGTGCCGTGGCGGCCGGCTTGAAGCCACGCTCGAAGCCTCTGAGCGTGCCGCGACTCGCCCGCCCGGGCGAAGCCGATCGCGTCGAAGCCGAGCGAGCGGGCCTCGTTCCGGATGCGCTCCTTCAGCTCTGCGGCGGAATCCGCGGCCGTCGCCGGATGCCCGGCGGGATCGATCCGGAGGCCGAGTTCACCCGCGCCTCCCGCTGTGCTAGCATTCGCATGTGACGGCTTCATCGGATGGTATGCCTCTTTTTCCGCTGCCCGACATTGTCTTTTTCCCGAAGACGCTCTTGCCGCTTCACGTCTACGAGCCGCGCTACCGCACCCTCGCCTCAGAAGCCCTCGAGCGCGATCAGGCGATCTGTACGGCGCTCCTCCGGCCGGGGTGGGAGGCGGACTATTACGGCTCGCCGGAAGTGTACCCTGTCGGCTGCATCGGGAGAATCGTCCAGCACACGAAGCTGCCGGACGGCCGTTACAACATCACGCTCCAGGGCGAAGGCAAGGTTCGTATCGAGGAGCAAGTCAGGGTGGAGCCCTACCGCATCGTTCGCGTCCAACCGATTCAGGACGACGATGCCTGGACACGGGGGGACGATGTGGCCCAGGAAGCCATCGAATTGGTCCGACTCTTTCGTCAGGTCCACGAAGGGCAGGGGCCGTCGCTCCTCCTGGCCGAAACGTTCGGGCAGAACATGAGCCCCGAATCCATTCTGAACACGGTGGCGATGCACTTGAACGTCGAGCCGGACATGAAAGAAAGGCTTCTCGAGATGGAGAGCCTCGAGGCGCGGTACCACTCCGTGCTCGAGATTCTCCGTAACGCCACGACGACCCAGGAGCGGATCGAGCGTGTTCGTCATCTCTACCCTCGCGACAAGAGAACCAACTGAAGTGGACATGGACCTACTGATCGAGCGCCTGAGGGACGCGCATCCCGACGCGGCCTGCGCGCTTCGGCACGAAAATCCGTTCCAGCTTCTCGTCGCGACGATTCTCTCGGCGCAGTGCACCGACGAACGGGTGAACAAGGTCACCCCTGTGCTCTTTGCGCGGTTTCCGGACGCGGAGTCCATGAAGGCAGCCGATCCGAAGGAGATCGAAGAGATCATCCGATCCACCGGCTTCTACCACAACAAGACGAAGGCCATCCGCGGCGCGGCGGAGCGCATCGTCGCGGCCTACCAGGGCCGGGTGCCTGCCCGGATGGAGGACCTCCTCACGCTGCCGGGCGTCGCGCGAAAGACCGCCAATGTGGTCTTGGGCGTGGGCTACCACGTGGCGGACGGAATCGTGGTCGATACGCACGTCTTTCGCGTATCGCGCCGGCTGGGCCTCACGCGTGCGGAGACTCCAATCCAGGTGGAGCAGGATCTCATGAAGATCGTGCCTCGACCGGAGTGGATCGAGTTCGCGCACCTGCTCATCTTCCACGGACGCCGGGTTTGCGCCGCCAGGAGCCCCCAATGCGGGGTCTGTACCGTGCAGGACCTCTGCCCGAGCGCCCCGCTTTTCCTGAACGGGAAGGCGCGGAACGCGAAGAAGGCAGGGAAGGTGCGGAAGGCGGGGAAGAAGCCGCCAAAGCCGCGGAAGCCGCCGAAATCGCGGCCCACCCGGAAGCCGAAGCCGGCGCGCCGGCCCAAACGCAAGGTGGCCCGCGCTGCCGCCCGAAAGAAGAGGGGGCGGTGACCGCTCTCGCAAAGCCCGGCACCCGCGCGCCGGACTTCAACCTGCCGCTGGTCGGCGGCGGCTACCGGGGGCTCGCGGACCTGATCCACCCCGGGGGCGGCGTCCTCATATTCTTCAAGGAGGACTGCCCGGCGAGCGAGCTGGTGGTTCCGCGCTTAGGTCCGCTCGCGGTCGCGCTCGAGCGCGAGGAGCGGTTCTTCCTCGCGATCGCGCAGGACTCGGAAGAGATCGCGCGGGCGTTCCGCGATCGACACGATCTTCGGTTCCCGATCGCTTGGGAAGAGGCGCCCTACGCGGCCTCCCGGGGCTACGGAATCGGGACGGTGCCCGCCCTTTTCGTCGTGGACGGGACGGGCGTCATCGCCGAACGTGTGGAAGGGTTCATCAAGTCGGAGTACCTTGCGCTCGGGGCCGGGATCGAGCAAGCGCTCGCCTTGGGGGCCGCGCCCGCCGTGCTGGAACGCCCCGAGGACTTGCCCGCCCTGAAACCCGGCTGAATGTCGCGAACGGCCGACGGGGGCGGCTAGGGGGACCATGAGACAGGAATTGGGCGTGGCGATCACGTGGCTGGGACACGGCACGGTGTTATACCGGTCCGAGAAGGGAAAGACCGTGCTGGCCGACGCGTGGGTGGACGGCAATCCAGCGTGTCCGGAGGCCGCCAAGCAGCTTCCGCCGATCGACCTCCTGGTGATCACGCACGGCCATTTCGATCACATGGGAGATTGCCTCGCGATCGCCAAGAAGCACACCCCGGACGTCGTCTGCATCCACGAGATCGCCCAGTATCTGGAGCCAAAGGGGGTGCAGAAGCTTCACGGGATGAACAAGGGCGGGACGCAAGCCCTGCACGGGCTTCGCGTGACCATGGTCCACGCGGTGCATTCCAGCACGATCTCGGACGGCGACCGGATCCTGCCCGCGGGAGAGGCGTGCGGGTTCGTCATCGAGTTCGAGAACGGCACGCGTGTGTATCACGCGGGGGATACCGCGGCGTTCACCGACATGAAGCTGATCGGGGAGCTCTACCATCCGACGATCGGCGTGCTGCCGATCGGGGACCTGTACACGATGTCGCCGCACGAAGCGGCCGCCGCGGCGAAAATGCTGGGCGTGAAGGTGGTGGTGCCCATCCACCACTCGACGTTCCCGGCCCTGACCGGGACCCCGGCCGCGCTACGCTCGAACCTCAAGGGCTCGGGGATCGAGGTCCTCGAGCTCAAGCCCGGGGAGTCCGCCTAGCCGCTCCGCTCAGTCGAAGTAGACGCGTTCCAGGAGCCCTTCGGCCGTGAGGCGGAAGGGCTTTCGCTCGCGGAAGAACTCCCGCGAGGGTGCACGGGCTCCGCGCGTGGGATGAATCGCATCCATCCGGATCCAGGGCCGGATCGTTCGAAGCAGCTCGGTGGGTCCGGGGTGCGGGTGCGGCGCCAGCGTGAGATCCACGACCTCTCCCGACCCGCCGCGGATGAGCGTGCAGCCGCAAGGCACGCGGACGATGATCCCGTTCAAACGGCCCAGCGACCGGTGACGGATCGGGAACTCGTGGACGTGGGAAAGCTGCTCCCGCCATCCTTCCCGCGATCGAAGCGGTGCGGCGCGCCTCACGAGCTTGGCGGATGGCGGAAGGTGGAGCGCGGCGCGCATGGCCGCGAGCCCCCCGGGGCGCTCGGGATCGAGCGCGCGGAGTGGGCTTAGAGCCCCGACGCGACCCTTCGGCGCCCGCCCTTTCCGGCCGGTCTTCTCGCCGGGGAGCGCCGGGAGGTCGATCCCGTGTCTCGCGAACCCTGCCTCGATCGCGGCGGTGGCGAGGCCTCCTTCCTCGGTCTGGTCCGTCCCTCTCATGAGCGCGCCGATATCGGCGTAACGCGCGACTCCTGGGGGAAGCTTCTCGATGGCGCGCGCCAGAAGCCTTCCGAGAAGACGCCGCGCGTGTTCGATCGCCTCATCCCCCTTCATCTTCTTCAGGGCGCGAGCCAGGACCTGGACAAGCGCATCGTAGAAGGCGCCCGTGAAAACCCGCGAAAACGAATGCGGCTCCGGCGCCAGCTCCGAATCACCGGCGCTCGGGGAAAGGGATCCCGGATCGGCGTAGCGGAAGCCGTTCCGTGCGTCGCGCAAACGGGTCGGGTCGCTCAGGGCGCCCGGGCCGTAGTTGTCGTAGATCGCCCGGCCCAGCGCTTCCGCGAGACGGGACACCTGGTTGCTCCGGTCCCACGCGCCGCCCGCTTCCTCGAGGAGCGCGCGTCGCACGGCGGGATCGGTGAGCGTGGTGAGGAGCGCGGAGCAGTCGGCGAACGCCTCGTGGAAGGACGCGGTCTCGAGGTCCGGCGTCGACCAGAACCCCGGCTGGTACACGTCCAGCACCGCGTGCCCGGTCTCGTGCGCCACGATGTCCAGGCTCTCCGCGGCGTAGACCGTGCGGCCGGTCTTCTTGTCGACGTCGTAGAAGAATTGGAGGCTCTTCCGGTCGTAGAAGGCGTTCAGGTCTTTGCCGGCGCGTAGCTTCACGCGGAGCGGGCGCCCGTCGTGCCATTGCGTGAAGTCGCGCTCGAAGAGGTCTTCCCACACGCGGATCGTCCGGGCGAGCGCGACTTCTCCCTGCCAGTACTGAAACGCGAGGGTCCCCGGATCGTACGGGGCGGGGGCGTAGCGCGGGCCGTCGATCGTGAAGGATGGCTCGCTGTCGGACGGATGGACCGGGGTCGCGGACTGAAGGCCCACCGGCGCGTCGGGATCGTTGGGATAGAAGCGGATCTCGGACGAAGCGCCGCCCTTCCTGCGCTTCGCGCCCGTCACGCGCGACGACTCCTCATGAGGGCGAGCGCGCGATCGGCCGGGAGCGTGTTCACGACGTCCTCCTTCGTGAGCCATCCCTTTCGCGCGACGCCGATGCCGTACCGGAGGTCCGCGTATCCGCCGGCGTGATGGGCGTCGGGATTGACCGCGAAGCGCACGCCCCGTCCCTTCGCCTTCAAAACCTCGCGCCAGTCCAGGTCGAGACGATGGGGGCTCGCGTTGATCTCGATGAGGACTCCCTCCGCCGCGGCTACCTTGAAGATCTCCTCGAGCGCGATCGGGTACCCTTGCCGCTCCAGGAGAAGGCGCCCCGTCGGATGCGCGAAGATCGACACGTAGCGGTTCTTGAGCGCCCGGGTCACCCGCTTCGTCATCTCGACCTCGCTCATGTTGAGATTCGTGTGCACGGAGGCAACCACGTAGTCGAGCTTCTCGAGCACGCGTTCCGGGTAGTCGAGGGTTCCGTCGGGCAATATATCGACCTCGGCTCCTTTTAGTATTCTCAATTTCTTGGATCCGGCGTTCCAGCGGTCGATCTCGTCCGACTGGCGCTTCAAGTCCTCTTCGCTCAGGCCCCGCGCGTAGCGCGCCGTGGCGCTGTGGTCCGCGAGGCCGAGGTAGGACGCGCCCCACGCGACCGCGGCCTCCGCCATCTCGACGAGCGTGGAGCGCCCGTCGCTGTAGGTCGTGTGGCAATGGAGGATGCCGCGGATGTCGCTTATCGTGATGAGCTTCGGGAGCGCCTTCGCCTCCGCGGCCTCGATTTCGCCCCGGTTCTCGCGCAGCTCCGGCTCGATGTACTCGAGGCCGAGCACCCGAAAGAGGTCCGCCTCGGTGCGGACCGGCGCGTGGCGCTTTCCGGACAGCTCGTACTCGTTCAGGCTCATGCCTCGATCGAGCGCGCGGCTCCGGATACGGACGTTGTGCGGCACGCTGCCCGTGAAATAGTGGAGCGCGAACGGGTATTGCTTCGGCAGGACGAGCCTCAGATCGACGGCGAGTCCCGAGGGAAGGCGGACCGAGGTCTTGGTCTCGCCGCTCGCGATGATCGTGGCGGATTCGACCAGCTTGAGGAAGGCCTGGGTCACCTTTTCCGGCTTCTCGGTCGCGACGAGGAGGTCCACGTCCTTCACCGTCTCGACCCAGCGCCTCAGGCTCCCACCAACCTCAGATTCCAGGACCGCGGCGTGCTTGCGGAGCTTCGCGAGGAGATCCTCGGCGATGGGGCGTACCTGGCTCGCGAGCGAGCGACTGGAGCCTTTCTCCAAGATCGCGATCCCCTCGAGGATTCGTTTCTCGGACTGCTCCCCGAATCCCTTCAGGGCACGGATGAGCCCCTTTTCCCCAGCGGCCTTGAGCTCGGCGAGTGAGGTGATTTCGAGCTTCTCGCCGAGTAGGCGCACGCGCTTGGCGCCGAGCCCGGGCACGCGCACCATTTCCAGATAGCCGGGAGGGATGGAATCCACGAGCGCCTCGTAGAAGGCCATGTGCCCGGTCTTCCACAGCTCGGTGATCCGGCCCGCGATGCTCTCGCCGATGCCCGGCACGTCGATCAACGTGCCCGCCTCGATGATCTCGCCCAGATTCTCGGTGAGCCCGTCGATGGCGTGCGCGGCGTTTTCGTAGGCGCGGACCTTGAAGGGATTCTCCCCCTTCAGCTCCAGCAGCGCCGCGATTTCCTCGAGGATACGGGAAGCGTCTCGCTTGTCCACTTAGGGAAGCTCGGCGAGAGGTCTCCGGCCTGAGAAGCCTTCGTCGATCGAATGCCAGTGGGAGACACGGGTCTCGCCCCGCCGCCAGCAGAGGCATACCACGCGGTCGCGGGACATCGTGTAGAAGTCAATGAGCCCCAGATCCAGATCGCGGAGAATACAACCGTGAGACGCGACTTGGAGAAGCGCGTCACGAAATTGATCCAGCATCTGGGCGCAGCGGGCCTCTTTCTCGCGCAGGAGCCGCACGTCCAGGTTCTTGCTCGTCGCGCCGGAGCCCTCGATGGCGCTCAGCACCTGGATCTCGCCCTTCAGGGACATGATCTCGCGTCCGATCGCTGCAATCGAATCCAGCGCCTGTTCCAGGAAAGGAATCAGCTCGTTCGCCTCATCCACAGAGAAGATCTTGTTTCGGATCCTTTCCATCGGGTTCCCCCAGCCGAGAATCGCTTCCGTCCGGCGCGCCGGACCCACCTCCAACTTATCAAACCCTCCCGAACCCTTGCAACCGGCTGGGGAATCTGCAAGGCTCTGGACGTGCCCAGGGACAGCTCGATGTCCCGTCGCGACTTCCTGCGGCGGGGCGCCTACCTCACGACTGCGATCGCGGCCGGACTCCCGGAAGCCGTGTCGCTTCTCCATCCAAGAGCAGCGGAAGCCGCCCTCATGGGGATCGGTCAGGAGCTGCGCGACGTTCTGAACGAGGAAACCGTGAATCGAATCCTCCCGCCGGGGTGCGCGTCGTGCGGCGCAACCAGACCGGATACGCTTTCTCGGACGAGCTTTCCTATTCCTCGCTGCTCGATGCCGCACGCGTCGCGTCCTCGGTCGTGGAAAACCAGAGCCGCACCAATCCGATCGATGTGACCCGCCGCAACCCTCCTCAGCCCTTCACGCTGCAAAACCCCGAGCCGCTGATGCTCGAGTACACCAAGTTCGACTTACTGCAGCGGATGGATGCCGCGGCCCGCGGCGTCGATTCCCGCATCGTCTCGGTGAGGATCGAGTATTTAGACGAGGTGCGAGACGTCTTGATCGGCACCTCCGATGGCATCTACGTGCTGGACCGGCAATACCTCGCTAGCATCACGTGCGCGCCGGCTGCCCAGGCGGGCGGGAAACGCGGCAGCGGGTTCTCCTCGATGGGCGGGCGCGTCGATGCGGATTACTTCGCCCGGAATAGTCCCGAGGAGGCCGCGCGACAAGCCGCCCGACAGGCGATTCGCCTCCTGGAAGCCGGCCCGGCTCCCGCTGGCCCGATGCCGGTGGTGGTCGCGCCGGGTTGGGGAGGCGTCCTCATCCACGAATCGCTCGGCCACGCGCTCGAAGGGGACGGAATCCGCCGGGGGACCTCGCTCCTCACGGGGCTCGTCGGGACCCGCATCGCCTCGCCGCTCGTGCGCGTCGTGGACGACGGTCGATGGCCGAACGGACGCGGCTCCTGCGCGGTGGACGACGAGGGCACTCCGTCCCAACGAACGGTGGCTGTCGAGGCAGGCGTGCTCCAGTCCTACTTCCTCGACAAGCAAAACGCCGTGCTCCTGGGGCTTCGCTCGACGGGGAACGGGCGGCGCATGTCCTACCGGAACTGGCCGATCCCGCGCATGACCAACACCTACCTCGACGCCGGCACGAGCGACCCCGCCTCTCTTCTGAACGGGATCGCCAGAGGCTTCTACGCCGCGGAGCTGGGCGGTGGATCGGTGGACACGACGAGCGGCAACTTCAACTTCGCGGTCCGGGAGGGCTATTGGATCGAAGACGGCAGGCGGACGCGGCCCGTCCGGGGAGCTGTCCTCATCGGCAATTCGCTCGAGACCATGAAGCGGATTGAGGGGATCGGGACCGATCTCGTGGTCGAGCAATCGCGGGGCACATGCGGAAAGGACGGCCAGATGATTCCCGTGGGCGTGGGGCAACCCACGGTGCGTTTCTCCTCGATCACGGTCGGAGGACCCTCAATCTAGTATGCCGAGACAGCCCGCGGTCGAGCTCGCAGAGAGGATTCGGATCCAGGCAGAGCGCTCCGGCGCGCAGGAAGCGGAGACCTACTTGGAAACCAGCACGACGACCGAGGCGCGCCTTCGCCAGGGACAGGTCGAGCTGCTCCAACAGTCCGCGATCCAGGGGCTGGGCCTTCGGGTATTCCGGGATCGGCGTATGGGATTTGTCTACACGACCGACCTTCGCGAGACGGTGCTGAACGAGCTGGTGAACCGGACGCTCGCCCTCACCAGCCAGGCGACCCCGCGAGACGAGAACAAGATCGCGGAGTTTCTCGCTGTCTCGCAGTCCGATCTGGAAATCCGTGACGACGCGGTCGCCCGGCTGCGTCCCGAGGATCTGGTCCGATTCGCGCGAGCCGCGGAGGAGAGCGCGTTCGCGCAGGACAAGCGGATCCAGACCACGAAGGACGTGCGCTCCGGTACCGCGGTCCAGGAGGTCTATTTCTCGAACACGTACATCCCGCGTCAGACCTACCGCGCAACCACCGTCTGGCTCTCGGCCACCCCGGTCGCGACCCAGGGGTCGCAGCGCAGGGAAGGCACCTTCATCGACCGGAAGCGCTTCCTGGCAGACCTCGCGAGGCCGGAGCAAATAGGGCAGCGCGCGGTGGAGCGCGCGCTCGCGAAGCTGGGTGCGGCTACCGTGCCGTCGGCTCGGGTGCCGGTCGTGTTCTCCGCGGAGGCGGCCGGCGTCTTCCTGCAGGGACTCTTCGGGGCGTTCAGCGCGCTCAACGTGCTCGAGCAGCGCTCCTTCCTCGCCGGGAAGCTCGGGCAGAAGATCGCGAGCCAGAACGTGACGATCATCGACGACGGAACGATGCGGCGCGGCCTCGCGAGCCGCTACTTCGACGGCGAGGGGGTGCAGACCCACCGCACGGTGGCCGTGGCCGGAGGGATCCTGCAACAATACTTCCACTCGGGCGCGACCGCGCGCCGGATGAACGCTCCCCCCACCGGAAACGGCGTGCGCTCCTACGACACGCTCCCGGCGATCGGGCCGACCAACTTCTACATCGATTACGGATCCTCGACCCACAAGCTCGTGGACGAGGTCGTTCGGGGGCTCTACGTCACCGGTCTCGCGGGATTCGGCGTCGATACCGTTTCGGGGGAATACTCGCAGCAGGTCGAAGGGCAGTGGATCGAGAAGGGCCAGCTTACCAAGCCCGTCGAAGGGGTGACCGTGGCGGGGCGGCTCGATGAGATGCTGCTCGGGATCGACGGCGTGGGAAGGGACCTCGACTTCCGCTCGAACGTGGCCTCCCCCACGATCCGATTCCGGGAGCTGGCGGTGGCCGGAGGGGCGTAGGCGGGTCCCGAGGGAGCTGCCCCCGCGTCACGCGGGCGATTCGGAAGCCTTAGGCTGCGTGTCCCCTTCTTCCTTTGGCGCCGCGTAGAGCTCGCCCACCGTGAATTTCTTCGGCTGCTTCACGTAGATGTAGGCGGTATTCGCCGCGGCCGCCCCTTCGCTGCACGCGGTGATCAGGAGCTTGTACTTGCCGGGGTAGGTCGCGATGTCCCCGCATGAGAGCACCCCTTTGATGTTCGTGTTCATGATGTTATCGACCTTGATCTGATTCCCCTCCAGCTCGAGCCCCCAAGAGCGGATCGCTTTCGTGTCCATGAGAAACCCGATGTTGATCGAGACGAGGTCCATCGGGAGCTCCTGCGTCGCCTCGGTCTTCTTGTTTTTCACGACCACCGTCTCGACCTTGCCGTCGCCGCGGATCTCGACGGTCTCGGTCTCCAGCATGGTGCGGATCTTGGAGGCCTGGATCTCCTCGACGTAGGTGTCCATGCCCTGCCACTTGTCCAGCATGTGGATCATGGTCACGTCGGCGACGTCCTTGACCGACAGCGCCGACTCGAGCGCGCCGCACCGCCCCCGGTCGCGACGATCACGGTCCTGGCCTCGTACTCTTCCTTGGTCGAGGTGACGCGGATCAGGTTCTGATCGTCGTCTCGCCGGATCATCGTCACGTGCTCGCGCTCGTGAATCTCCGCGCCCATGTGATTGGCCTGGTCGACGAAGTTCTTACCCAGGTCTTCGCCCATGACGTACGTGTAGGAAGGGTAGTCGTGGACCGGCTTCTTGGGGTAAAGGGAGGCGAGCTGTCCCCCGGCCACGGCTGTGTCGAGCAGGAGGGTCGACATCCGGCGCATGCGGGTGAAAAGCGCGGCCGAGAGTCCGGCGGGCCCCGCTCCGATGATGAGAGTGTCCCAGATCACGTTTCGATCATGCGTTCCAGGGTTGACGCGAGCGGCGAGAGGCACGCGAGCATACCATAGGGCCGCCGTTGATCCCACGAACGGGCGCGTGATAGGTTGTGAAAGCTATGGCCCCAGGTTCTCCCAAGGTGCTCGAGATCAGCGAGGAGGCGATCTGAGCGGCGTCCACTGGTTCATCGAAACGCTCCCCGGAACTCTCGATCGCTAGCGCACCTCCCCTCCGGCTGCGCGAGCCCGATCTGGAAGGGCCGATCGCGTTCCTCGGGGGCATCTACAGCAATCACCTAGCACTCCGCGCTGTTCTCGCCGACGCGCGTCGCCGGGGCGCCAAGCGGATCTTCTGCCTCGGGGACCTTGGGGGGTTCGGCCCGAGTCCCGGAAAGATTTACCCGATCCTCGAAGAGTTTCACGTGACCACGATCGCCGGGAACTACGACGAATCGCTGGCCCACCGGCGTCCCGACTGCGGCTGCGGCTACACGCATCCGTCCGATAACTTCTTCGCGCAGCTTTCCTACGAGTACACGAACCGTCGCACGACCGACGCGGAGCGCGGCTGGCTCCTCAAGCTCCCGCCGGCGATCCGGTTCACCCGCGGTGGTCGGCGGTACCTCCTCTGTCACGGGTCCCCACGCAGGACCAACGAGTTCCTCTGGGAGTCGGCGTGCTCGGACGCGTTTCTGATGCGAATGTTGCGCGAAGCCGAGGCCGAGACAATCGTCTGCGCGCATACGGGGATCCACTGGCAGCGGACGCTGGCCGACGGGGGCATGCTCGTGAACGCCGGGGCCGTCGGGCGCCCGGCCAACGACGGGCGTACCGAGACATGGTATGCGCTCTTGGGAGCGGGGCGCGAAGAGGCGGGATTCCTCCCCGTGGCGTACGACTTCGAGGGGCTGGCGCGGGAGATGGAGGAGGAGGCGCTTCCCCCCGAGTTCGTCGAGACGATCCGGACCGGCTGGTGGACGACCTGTTTGGAAATCCTGCCGGCGAAGGAACGGGCCCGGGGAAAGTTCTGATGGGGGTCGATTGCCGCGCCGTGTGATCGGGGAGTACCTGCGCCAGGTGCGCGGCGCCGGGAGGAACGCGCGCCTCTACCTCTACGGCCTCTTCCTGTGGGGGCTCGGCCAGTCGATCTTCTCGCTTCTCTTCAATCTATATCTGCGTGAGCTGGGGTACACCGATTCGGGTATCGGGCAGATCCTCTCCAAGGTCTCGCTCGGCGCGGCGGTGGCGGCCTTGCCCGTGGCGTTCCTTTTCCGCCGCATCGCGACCCAAAGGTTGCTGGTCGTCGCGGGCGCGCTCGCCTCGCTGACCTACCTTCTCCAGGGGACCCTTGCCGCTCCGGAGCTCTTGCTCCTCGCGGCGTTCGTCTCGGGCATCGTCGTGACGATCTTCCGCCTCTCCATCGCGCCCGTCGTGATGCGCGAGGTGAGCGCCGAGTCGAGGCCGTATCTTTTCAGCGCCGCCTTCACGGTGTTCTTCCTGTCGGCGATCGTGGGTTCGATCCTGGGAGGCGCGCTCCCAAATTTCTTTCACCTCGTGACGGAGAGCACCCGACTCACCCTCCGATGGTCGCTCTGGACGGCGTGCGTCTTGACGCTCCTCGCGGCGGTGCCGTTCTACCGAATGACCTCGCCGGTTCCATCGCCAGGCAAGGAGATGCCGCCGACCGCGTGGGATCAGATCCGCGAGTTGGCCGATGTGGACTGGGGGCTCCAGCTCAGGCTCGCGCTGCCCGCAGCGCTCATCGGCCTGGGCGCCGGCCTCATCATTCCCTTTCTCAACCTCTACTTCCGGGACCGGTTCGGCCTGACGCCCGCCGGAATCGGGGTCCTCTTCTCGGTGATGCAGGGATTCATGGTGGCGGGGAATCTTTTCGGCCCGGCGGTATCGCGCTGGCTCGGCCTCGTGCGCGGCGTCGTCCTGACCCAGCTCGCGTCGGTGCCTTTCATGGTGGCGCTCGCGCTCTCGACCTCCTTCCCGGTCGTGGTCGCGTCTTTTTTCCTCCGAGGCGGCCTCATGAACATGAACCAGCCGCTCACGACCCACTTCGCGATGGAAGTTGTGCCTGAGCGCGAGCACGCGATCACGAACAGCCTTCTTTCGCTCACCTGGTTCGTGGCCTGGAGCCTGAGCGCCGACATCGGCGGCACCTTGATCGAACGCCGGGGGTACACCGAGCCGCTCCTCCTGGCCGCCCTGCTTTACGTCCTTGCCTCGGTCCTCTATTGGCTGTTCTTCCATAGAGTTCCGGAGGTCCGGGTTCCTCGCTCCGAGGTCGAGCTGCCCGACGCCTGACCCCCTCCGGGCCGCTCAAGGTTCTGGCCCAGAATGCCGATAACTTCATGCATCTAGGTCAGGGGACCCCGCGGCATCGCCGTCGCCGTGCGCGGTCGAGGGTTGGGCGGAAGAATCGCTTCGTTCATTAAGGGGGAACACGCAATGAATCGGAACCGGTTTGCCTTGGTGTCGTTCTCGTTTGTGTTGGTCATGGCGTTTGCCGCGGCCGCTTGGGCGACGCCCAGTGCCGGCACGTTCGAAATCAACGGCGGCTATTCCAAGTCCTCGATTGAGGCGGCATCTCCGTTCACCACCGATTCTCCCAGCGGTGGGATCTCCTTCGGTGCCGGTTACTTCCGCAGCATCGCGCCGAAGACGTCGTGGGGCATCGAAGCCTCGTACGACAATCTTGGGTCCGTTGACTGGACCGATGGCACGGACAACTACACCAGCACCATCAAC
>VBOX01000072.1:16365-17068 GCA_005893265.1 Candidatus Eiseniibacteriota bacterium | reverse complement strand
CCAACTACTTGGAGGCCACGTACTTTACCGTGTCCGCCGTGGCTAATCCACTCAAACAGTGCCCCACTCCTCGCCGCAAAAGAAACTCGGCCGCGATCGAGCGATCGCGGCCGAGATGGAAAGAGGCGCTTCTTTGGATCGAGATGTCGATAGGGGGGCGCCTCCCCCACTGCCGACTAATGGACGATGGCGCGTTCCGGCTTCGGACCCTCGGGCTTCGGGGTCGAAATACTTCCGTTCGTCCCCGGCTTTGGATTTGCGAACCAGGCGGCGATGTCTTCTGCTGTGGGGAGCGAGCCCGTCAGCTTCCTCTCAGCCGCCACCTCGCCTAGGTGCTTCACCAGGGTCTCCGGCGTGTAGCTGAAGAGCTTCTTCGGCCCATCGATGCCTGCTGCGACGAGAACGTCGAGATGTCGCAGATCCATTCCCTTCACGCGTCCGAGCCGCGCCATGGCCGCGAATCTCATGAAATTCTCCTCGGAGATGCCCGTGCTTGTCACGATGCCCGCGCGTTTTTCCTTGTCGCTCCAGATCTTCATCAGATCGTCCGTGTTCTCGATGCCGGCCGTGCGAAGCGTGGTGACGTGGGCCGGATCCACTCCGTGAAACTCGCTCATCTTGAGAGACATTCTGCAACTCCTTCCCAGTCCAAGGCGAACGCACGTGCGATCGAGCGGCTGAACCCGTTCATCGCACCGCGCGA
>VBOX01000072.1:0-16346 GCA_005893265.1 Candidatus Eiseniibacteriota bacterium | reverse complement strand
GAAATTCTCCGGAGCGCAGGCCTATTGCCGTTTGGACCCGTAGTCGCGGGATTTCCGCTCAACGGGGATCGACCGACCCTGTGGTACTCGGGGCCGGCCTCGGGGTTCTACACAGCCATATATGACCGCTGGATCGAACTTCCGTCTGTATGTAATACAAGATATCACAATAACTTACGTGGCGCCACTTTATTTACGCTGAAACGGTTAAGAGACGTGTGAGAGAGGGGTTGAGAGGAGGGAACGATGGAGCGACAACTGCGCCGTTTCACTCAATCGCTGGATCAGTGCCGGGCGCACACCGGGCCGGGGGCGTCTGCGGTCAGCCTGACAAACGAGTATAGTTAGTCTGTGGTTTTGTCGCGCCTCCAGGAACCCGTCACCCTGAAAGGATCCAGAATGAGAATCCGTGGACTCATCTGCATCGCTGTTGGCTTGATGCTCACCGTGGCGGCCGCGTGCGCCGAAGAGGTGACCGTCGCGGCCAATGTGCTCGGTCCCGAAGGACCACTGTTCGTGGACGGGAATCTCTACTACGTGGCATGGACATCGGGCACGCTCTCGAAGTGGGATGGCAAGACGACCACCGTTCTGAACTCGCTGCCGGGCTGCAGCCACAATGGCCTCGCGTTCACCAAGCAAAAGACCTTTTTGCTCGCGTGCTGTGACGAGCATGGCGCGATCCTCGAGCTCGACATGAAGGGCAACCAGTTGCGCCGGTGGGACGCCGATGACAAGGGCAGCAAGTTCGATGGCGGCATCAACGATATCGTGGTCACGGCGGGCGGGGGCGCGTATGCCACCGTGTTCGGGCCCTATCAGAGCGTTCCGACCGCGGTGGCCGGCAGAATCCTCTACCTCGCGCCGGGCGGGCGGCAGTGGGTCGAGGTCGCGAACGACCTCAACTACGCCAACGGCATCGGCATTTCCCCGGACCAGAAGACGCTTTACGTCAGCGAGACCGTCGGGAACTGCATTCTGAAGTTCGCTGTAAATGGCGACGGCTCCCTTGGTCAGCGTGCGAATTTCGCCCTGCTGAATCACCTGACGCCGAACAAGAGCGACTCGTGGTGGCTGGGACCGGACAGCATGAAGATCGACGGCAGGGGCAACATGTACGTCGCCCAGTGGTTCGGCGGGAAGATCCTGAAGATCGCCCCCGACGGCACGCTGCTGCACGTGTTCCCGATTGCCGCTGGCGACGGCACTACCAACGTGGCGTTCGGCCCCGGCGGGAAGGACCTATACGTCACTGTCGTGAAGGATCCGAATGACCCGCAGGCGAGGGGCAGCATCGTTAGGATCCCCAACGTCGAGTAGCGGCCAGCAGCGTCCGGCTGCTTCCTTGATGAGCTTGCGAATTCTGCTGAGGGTCTCCACGCCAGACGGGCCCTTGACACGCGCCCGTTTCGGCAGCATACTTTGTATTGTAAAGTACTTCGTATAGCTACCCGGGGACGGGAGGTGGCCGGGTGCCCATGCCAACCAAGGAGGGCCCTCACATGCGGGCGAACGTAGCGTTAAAGGCGCTCATCGTGGGTGTCGTGGCGGGGGCGTTCATCGTGCCGCTCGCTATGATTTGGGGAGTGGTCAGGGACCGATCCCGCTATCGCGATACGGTGGTCGCCGAGGTCGCGAGGAGCACGGCCCAGAGTCAGACCCTCGTGGGCCCTCTCGTCGTCGTGCGTTATCGCGAGCTTCTTCCCGCGGCTGGGAGAGGTGAAGCCGAGCAGGTTCGGGAAGGCCTCGACATTCTGTTGCCGGATTCGCTGCGGATCCGTTCCAGCGCTCGGGTCGAGATGCGCCAGCGCGGGATCTACCGCGTGCCCGTGTTCCGGGCGGCCACCGGGTTCACCGCTGCCTTTACGTTGCCGCCACGGTTCGGCATGGACCAACGCCGCTTGGTGGAGGAGCCGAGAGCCGAGGTCGTCTTCGGAGTCTCCGATCCGCGCGGCATCCGCGCGATTCCGCAGGTGAAGGTCGACGGCGCGATCCTGGAAGCGCGCCCCGGCGCCGGTCTCGGCTGGCTCAGGAACGGATTCAGCGTGACGCTCCCCCCGGGCGCCGCCGGACGCCGTGTCGCACTCGACGGAACCCTTGAGCTATTGGGCACCGATCGCCTCCTGTTTCTCCCGGTCGGCGCCGCCACCGACGTCGAGGTGTCGTCCGACTGGCCCCACCCTAGCTTCGTGGGCGCGTTCCTGCCCGATGAGCGCACCGTTTCCGCGCGTGGCTTCCGGGCGAATTGGAAGCTGTCACGCTTCGCCACCGGGGTCGACGACGCCATGGCACACGTCCGGGACAACATGAGCCGCGGCGTTCCCATGCCCACCGACGCCGCCGGCGGAACTTCGGCGTTCCCCAACACCGACCTCGGTGTTCGTTTCGTTCAGCCGGTCGATGTATACGTGCAATCCGAACGCGCGGTGAAGTACGGCTTCCTATTTGTCTTCCTGACCTTCGTTACGTTCTTTCTCTTCGAGGTCCTGCGCCGGATGGCCGTGCATCCGATCCAGTATGCCCTGTGCGGGGCCGCGGTCGCGCTGTTCTTCCTGCTGCTTGTCTCTCTCTCGGAGCATCTGCCGTTCGCTGCCTCCTACCTGATCGCGGCCGGCGCGTGCGTCGGGCTCGCCACCTTCTATGTAGGGCACGTTCTGGGCAGCGTTGCGCGGGGGGCTGTCTTCTGCGGGTTGCTTGGGACGCTGTACGGCTTCCTCTATGTAATTCTCCAGTCGGAGGACTACGCCCTGCTCCTTGGCGCCCTTCTCCTGTTCGTAGCGCTCGCGGTCGTGATTATCATCACGCGGCGCGTCGACTGGTATCGACTTTCGGAGCCGACGACAAGCACCCCGGGAGGACCCGCGTAGGCTGGCCCCGGACCGAGCCTCATTCCCACACCCCGCGCATGACCTCCTTGAATCGAGGACGCGCGCGGTGGTATTCCCAGAATGGGAGCCTGCGAGACCAGAGCAGCAGCGGATCGCGATCGGCCACGGCACGCTCTGCCCAGCCAATCGCCGGCTCCTCGAGATCCGCGCAACCGGCCGCCACCGAGAGCCAGCAGGGCGATACGAACTCGTGCCGCGAGCGCCCCTCCAACTCGTCGTAGCACGCGCGCGCGTGGTCCGTACGGCCGGCACGACCGTACGTCCACGCCAGCAGACCGAGCGCCCAGTTGTGGCGGCCCGAATCGCCTAACAAGGTCGGCGCTTCCTCGATTGCGCGGTCGTAGTGACCCGCCCACGCATGGGCGCGCATCAGGTTCCAGCGTGCGAAGAAAGATTCCGCGTCGAGCCCCATGGAGCGCTCCGCCTCGACCGTCGATTCCTCGTGCTTCCCGGTGATCCCGAGAAGGTAGGAATGCATGCCACCGACCCAGGGGTTGAGCGGATCGTCTTGAACGGCGCGGCGAAGCTGGGCGAGGCCTTCCTCGTCCGTCATCACGCCGCGGATGACCCTCCACAGCGCCCACTGAGCGCGGGTGGTCGCGTTGCGCGGCTCAAGCTCCAGCGCCCGCGCGTACAGCGAGTCGGATTGCGCGTAGTTGCGATCGTACTGCTCTTCCACGGCTGCCAGCGTCGCCCATGCCTCGACAAGTCTCGGATCGATCACCAGAGCCCGCTCGGCCAGTGCCTTCGATTTCGACATGACCTCGGCGAACGGGGCGACGCCGAACGTGCCCATCAGCCTGTAGGAATCGGATAGGGACGCCAGAGGTTCAGCGTATTGCGGATCGATCGCGATCGCCTTCTCGAAGAGGGTGATCGCCTGCAGCATAAACCGGCCACGCTTGATCAGCAACGCACGGCCCCGTAGCACCAACTCGTACGCCTCGAGGTTCTTGGTACCGCTGCGCGCGCGGCTCCGGTCCGCTTCGGCATGCATGGTCCCGCGCAGCCGCGTGGCGATGGCGCCTGCGATCTCGTCCTGCACCGCGAAGACATCCGTCATCTCGCGATCGTAGCGCTCCGACCAGAGCTGGTAGCCGTCGGCGGCGTTGGCGAGCTGCACGGTGATGCGCAGCCGCGGGCCCGCCCGGCGGACGGTCCCTTCCAGCACGGTGGTCACATCGAGCTTCTCGCCGATCGCGCGCAGGTCCTCCCTCCGGCCCTTGAACGCGAAGCATGACGCGCGCGCCGCCACCCGCAGCCCCTCGACCTGCGCGAGCGCGTTCAGGATTTCATCGGTGACGCCGTCGGCGAAGAATTCGTCGTCGGCCCCGCTCTGGTTCTCGAACGGCAGCACCGCGATCGATTTCTCTCGACCCGCGGCGGCCTTTCCGCCGCCGGAGGCGACGTCACAGAGCTCAAGCCGCACGTCGCGAATGTCGCGCGGCCGCTCGTCGGCGTTCTTACGCAGGCAACGTCGTAGAATCTCACGGATCCTCGACGACGTGCCCGCCGGCAGCGCTGACCAGTCGGGCTCTCGCTCGAGGATTCGCGCGATCAGATCGGACACGGTCTCGCCGGCAAAGGCCGGACACCCGGTGAAGCACTCGAAGAGCACGCAGCCGAACGACCACACGTCGCTTCGCCGATCCACCGGCTTGCCGCGCGCCTGCTCAGGGCTCATGTAGGCTGCGGTACCGAGGATCACTCCGGCCGCCGTGGCGTCCGGGTGTCCTGAGAGCGTCGGCGAGTCCGAGAGCGCGCCGCCGCTCGCCGGTCCCGGATCGCTCTTCGCGAGGCCGAAGTCGAGCACCTTCGCCGTCCCCGCCGGATTGATCATGACGTTGCCCGGCTTGAGATCGCGATGGACGACGCCGCGCTCGTGGGCGGCCTCGATCGCGCCCGCGATCTGGATGCCCAGCGCCAGCGCCTCGCTCTGCGGTAGCGCCCCGCGCGCCAAGCGCGCTGCGAGCGTCTCGCCTTCGACAAGCTCGAGGACTAAGTGAGGCGCGCCGTCGGCCTCCTCGAGCCCGTAGATCGCCGCGATGTTCGGGTGATTCAGGGAAGCGAGCGTCTGAGCCTCGCGCCGGAACCGGGACAGCCGCGCCGGGTCGGCGGCGAACGCGGGGGGCAGCGCCTTGATTGCGACATCCCGCCCCAGCCGCTTGTCGCGCGCGCGGTAGACCTCACCCATGGCTCCCCCGCCGAGAGGTCCGACGATTTCGTACGGTCCGAGCCGGGTGTCGGGGGGTAGCGCCATGGACGCAACTCTAGCCGGGGGGAGCCTTCCTCGTCACCAGCTTTGCCGCGACGAGCTCCTTTCTAAGAAAGGGCACCGTCCGTTCCCACGCCAATTTCGCCGCCGCTTCGTTGTATGCATCGGTCCGATCCGGTTCGAAGAACCAGTGCCCGGTGCCCGCGTACGTATGAAAGGTGACCGGGCGACCGGCCGCCCGCAAAGCGTCCCCCAGACTCTTGACCTCGGATGCCGGTTCATAGTCGTCGGTTTCCCCGAAGTGGCCGAGATAGGCCGCCTTCGATCTTTTGTAGTCTCCACCTCCGGTGCCATAGAAGACCACAACGGCCCGCACGCGGTCCGGATCCTCCGTCGAGAGACCCAGCGCAAAGTAGACCCCGAGGGAAAAACCAATCACTCCGAGGTCTGGACCCGCAAGGTCGGCGCGCCCGCTCAAGAAGCTGACGGCCTCGGCGATGTCGGACTTGGCCTGGGTCTCGTTGAGCTCCTTGCTGCGAGTCTTGGCGTCCTCGATCGTGGCTGCAACCTTGCCGTGATACAGGTCGGGCGCAAAGGCCACGAAACCCTCCGCGGCCAGCCGCTTGCAAAGCGCTTTGATGGTCTCATTCAGTCCCCACCAGGCATGCAGGACCAACAGGCCTGGACCCTTGCCCGTGGCGGGGGTGGCGAGAAACCCTTGTGGCTGCCGATTCGGCATTGGCTCTCCTCCGTTTCCTCTAGGCTACCCTCGACGCGACAGGTCTGGGGGCCTCCTCGAGCATAGCCGAAGGCGTTTAAGATCCCTCTGGGAGAAAACTTCGCTGGAGTTTATCGTCGCCGATGCCTAGGCCCTTGAACGGCATTCCACGAGGTAGGAATTCACAATAATGCGCATGCTGGCTCACGGCACTCCCGCGCGAATCGACGATCGTTGGGCCGACGGACCCGCGCCCGATGCGGACGAACTCGCACAGCTCGTCTACCTCTCGAACCTCATCGGGCGCGAACCCCGCCTTGTGCAGCCCGGCGGAGGTAACACGTCGATCAAGGTCGGGGATTCGTTGCTCGTCAAGGGAAGCGGCACCGATCTTCGCACCGTCGGTGGCGAGGGGTTCACACGCCTATCGCTCTCGGCACTGACCGCGCTGCGGACCGCCGAGAGGATGCTCGACGTCGACATGATGCGGTTCATGGCACGCGCCATGTTGACGGATGGACCCGCCCCGAGCGTCGAGACCCCGCTCCACTCACTCCTCCCCCATCGAGTCATCGCGCACACCCACGACGTCGCGACGATGAGCCTCACCAACGTGAGCGACGCGGTGGCGGAGCGCCTCGTCGCCGAGCTGTTCGCTGGAGAAATTGTGTACGTGTCGTACGTGCGCCCGGGGTTCCCGCTGGCACGGGCGGTCAGCGGCGTTGTGGATCGGTTGCCGCGCGAGGCAATCGGGCTGGCACTAGCGCATCACGGCCTGGTGGTGTGGGGGGAGAATCCGCGAGAGTGCTACACGCGATTGTTGCGCACCGTGAATGCGATCGAGGACTACCTGGCCGCGAAGCGTCGCAGCCGGGCGGTGCCGGGAGCTGTGCCGGCCCCGATCCCACCGGCGGATGTTCGCCGGCGCGTTGCCGAGCTCGTGCTGCCCGTCGTTCGCGGCGTGCTTGGATCGAAGAATCGCGTGATCCTGCATTTCGATGACGCGGACGATGTCCTGACCGCGCTCGCGAACCAGCGCCTGCCTGCACTCGTCCGGCGCGGGATGGCGACGCCCGAGCATATCCTGCGTGCAGGGCCCCTTCCAACCTGGCTAGACCTCGATCCATCCGCACCGGCGGGCGAAATGGCCGCGGCGGTGCGCTCTCAGCTCGGGGGGCAGCGCAAGGAATACGAGGACTATCACGCGCGACACGCCTCTGAGGGCAACCCTCCGCTGGACGATTGGGCAAAGGTCGTGCTTGCCCCAGGGCTCGGCATGATCACCGCGTCCCGGGATAAACGGGGCGCCGTCACGGCCAATCTGTGCTATCGGGCCGTGCTCGAGACGATGGCGAACGCGGAGGCGATCGACGCGTTCCAGTTCCTTTCCGAGGCGGACGTATTCGAGTTCGAGCATTGGCCGCTGGAGCGGCGCAAGGTCGACGAGCAGGACGAGAAAGAGAGAGCGTCCTTGCTACTCCCCCGCCACGTCGCGGTCGTGATCGGCGCCGGGAGCGGTATCGGGAGGGCTGCCGCTCGGCGCTTCGCGGAGGAAGGCGCGCACGTCGTGGTGGCTGATCTCGACCGCTCGTCCGCGGATGCGGTTGCGGCTGAAATCAGAGCAGCATACCCAGCCCGCGCCATTGGCGTCGAACTGGACGTTCGCGACGATGAGAGTCTCGCACGCTTGATTCGGCAGACGGTGTTCGAGTTCGGCGGTCTCGATTGTCTGTTCTACACGGCCGGCCAGGCACCCCGATTCGCGGGCATGACTGAGATTCGACGCGAAGATCTCCAGCATCAGCTCGATGTCCACTATATTGGTGCCGTTCTGGCAATAGGCGGCGCGGCGTCCGTCATGCGATGCCAGCAATTGGGTGGTTCGATCGTCGCGTCGGTGTCAAAGGCAGCAATGGTCCCGGGGCGGGATGCCGCCGCGTATGGTGGGAGCAAGGCGGCGCTTCTACAGGCAATGCGGGTAGCCGCCGTCGAGCTGGGCAACGACGGCATTCGAGTCAACGCCATCAACGCCGACCAGATTGAAACGCCGCTCTTCCTACGTTTTGTCAAGGAACGCGCCGCCATGCGGGGCGTCTCCATCGAGCATCAATTGGAGGCGTACCGCAGGCGGAACGTCATGGGCGTATCGCTCATACCGGCGGAGACCGTGGCAGACCTCGCCGCGCTGCTGGCGAGTGCGCGATTCCGCTATACCACCGGAGACATCATAACCATCGACGGCGGTCTCCCAGAGGCATTCCCGCGCTGAAATTCGACGCCTGAGGATCCAACTGGGGCCGTCACCCCACTTAACGCAAGAACGTGGCCCTGGGTGACATGGCGTGTCAAGCCCCGAGCCGGGCGGCTCGAGCAGCCCTCGATTTTTGTGTTCGAAACGGCGAATTTTCCGATAACTCAGGGCAGGCAAGACGGTGGGGTTTGGACCGCTCCCGCGATCTCAGGCTTCGGAGGTGTACGTGACCGGGACTAGTGGATACATGTCGGATGGCTCGCGGGCGCGGATTCTGGTGGTCGAGGACGAGGAAGCGTTGGCGAGGCTCGTCAAAGGCCACCTGGAACGGGCGGGCCACGACGTTCACGTGGAGAATGCGGGGAAACCTGCCCTGGCGTTCGCCACCGAGCACAGGACGGATCTAGTCGTCCTGGACCTCATGCTGCCGGACATGAGCGGTTACGACGTGTGTGTCGAGCTGCGGCGTCTCTATCACCCGTGGATTCTGCCGGTGGTTATGCTCACCGCTCTGAACCAGCCGAAACACCAACTCCTCGGGTTCAGCCACGGCGCCGAGGCCTACCTTACGAAACCGGTCCAAACAATCGAGCTTCTGGGCACGGTCGCTGTAATGCTTCAGCGGGCGTCCGAGCGCCGGGCGTAGGCATGCTGCCGGCATCGGTCGCACCCCAAGACTGAAGCGCCCGGAATCAGCCCCTCTGACGTTCGAGAAGTGCCACCCGCTGCTTCCCGGGGTAGGGCTGGCGCGGTCCCTTGATCATGGCCCATAGGATCCGGTTGAACAGATCCTCGTCCCCGGGATCCTCGCGGGCCAGGTTCAGCCGTCGGGTTTCGCGGGCGGCCGCGGTCTGGGCCCGATTGCGCTCGTCGAGCGGGACGCGGGGAACGATCGCGGCGTAGGGGCTCAGGTCCGGCTTGGGTGAGTAGATCTCCGTTAGGGGCCGCCCAAAGTGATCGAACTGCGACAGGGACTCGAGCTTCAGGATGTCCCCGATCGTCGCCACTACGTCGCTCGTGTTCGCGAAGCGATGGACCACGCCCGGCCCGGTGTAGGCGGACACGACGAGGAGGGGTGATCGATGCGAGTCGACGTGGTCGGGACCGTCCTGCGCGTCGTCCTCGACCACGAACACGATGGTGTTCTTCCAGAACGGCGAGCGGGAGAGCGCCTCGATGACACGCCCCAGCGCTAGGTCGTTGTCCGCGACGTACGCGCGCGGGGTCGGCGCCCCGGCCTTCCCGCCCGCCGTATGGTCGTTCGGCAGTCTCAGGAAGCTGAGCGCCGGCATTCTTCCCGCCGCCACAAAGCCGCGAAACTCCTCGAGCCACGCGTCGACGCGCTTCTGATCGGTGATATCGAGATCCCAGCCGGGGAAGGCGGGCGCGGTGTTCGCCGCGAGAAGCGGCTTGGTGGCGGTCCACCGCCCGGAGTGATCCCGGAGCGCGAACTCGCCATAATTCCGCATCGTGATTCCAGCACGGGCGGCAGCGTCCCACAAATAGCCGGTCCCCGTCTCGTTCACGTCGTCCTCCGGGATCGTGTCTCGATTCTCTCCCTCGAAGTCATACGACCGGCCACGATCGGAATAGAGGCTGGGGATGGTCTTCTCGACGTAGTCCGGCGCGTATGCGGCGGTCGTCCAATCGTGACCGTCGCCGCTCACCTCGGCGTTCACGAAGAACCGGTCGTAGAGACCGAAGCGCTCGGCGAGGGCGTGATGGTTGGGGGTCACGGCGCGTGGGAAGTACACGAGCGAGGTGTCCCCGTCCCCGGCGCTCAGATCGCCGAACACCTGGTCGTACGTGCGGTTTTCCTTGATGACGTAGATCACGTGCTGGAACGGTGGGTACGCTGCCCGCGCCCGCGCGCGGTTCCACCCTTCGGCGCGTGCGACGCGACGTGACAGGGCGTCGAGCGCGCGTCCGGTCGGGACAGCGATTGCCGTGAGCGAGCCGGTTGTCTGCCCAAGCGTGTAAGACCTGGCGTCGGGCGCGGCCTTGACACCAGGCTGACGTCGGCGGGGATTCGGTCCGGTGCCCAGCCCTTTGCCATTCAGCACGAAGAGAGCCTGGTCCCGAAGAAGCACGGCGGTCGGGTACCACTCGACCGGTACGCGCCCGAGAAGCTTGTCACCCCCCTCTGCACCGGGCGCGTCCGATGTCGCGCGGCCCAGCGCGAACACTGCCGTCGCGTTGTTGTCGGCTTCGGCGACATAGAGCGTCCGGCCGTCGCGGGAGAGGGCGAGGCCGTTCGGCGTGGCGCCCTCGGGCGGACCCTGGGCAGCCGCGTCGCTCAGCTCCGCGATCACAGAATCGCGACCCGTCTCCACGACCGCGATCCGATCGTAGCTCGCGCGCGCGACAAAGAGGCGCGTTCCCCGCGCGTTCAGCGCCAACGCCGACGGATGGCGCCCGACGGGAATGCGTGACCCCGCAACGAGCCGGCCATCACGGGGGTTGAATGCCGCGATCCACGAGCCACCCCATGCGGAGACGTACACGCGCCCATCCGGTCCCACGACGACTCCATACGGGTAACGACCGGTTGCCACCCGCTGAACGACACGCCCGGAGCCCAGGTCCACGACGGCCAGTGAGTCCGCAAGATTTTCCGCGACGTAAAGCCATCGGCCGTCCGGCGAGAACCCGAGGCCCGATGGATAGCGGGCTCCCTGGCCGACCGCACCCTTGGGATCGAGCCTGATGCTGTCCGCTAGGGTTGCCGAGTCGGCGTGCCACGCGTACCGATAGACTACGTCCTGATTCCCACCGGACGCGAAAAGGAAATGCCCGTCGGGGGCGAACGCCAGACCCAGAAACGCGGCTGGCTGGACGAGGGTCTGGCGAACTTTGCGGCGTATGGGATCCACAACCTGGATCCCCTGCTCACGAAGTCCGCACAGCAAAACGACGACGCGCGCGGAATCGGGACTGAACGCCATCGCGAGCGGCATCGACCCGAGCTCGATCGAGGAGCCAGCCGGGTCCAGGCTGACCCCGGTGGGCAGGCGGTGCGTGTTTGCCTCCGGTCGCGAGCAGGCCGCGATCACAAGCGCGGCGAATAGCGGGATACGCGCGAAGCGTTGGAAGATCCGACCGGTCACGCGCGTGTCAAAGGTCATCACCATGGGTCGGGATTCTAGCGGCCGGATCCATGCAAGTCACCAATTGTGAGGCACGGAGATTCGAGGGGCGGTGTGTCCCATCTCGGCCGCCCTAGCCTCCCCCGGTACAACTCAGGTGGCCAGGGCCTGGAACGAATACCGTCGGCGACCCCTTCATCGCGCCCCACCCCAAGTCTCTCCTAGGTTTGAGGTTCTGCCAGCTTCGAGAGCGCCTGTCCGTGCCGCTGGCACGCCGCTTGAGGGTCATCCGCCCAGGGACACGCCCGCAACGCGCGTGCGACCCATGGAAGGGAGGAAGCCATGAGAAACCGTTGGGAAGGCGCGGCCGATCTCGATGAGCCCGCCACAATAACCGAGCGACAATTGCGTTCGCTCCGGCGCGGCGCGAGAGCCGGCGTGCTGGCGATTCTGTTGGCGCTCGTGGCCACGGTCGCAGCTGGATGGAGCGTGCTGATGGGTCCGGATGCCCTCGCAGGCATTGAGGGAGTTCAGGATGTAAAGCACAAGGTCCTTGCGGCTATCGGTCAGCCGCCTGCAGAAAACGATCGAGTTCCAGCCCCGGCCACCAACAGTACGCCGTCGAAATCGACGGTGCAGGATTCCAGCGCCTCGCGACTCAACGCGTCGAACGGCCGTTGAACCATAGGCAGGGCCCCGGCTTCCAAGCTGGGGCCCTCATTCCTTTCCACACGGCGCGCGCTGCGCGCGGGGATCGGCCCGAACCTAGTACTTGACGCTGCACCCGTACGGCTGGGTCGCGGCGGTCTCTACCTTCTTCCCGGACATGGCCGCGTCCATTGCCGCGACAAGGTAGTTATGCGCGGTGGCGATGTCGGCCCGCTTGGTGGAGGGCTGTGGCCAGGATGAGGCATGTTAAAAGGATCAGGGCCTTTTCTCGGGTTCGCAAACCGGGCAGCCCTTGTCGAACACGACCCTCCACCGGCCGTCCGGTTCGTGGCGCCAGATCGTTGTGAATGTACCGATCAGCTTGCCCTCCGGATCATGCACCGGTCCGCTGGTCAGCGCGAGAGAGCCGGAGCCGAGCACTTCCACGACCTCGGGCTCCCACGAGAAGGGCGGATCCTTGGCCTCGAAGAAACGCTTCCAGGCTTCGACCACCGCTCCCCTCCCGCGAAGCGGGCCCTTTCCGCCGAAGAAAACCCCTTCCTCAGAGACGTAACCCGAAAAGGACTTGAGGTCGCGGGTCGCCATCGTCTTGGCGAAGGCGCGCTCCGCCGCGCGAACCTCGGCGGCCAGATCGCGCTCCGCGCCTGGCGCCAAGCCGACCATGACCGCATTGCCAAGGGCCAACAATCCGATGACAAATCGCTTCATGCCATCTCCTCCTGCAATACCCCTGTGGGAGCGCGCTCCGTGCGGGCCCGCGCCAGAACTCCGCCCACACTGAGCTGCCACAGGAATACGCCGATGTAACCGGCCAGGGTGGGCCCCGCGCCGAGAACCGCCCCGGCGCCCGCGGCGAGCGCTACCATGGTCGCCACGGCTCTTGCTTTCAACCTGAGGGGCACGAGCAGTCGTGCCGCAATACCCACTAGCAACGCGCCTATTACCCCGCCGATTGCAGCGTTTGTCGGGCCCTGGATGAAGCGGTAGAGCCAAGCGCTGCCCATAATGGCAAGGCTCAACGCACCCCACGAGGCCCCGACGAGCAAGGCCACCCGCAGCCAGACGTAGCGATCGCGTCGCGCGAGTGGGACAAGGCAGAGGGCGGCGAAGACGATAGCCCACCATGGGGGATCGAGGTGGATCGCGGCACCCGCGGCAGACACGAGTCCCGCGAGAAGCGGGGGTATGAGCCAGTGTATCCGGAGCCCGATCAACCCTGTGCCCCCCTGAGGCGGCATGCGAGCCTTGGCCCGTCCATCCGGCCGGGACATTTGGCCAGCTTGCGCCCGCGAGATCTAAACCCTACCGGGGCTGAAGAAGTGCCCCGTCGCGCCGATAAGTATGATGCATCTGCGCGGCCCCGGCAGGTCCGGGGCGCCGTGCACTCTCGTCCCTAGGACCAACATCAACGGAGCGCGCTTCGTGAAGAAACGCCGGCTGCGCAAGACGCAGCTCATTCAACTCGCTCTTCGGGTCGCCAAGTTCCTGCTCAAGAGCCAGCTCCTGACGCTCTTGTTCGCGCTGTGCGCGTTGGGTTTCGTGGTCGGGAAGCAAGTGCACCCCGACCCCAAAGCCATCCCCTTCGAGGAGCTGTTCGAGAATCTGAGCGTGGTGTCCTACCGCGAGACGCCGTCCGACTCGGCCGCCCGCTTTGTGGTCGAGCTCTCGACCCGCGGCCGTGTCTTCCGGCAGTACGATATCGACGAGCGGCGCTTCGAGGCGCCGGTACGCGGCCATGACTACCGGCGGGCGATCAGTATCACGCGCTACCTCCCTCTCAAGGTGCGCGGCCACGTGGACCGGGGCTTCTGGCTCGAGCTTCCTGATTCTTCAACTCACGCGCTCCTTCCCGGGCAGTTCGACGAGCTCTACCAGACGACCCTCGATTTCGTGAAACCGGTCTCTGCCGCTGCCGTCGTGCTCGGAACGCTCTCGGGGTACTCGATGGGCTACCGCATCGGCACGTGGAGCAGCTCGCTCTCCAACCCGAAGGTTCAAGAGCGCGTGCTTGCTGTTCCGGGCATCGGGCGCGTGATCGCGCGGGAGGCATGGCGGCGAGTCCTCCTGGAGCCGGTCGTGATGGCCCAGGAGAGCGATGCCGCGCGCTTCGCGTCCGTTCGCGGGACGCAGCGGATCTACACCAACTTCTTCAGGCTCGCCCTGAGCGACAGCAACGGCTTCGTCACCCACGAGGCCGCCCGTCTTGACTCGGCCGGCTGCACCCGCGAGTCGCGCGCCATGCGCTCATTCGCGCAGGCGGTGCAATGCGCGGCTCAGGACACGTGCGACCTCTCGAGCGCAGACTTCGCGGCCGTCGAGAATTGGGCGAACCTGCTCGACCGTCGCGGGCATTGGGCCTACAGATCGATCCCGCCGCGGGGGGAGGAGCGCATGCGGTACCTGGGCACGCTCGCCTGGTACGGGGTGGCCCCCACCGAGCCCGACGAGCAGCGCATCTGGGTGGGACGCCGCTTTCTCGTGCGCTACGGGGACACGGAAGGTTTTGTCGCGGATGAGATCCCGTTGACGCGGATCGGGTGCCCGATCGCCTGGCGCGACTGGCTGCGTGGCGACAGCCAGTACCTGGGCACGAACGCGTGGACCGCGCAGTTCATGCGGGAGTCGCGGCAGTTCGCGCCGGTCGTGCAGCTCGGGCGCGGGATCGCGGACAAGCTGCGCGGGGGGAAGGACTGAGTCCACGTCCTCGGCCCCGTAAGTAGTTCCTTCTCACCTGAGTGACCTGCATGACGCCGCCCCGCGACCGATTTTCCGCTTCGTAGGCCGGAAATCCGCTTGACAGCAGGAACCGCTCGCGGCAGATTGGCGGGGAGAGTCTTCCCCCCTTGCGCTTCCCCCTCGCGCTCCCCCGACGATTTACGAACAGCCGGTCGATGGTTCCCGCGTAAGCTGATCTGTCATTCCGACCGGGCACCCCAGATGCGCATTCATGCAGCTCGAGCCGGTACAGGGTCGTACGGGTCAGCACCCCGTGTTCCGCAACGACGGCAAATTCGTTCACACTGCCGGCCAGTTGCATCTGCAAGTCAGCAACTACGGTGTTACGGGAAGCCCCTTCTACGGGGTCTTCTCGAACGTGCCGGGTGCCGAGTGGCCCCCCGGCTCGGGGAATGATTACCTCTACGCTGCAGGTCTATGGGTCGGGGCGCTCGACGCGAGCGGGATTCCGCATGTCACCACGAGCATCGGTAGGACCATCCGTGACTTCGAGATGTCCCCCACGTTCCTGCCGCGAAATCCATGCGTCCCCCTTCCTCTCGACAAGGTGGCCGACGTGCGGGAAACATACGAAGGGGCACCCGGAGGAAACCGGATCATCTCGGCCAGCTTGAATCCCGATGATGATGGTGACGGCCGGATCGACGAGGACTTCCTGAACGGCGAAGACGACGACGGGGACGGGCTCTGCGACGAGGACTTTGCCGCTATCGGCCAGCAAATGTTCGCCAGTGAATACTTCGACGACGGAGAAAATACCCGGGCCGCGAGCCCCGAGCACGTTCCTCTCGGGATCAAGATCCAGCAGACCTCCTATGCGTGGGCGACTCCGGGGCAAAACGATTTCGTCGGCATCGACTACAAGATCATCAACCGCAGCGGCATCGCGTTGAGGAACGTATTCGTCGGCATCTTCGCCGACATGGACATCGGGAGCCGCGCAGCGTGCCCCGATTGCTACTACCTCGACGACGAGGCCGGCCTCTTCGATTCAACCGTGACCTACGTGGGATCGACCGGGGATCTCGTGAAGCGACGGATCCAAATGGGATACATGTGGGACAACCCGGACGATCCGGCTCGCAGCCAGGACAACAAAGGGGGGGACGCGCCCGGCTTCATTGGGTGCATGTTCCTGAATCATACGACCGACCCGACCGGGGCAACGGCCCCGCGAAGAGTGGGCATCACCTCGTTCAAGTTTTTCGCGGGAAACGCGTCATTCCCGAACGGAGGGGATCCCACCAACGACGTGCAGCGCTACCTGCTCATGTCCGATCCGACCTTGAACCCCGATCTCGTGGGGCAGATCACGTCCTCGAGGCCGCTCGACTACCGAGTCACCATGGCGACAGGGCCTTTCCGGTCCATTCTGCCCGATTCGTCGCTCACGATTTCCGTGGCGTTTGTTATGGGCCTTGGCCGAGGGCCGACCCCTGCCGGCGGGGCCCTGGTGGACAACGCGATCCGGGCACAACAGGTATTCGACGGGCTGTACACCGACCTGGACGGCGACGCGCTCACCGGAACTTGTGGAAAGGAGACCTGCCTGCTCAACGACCAAGTCGGCGGGAGGGGGTTCGTCTACCAGATTCCCGAGTCCTCGCTCTGCCGCTTGCGGTTCCATACCGACGTCAACACCGTGCCTCAATTCGCCGATGTGACGCCGTGGGACCCGAACACCCCGTGCGAGCTTCAGCAGGCTGGGAAATATGTGTGCCAGGACGTCCTGGGGGGAACGATCCCGGACGGCGCGCACTGCGCCAGCGAAGACACCATCACC